>JAZUKW010000094.1:0-9560 GCA_045643425.1 Acutalibacteraceae bacterium
TCCCCCGACAAGGCTTTGGGCTTTACGCCGCTGCAATTCCGTAATAAAACCGCTGATATTCCACGGTTTTTCGGCGCTTTCGTTTTCCGGCATTCGGCGATGCTTCTGTAAAGCTTAAACCCTTTCACCCCAAAAACAGAAAAATTGCAAAAGAAATCCCACGCAACCGACAGGATGCGGGGGATTTTATACTATATACCCTTTAATCAGCGGCGCTGCGGGCGATGACCGCCGTCACGGCGACCACCCTCGCGGCGCGGCGGGCGGGGCTCCTCCGGCTCTTCCGGCGTAAGACCCTCAACCTCGATCAGCGCATCGCGGCGAGACAGGTTGATACGGCCCTGCTCGTCGATCTCGACCACTTTCACGAGAACCACGTCGCCGACGGACACAACGTCCTCCACGGTCTCGACGCGGCGAATATCCAGCTTGCTGATGTGGACAAGGCCCTCTTTACCCGGGGCGATCTCCACGAACGCACCGAAGTTCATAAGACGGGTCACGCGGCCTTTGTAAATCGAGCCGATTTCCGGATCCTTGGCGATCGTCTCAACAATAGCCAGCGCGCGGCGGGCGTCGTCGGTGTTGACCGCGGAGATGAACACCTGACCGTCCTCCTGCACGTCGATGGTGCAGTTGCAGTCGGCGCAGATTTTTTGGATGACCGCGCCGCCTTTACCGATGACCTCGCGGATCTTATCCACATCGATCTTGGTAGACAGCATCTTCGGCGCCCATTTGGACAGCTCCGGACGAACCTCCGGAATGGCTTTGAGCATCACCTCGTCGAGGATGTAGCAGCGCGCTTTGTAGGTCTTGTCGAGCGCCTCGCGGATGATGGCGGGAGTAAGACCGTGGACTTTGAGGTCCATCTGAATGGCGGTAATGCCTTTCTTGGTGCCGCCGACTTTAAAGTCCATATCGCCGAAGAAGTCCTCAAGGCCTTGAATATCGACCATGGTCATAAAGCGGTCGCCCTCGCTGATAAGACCGCAGGAAATACCCGCGACCGGCGCTTTGATCGGCACACCCGCATCCATAAGGGCGAGGGTGGAGCCGCAGATCGAAGCCTGCGACGTCGAACCGTTGGAAGAAAGCACCTCGCTCACGAGACGCATGGTGTACGGGAATTCCTCAATGCTCGGCAGCACCGGCACGAGCGCACGCTCCGCCAACGCACCGTGGCCGATCTCGCGGCGACCCGGGCCACGCGACGGGCGGGTCTCGCCCACCGAGTAGGACGGGAAGTTGTAGTGGTGCATATAGCGCTTCTCGGTCTCGTCGTCGATACCGTCAAGAAGCTGCGCATCTTTGGAAGAGCCGAGGGTCACGGTGGTCAGAACCTGGGTCTGACCGCGGGTGAACAGACCCGAGCCGTGGGTACGCGGCAGAATGCCGACCTCGGACGCCAGCGGGCGCATCTCGTTGATGCCGCGGCCGTCCACACGCTTGCCGTCGTCGAGCAGCCAGCGGCGCACGACGTATTTCTGCAATTTGTAGAGGCACTCGTCGATCTTCTCGATCTGCTCGGCGTATTCCTCGTCGAACTGCGCGTGCACCTTGTCATACACCGGAATGAGACGCTCGTCGCGGATACGTTTGTCATCGGTATCGAGCGCGGCGCGCACGTCTTCGATGGCGAACTCTTTGATCGCCTCGAACATCGCCGGATCGGGATCGTTCGACACAAACGGGAACTTCGGCTTGCCGATTTCCGCCTGGATGTCTTTGATGAAGCGGACAATGGCCTGGTTCGCTTCGTGACCGGCCATAATACCGTTAAACATGGTGTCGTTATCCACCTCGTTCGCGCCCGCCTCGATCATCGCGACAAGCTCCTCGGTAGAAGCAACGGTGACGTGCATATCCGACACCTTCTCCTGCTCGGCGGTCGGGTTGATGACGTACTCGCCGTCAACAAGACCGACAACAACGCCGGAGATCGGGCCGGCCCACGGAATATCCGAAATGGAGATCGCGATAGAGGCGCCGATCATCGCCGTCGTCTCCGGCGGGCAATCGGGATCGACCGACATCACGGTGCAAACGACGCTGACGTCGTTGCGCATATCCTTCGGGAACAGCGGGCGGATCGGGCGGTCGATCACACGCGAGGTGAGGATCGCCTTCTCGGTCGGACGACCCTCGCGGCGCAGGAAGCTGCCCGGGATACGGCCGACGGCATACAGTTTTTCTTCGTAGTCCACGGAAAGCGGGAAGAAATCCACGCCGTCACGCGGTTTGGCGGAAGCGGCCACGTTGCAAAGCACCACCGTCTCGCCGTAACGGACGAGGCAGGAACCGCCGGACAGCTGCGCCAATTTGCCGGTTTCGACCACGAGGGGACGGCCGGCAAGAGTGGTTTCGAATACTTTTTCGTTTTCGAACATAGTTGTTACCTCCGATTAAAATAATATTTTCGGGGTGTCACACGATTATTAGCAATAAAACCAACGTCGTAGCGATAGGCGGCGCTCGTTTCATCGCTAAAATCGCAAAACACCCGGTTGACCGTGGAAAGAGGATAAGGCAGGCGGAAAAGTGCCGCCTGCCTTATCGAGATGTCTTACTTGCGCAGGCCGAGCTTTTCGACGATCGCACGGTAACGGTTAATATCTTTCTTCGCAAGATAGTTAAGCAGGTTACGGCGATGACCGACCATCTTCAGCAGGCCGCGGCGGGAGTGGTGGTCCTTTTTGTGGACCTTCAGGTGCTCGGTAAGGTCGTTGATGCGTTTGGTCAAAACGGCGATCTGGACCTCCGGCGAACCGGTGTCACCCTCGTGGGTGGCATACTCCGCCATGATAGCGGTTTTCTCTTCGGGCAGAAGCATGTGTTTGTCCTCCTTTTATAAAATTTCCGCCAAACACAGCGCGGGGAAACGGACTCCCGAAACGGGCATTCTCCACCGTCCGTGTAAAGGGATCACACAAGCGCAAAATTTCGCTTGCCGAATCAGTATATCACGCGAATTCCGATTTGTAAAGTAAAATTTTTATATAAAGGCAAATTTTTTCGCCGACTTTCCTCTTTTTCGGTCGAAAAAACGGACAAACTTATGGTTGAACCCGTTTGAAAGTCCTTGCAAACAGAGGAAAAAGTTGGTATAATAGCGGTAATAAAACGCATAGTCTTTTCGGGACGAGCATAAAAAAGGAGGCGACCGTATGAGCGACAACCGAACCCCCGTCACGTTGGACGGCATCGACACCCGCGCCTATCAGCGCTTCGGCAACCACAAAACCGCGGACGGAAAGCGTCGTTTTTGCGTCTATGCCCCCGCCGCCCGCGCCGTTTCGCTCGTCGGCGACTTCAACGAGTGGCAGCCGAACGCGCTGCCGCTTTCCCGCCTTCCGGACGGCTCGTGGGAACTCGTTTGTGACGATTTTCCCACGTTTACCGCTTACAAATACGCGGTGACACAGCAAAACGGCAAAACCGTAATGAAAGCCGACCCCTTCGCCACCCATTTTGAAACCCGGCCGGGAACGGCATCGAAGATTTTCGATTTAGAGGGCTTCGCGTGGCGGGACAGCGCGTGGCAGGCAGAAAAAGCCGCCCGCTCGGTGTACGACATCCCGCTCAATATCTACGAGGTGCATCTCCCCTCCTGGCGGCAGCAGGAAAACGGCGACTTCCTCTCTTATGAGCAGGCCGCCGTCGAGCTCGCCGCCTATGCGCGCGAAATGGGCTACACCCACGTGGAGCTGCTGCCCGTCACGGAATTTCCGTTCGACGGCTCGTGGGGCTATCAGGTGACCGGGTATTTCGCCCCCACCTCCCGCTTCGGCACCCCGCACGATTTTATGAAATTCGTGGATATTCTCCATGGCGCCGGGCTCGGCGTTATTATGGATTGGGTCCCCGCCCATTTCCCGAAAGACGAGCAGGGGCTTTACCGCTTCGACGGCACCCCGCTTTACGAATACGCCGACCCGCGCAAGGGGGAGCATAAAGAATGGGGCACCTGCGTCTTCGACTACGGCAAAACCGAGGTGCAGAGCTTTCTCATCTCCTCCGCGCTCTTTTGGCTCGAACAGTATCACGTGGACGGCATCCGCGTGGACGCGGTCGCCTCGATGCTGTATCTCGATTACGGCAGAAAACCCGGCGAATGGGTCAAAAACCAAAACGGCGGCAACGAGAATTTAGAGGCCGTCGCGTTTTTACAGCGACTCAACACCGCAGTATTCGGCGCGTTTCCCAACGCGCTGATGGTCGCGGAGGAATCCACCGCCTGGCCGCTCGTCTCCCGCCCCGTTGACGCGGGCGGGCTCGGCTTTAACTACAAATGGAATATGGGCTGGATGAACGACACACTTCGCTATATGTCCCTCGACCCCTATTTTCGCAAGGACAACCACCACAGCCTCACGTTCTCGTTCTTCTATGCTTTTTCGGAGAATTTCATCCTCCCGCTGTCCCACGACGAGGTGGTACACGGTAAAAAATCCCTGCTCGACAAAATGCCGGGCAGCTACGAGGAAAAATTCGCCGGTGCGCGTGCCTTTGCCGCCTACACGATGCCGCACCCCGGCAAAAAGCTGACCTTTATGGGCAACGAGTTCGGGCAGTTCAAGGAATGGGACTACAAAGCCCCGCTCGATTGGTTTTTGCTCGACTACCCCGCCCACGAAGCCTACCGAGACTTCACAAAAGCCCTCAACCACTTTTACCTCGACCACCCCGCGCTTTGGGGCAACGACTTCGATTGGGAGGGCTTTTCGTGGATCGTGCCGGATGACGCGGCCCAGAGCGTCGTCGCCTTTGCGCGCCGCGACAAAGCGGGAAACGAGCTCGTCGCCGTTTGCAACTTTACCCCCGTCGCGCGGGGAAGCTACCGCATCGGCTTACCTGCCGCAGGCCGTTATCAGACGGTATTTTCCACCGATGACCAAGCGTTCGGCGGGGACAGCGAAAAAAACGCGGCCGTGAGCACCGAACCCGTGCCGTCTCACGGTTTCGACCAGTCGGCAGAGCTGACGCTCCCGCCGCTGTCGGTCTTATTTTTAGAACGCCTACCCGAAAAGGAGGAATGACGAATGTTCCGTAAGCAAGAATGTGTCGCTATGCTGCTCGCCGGCGGTCAGGGCAGCCGTCTGTATACGCTGACCGAAAAGATCGCCAAGCCCGCCGTTCCCTACGGCGGCAAATATCGGATCATCGCCTTTCCCCTCTCCAACTGCGTCAACTCCGGCATCGACACCGTCGGCGTGTTGACGCAATACCAGCCGCTCGAGCTGTCCGACTATATCGGCAGCGGTCAGGCGTGGGATCTCGACGTTCCCGATGCCGGTGTGCATATTTTGCCGCCGTACCAGCAAACCTCCGGCGCGGATTGGTACAAAGGTACCGCCAACGCCATTTTCCAAAACCGAAATTTCATCGAACGGTACGAGCCGGAATACGTGCTGGTGCTGTCCGGCGACCATATCTATAAAATGGACTATTCCCGTATGCTCCGCTTCCATAAAGAGCACAAAGCCGCCTGCACCGTTGCGGTGCTTTCGGTCGAGCCGGAGGAAGCGCATCGCTTCGGCATCGTCAACGTCGGCGAAAACGACCGTATCGCCGAATTCGAGGAAAAGCCGGAGCATCCGAAAAGCAATCTGGCCTCGATGGGCATTTACGTGTTTTCGTGGGCAACGCTCAAAGCGTATCTTAAAGCCGACGACCAAAACCCGACCTCCAAAAACGATTTCGGCCACGACGTACTGCCCGCCATGCTCGCTGCCGGCGAGCCGATGGTCGCCTATCCCTTTGACGGCTATTGGAAAGACGTCGGCACGATCGACAGCCTGTGGGAAGCGAATATGGATCTTTTAAACCCCCGCGTCCCGCTCGATTTGTCCGATCCCTCTTGGCGCATCTACTCGAACAACCCCGCCTTGCCGCCGCAATATATCGGCGAACGCGCAAGCGTCCAAAACAGTATGATCTCCGAGGGCTGTTCCGTTTTCGGAACGGTGGACTTTTCGGTGCTGTTCCCCGCCGTCACCGTGGAGGAGGGCGCCGAGGTGCGCGACTCCATTTTGATGCCCGGCGTGCGGGTAAAAGCGGGCGCAAAAGTGCAGTATTCCATCCTGGCGGAAAACGTCACGGTCGGCGAAAACGCCGTGATCGGCGAGCGCCCGGAGGATAAAGAAAACCTGGAGGAATGGGGCGTTGCCGTCATCGGCGAGGGCGTCACCGTATCGCCCGACACCCACGTTCCCGCCAAAGCCATGATCGACACGAAGGGAGGCGATCGCCGTGCGCAGTAACCGCGTTTTGGGGCTGATTTTCCCGAACTATCACGACGACGCTCTGCGGGAGTTTACCGCCGAGCGCGCGCTCGGCTCGGTGCCGTTCGGTGGCCGCTACCGCCTCATCGACTTTCCCCTCTCCCACATGGCCCACGCCGGCATCGGCAAGGTGGGCCTCATCACCAAGCGCAACACCCAATCGCTGATGGAGCATTTAGGCTCCGGCAAAGCGTGGGGCCTTTCCCGCAAAACCGAGGGTCTGTATTTCCTGACCCCCTACGACGTGCCGGACAATCTCTATGAGGGTCGCGTTGCCGCGCTCCACAGCCTCGACGACTTTTTGGCGGCCGGCCGCGAGGAATACGTGGTTATGTCCGACTGCCACGTGGTAAGCAACCTCTCCTACAAAGCGCTCATCGAATCCCATATCGACGCCGGCGCCGACGTCACCGTTGCCTATCGCCGCGGTGCCTGCCCCGCCCTTGCGGACAACCTGCTGTTGGATTTAGACGAAAACGGCGACGTGGTCGATTTGCGCTTGGGCCTTTGTCCCGAGGGCGAACACGCCTGCGGGCTCGGCATTTACGTGATCCAAAAAGAGCTGCTGCGTGCGCTGGTGGCGGATGCTGCCGCCAAAAACTTTATGCAGTTCGATCGGGACATTCTGCTCCCGCAGCTGCACACCCTGCGCATCCGCGGCTACGAGGCGCCCGCCTCCACGCGGATCATCAGCTCCCCCGAAGCCTATTATGAAGCCTCGCTGTCCCTGCTGGACAGCCAAAAGCGCGCCGCGCTGTTCCCGCTTCAAAACCCGGTCTATACCATCAACCGCGACGTCTGCCCCGCTATTTACGGCCTCGATGCCTGCGTGTCCGACGCGCTTTGCGCCGACGGCAGCGTCGTTTTCGGCACCGTTCGACACTCGGTTTTGTTCCGAGACGTGATCGTCGAAAAAGGCGCGGTCGTCGAGAACTCCATTCTTATGCAGGGAACGGTCGTCAAGGCCGGCGCACACGTCTCTCACGCCATTTTGGACAAGAACGTGACCATCTCCGAGGGAAAATCGCTCACCGGGCTCAACGAATTCCCCGTCTACGTGAAAAAAGGCAAACACATCTGACCGAAACGGAGGTCGATTCAATGAAAGTATTATACGTGACCAGCGAAGCCACCCCCTTCGCCGCTACCGGCGGTTTAGCGGACGTGGCGGGCTCGCTGCCGAAAGCGCTCCGCGCCAAATCCGTGGGAATGCGGGTGGTGATGCCGCTTTACGAATGCGTCCCGCAAGAGCTGCGGGATCAAATGGAATTCGTCACCAGCCTGTCCGTTCCCGTATCGTGGCGGCGGCAATACTGCGGCGTTTTCCAGCTGAAGCTCGACAACGTCATCTATTATCTCTTGGACAACGAATATTATTTTAAGCGGCAAGGGCTTTACGGCTTCTATGACGATGCCGAGCGCTTCGCCTTTTTGTCCCGCGCGGCGCTGGAGGTCACCAAAGCCGTCGGCTATAAGCCCGACGTCATCCACGCCAACGATTGGCAGACGGCGCTCGTGCCGATCTACCACAGCCTCTACTACGTCCACGACCCGTTCTACTACGGCATGAAAACCGTGTTCACCATCCACAACATCGCCTACCAAGGGCAGTATGGAATGGAGACGCTCGGCGACGTGTTCGGCATCGGCGGGAACGACCGCTCGGTCGTGGAATACGGCGGCTGCGTCAACCTGATGAAGGGCGCGATCGAATGTGCCGACCGCATCACCACCGTCAGCCCCACCTACGCCGGCGAAATTCTCGACACGTGGTTCTCCCGCGGGCTTCACGACATCCTCCGTCCGCGCGCCTTTAAGCTGTCCGGCATTTTAAACGGTATCGACGTCAAGTCCTACGACCCCGCTACCGACCCCGCCATCGCCGCAAACTTTTCCGCCAAAAACCCCGCCGGAAAAGCGGTCTGCAAAGCCGCGCTTCAAAAGGAAATGGGACTTCCCGAATCGCCCGACACGCCGCTCGTGATCATGGTCACGCGCCTCGTCGCGCAAAAGGGCTTGGATCTTGTCAAATACGCGCTCGACAAGCTGCTTTCCTCCTCCGACCTCCAGCTTGTCGTCCTCGGCACCGGCGACTACGCCTACGAGGAATACTTTAAGCGAGCGCAGGCGCGCTATCCCCAAAAGCTCTGCTATTATCAGGGCTTTAACCCCGCGCTCGCCCGCCGTATGTACGCGGGTGCAGACGTCTTTTTGATGCCGTCACAGTTCGAGCCCTGCGGGCTGTCGCAAATGATCGCCTGCCGCTACGGGACGGTCGCGGTGGTGCGCGAAACGGGCGGCCTCAAGGACTCGATCCACGACTGCGGCGACGGCTTCGGCAACGGCTTTACGTTCTCTACTTACAACGCCGACGATATGCTCGCCGCCCTCTACCGCGCCCTCGGCGCATACCGGAACAAAGAGGATTGGAAGCTTCTGCGCGACCGCGCGTTTGCCTCCGATTTCTCGTGGAAAAGCTCCGCCGAGGCGTACAAATCGCTGTATAAATCGCTGCTCGACAAAGCGTAAGAACATAAAAAGCCGCCCTCGGGCGGCTTTTTGCATTATTATAAAGTTATAAATCGCGCTACAATTTTATCGGCTCGTATAGAAACGATCCAGCACCGCGAGCATCTCATCGGGAAGTCTGCTTCTCACTTGCAGTTTCATATCCTTCGGCATTTTATAGAACGCCTCCGCCATACCGCCCGCTATGCAAGTGAGCGTATCACAATCACCACCCAAAGACACTGCGGTTCGAATTACATCCTCAAAGTTCGTGCCCTCCATAAAGGCTGTAATCGCCTCTGGGACAGTTTTCTGACACGATTCAATATGATGATAACTCGGTCGTATTTCATCGCAGGTCCTCGAAAGATCGTATTCAAACTCATGTATGATATATTTTTTGATTTCATCCTTTGTGGCACCATTCCTTGCCAAATATATTACAGATGCCGTTGCCTCGGCTCCTTTAATTCCTTCCGGATGATTGTGACTCACTTCGGCGGATAATCTTGCAAATTTCCGCGTTTTTTCAAGCGAATCAAAAAGCCACCCGATGGAAGCAACACGCATGGCAGAGCCATTTCCCCAACTGCCGTATGGTTGAGGATTTTTGCTCCCGAGCCACAAGAAAAACTTCTGTCCATATCCTGCCCATGGATACTTTTTACCCCAAGTTTGCATAGAGTGAATCAGCGCCGCCTTGATTGCATCATCCTCTGAATTAGGTGAAATACCGATTAAGGCATCCGCCACAGCGATAGTCATAAC
>JAZUKW010000095.1:0-15453 GCA_045643425.1 Acutalibacteraceae bacterium
GGCGGTCGGCTCATAGGAAAGCGACAGCTTGCGCCCGATAAACTCCGGCGCAAACTTGCGCAGGCTCTGCTTCAGCACGTCGTCCAACCGGCAGGGACGCAGCACGTAGTCGGTGCTGTCCGCGCCGAGCCGCAAAAACGCGAGCACCATTTCGACGTATTGCTCGGTGCGGAAAAGGTCGGCGGACAGCTGCCGCGCGAGCGCGCTGTCCTCGTTTTGCAGCGACAGCTTCATCGCCGCGAGCGGGGTTTTGATCTGGTGCGCCCATACGGTGTAGTAATCCACCATTTCCGCATATTTCGCGGTGGCGGCGGCGTCGCTTTCGGCGAGCGCACGGTAGAGCGCGGCGATCGCCTCGGCGTAATCCTTTGCCTGTACCGAATCGGCGGCAAGCGGTGCGCTCGGTGGGGTCAGCGAGGAAAATTCCCGCCAAAACGCCTCGTGTCGCCGCTTTTGGGAAATGTAATCAAACGCAAGAAACCCCGCGCCGAACAGCAAGCACAGCACCGCCGGATAGAGGAGCGCCGCGACGGGCAGGTGATAGAGCGCGAACGCTGCGGCAAAGAGCGCCACACCCACGGCGACCGCCGCGAGGGTGCGCGTTTTGGTTTTTAAGTATGTGAAAAAGGTCATCTTGTCACCCCACACAGTAGCCCTCGCCGAATTTGGTGGCGATAAAGTCGGACAGTCCCGCCGCGGCAAGCTTTTTGCGCAGGCGGTTGACGTTGACGGTCAGCGTGTTTTCGTCCACGTAACTGTCGGTCGCCCACAGCTCGGTCATCAGCTTTTCGCGGCTGACGGTTTTGCCCTTGTTGGACAAAAGGCAAAAGAGAATGCGCGCCTCGTTTTTGGACAACTCGATTTTTTGCCCCTCAAAGGTGAGCGAGCCGTCGCCCACGTTGAAGATCGCGCCCTTGTGGGACAAAAGCGGTGACGACGGCGCAAAATCGTAACTGCGACGGAGCAGGGCCTGCACCTTTGCCATCAGCACGCTGCCGTCGAACGGCTTTGCAATAAAATCGTCCGCGCCCTCGTTCATCGCCATGACCGCGTTGAGATTGTCCGCCGCGGAGGAGATGAAAACGATCGGCACGCTCGACAGCTTGCGGATCTCGCGACACCAATGGAACCCGCCCGCAAACGGCAGACCGATGTCGAGCAGAACAAGGTGCGGCGCACAGGCGACGAATTCGTCGGTGACCGCGCGAAAATCGCGGCAGCACACGACGTTGTAGCCCCACGCGCTTGCGAGCGTAACGATGCCGTCGGTGATACCCTTATCGTCTTCTACCAAAAACAGCGTATACATACGGTTGCCTCCCGTAAATGGATTTACGAAAACATTATACACACCGCGGCGCGGCCCTGTCAACCGTTGTGCGCGGCTTGCCGATTTCTTTATTGCATTTTTCGCGCGCGTGTGTTATTATAGCTATATATAGGCAAAATTGAAAAACGCGCGGGCATTTTTGTGCTTACGCAAATGCTGAAAGGGGTCATCGACTATGGAACTCAACAAAACGGAAAAGAAAAATAAGCATCCTCTCGGCTGGCTGACGCTTGTCGTGGCGCTGGCGGCGCTGGTCTACGGCGCGTACGAGGCCTACACCTACGGCCGCACGGCGGTGATGCCGCTGGTCGGCGGTGTGCTGGTGACGTGGCTTACGATGTTCGGAACGATGCGACTGTTTGCGAAAAAGAAGACCCCGCTGCTCGTGCAGGTGCTGGTGCTGTTGCTCGAGATGGCTGCGCTGGTGGCGCTGGCGGTGATCTATTTGGGCCTTTTGGAGCTGCTCGAAAACATACAGGCGATGGATGACATCGCGTTCCTCGCGCCGGGCACCAGCGTGTGGTCGGTGTTGTGGCTGTTTGCGTACCGTGTGCTGATCGGATACAATTGCGAGCTCACCGGCCCGCAATGGCTGGCCCACTTCCCGATGACGGCGGCGATCGCCGTGTGGATCATCGGTGCGCTGGCGTTGATCACGCTTTTGATTATTGAAAAAAAGCAGAAAAAACGTGAGAAGGAAGAGGAACTGCTCTCTCGGGTAGAAGAGGAAGAGCCCGTGGAGGATGGAAACGACAAAACCTCGCGCGTGATACCCGTGGTGCCGGAAACCACGGACGGAATCGAGTGGATAAGCGTCGAAGAGAATACGGGCGCGCCGATCGATCCGACCGAAACGGAAGACCCCGAAGAATAATTTTTGCCGGTATCGGCCGACAGACGAAGAAAGGAAGACGGCAGCGATGATGGAATACGATAATATTCCGGCGGTAACGCCGCTTTGCGCGTCGCAGGAGGGCGTGTATCTCGAGTGCGTGAACAACCCCGAGTCGGTGCGCTATAACTTGCCTTTTCGGCTTGTGTTCCCGCAGGGGACCGACGCGGCGCGCCTTTGTGACGCCGTAAAAAAGGCGCTTTGCGCGCATCCGACGTTATTCGTGACGTTCGGCACGCCGGGCGGCGTGCCGTCGATGCTGTTTTCCGGCGTGGGCGAGGTGGAGCTCCCCGTCAAAGACGCAGGGGATCTTTCGACGTTCGTTCGTCCGTTCGACCTCGAAAACGGCCCGCTGCTCCGCGCGGAGACCTGGAAAACGGGCGAGAGTCTAACCCTTGTGCTGGACGCGCACCATTTGGTGTTTGACGGCACGTCGGCCGGCGTGCTCGCGCGCCATATTGCCGCCGCGTACGCGGGGCAGGAGCTTTCGCCCGAGGGGATGACGCAGTTCGACGTTTCCGCTGCGGAAAAAGCGGTTTCCGCCGACGAACGCGCTGCGGATATGGTGTATTTTGAAAAACAACTCGGCGGCGACGAGTGGGATACGGGCTTTGTGTCCGACGTGACCGTCGAGCCTGCGGGCAGCCCGCTTTCGATGTTTACCGAGCCGTGCGACGGGCTTTCGGAAGCGGACGTTTCGGCGTTCGTGAAAGCTGTCGGCGTGTCCGAAAACGCGCTGTTTACCGGCGCGTTCGCCTATACGCTCGCCAAATTCAACGGCGTGAAAGACAGCTGCTTTTGCACCGTCCACAACGGCCGCCTCGACAAGCGGCTGCAAAACGCGACGGGTATGTTCGTGCGCACGCTGCCGCTGCGGTTCGCGATCGACGAGACGCAGCCGGTCGGCGACTTTTTGAAATCCGTTTACAACGGCTATTACGAGACGAAAAACCGCACCGCGGTCGGCTTCGGCGATCTGGCGACGGAATTCGGCGTGACCAACGAGGCGACGTTCGTGTTCCAATCGACGCTGTTCGATCCGGTGCCGTTCGCGGGCGGCGAGATGACGGTGGAATACGCCTCCGCCGACGATGCCATCACCGATTTTGATATGATGGTGATGAAAACCGAAACCGGCTACAAAACGGAGCTGCACGCGAAAAGCGCGCTGTTTACCGAGGGATTCTTGCAGGCGTTTTCCGAAATGTTCTGCACCGTCGTTTCCGAGATGATGAAAAAAGCGACGCTCGGCGAGATTGCATTTGTGAGCGACGCGGCAAACGCGCAGCTGGATGCGTTCAACAAGACCGAGGCGGACTACAACGCGAATACCACCGTGGTGGAGGAATTCCGCGCGCAGGCGCAAAAAACGCCGGACAACCTCTGCCTTTGCTATCTCGATAAACACTTTACCTACCGTGAGGTGGATGAGTTTACCGACCGCTTTGCGCGGTATCTCGTCGAGCACGGCGTCGGCAAAGAGACCGTCGTCGGCGTGCTGATCGGGCGGTGCGAATATATGCTTTTGTGCTCGCTGTCGGTGCTGAAAGCCGGCGGCGCGTATCTGCCGCTTGACCCGACCTATCCCGCCGAGCGGCTTAATCTGATGGTGCAGGATTCGGGCGCCGTAATGCTTCTGTATGCGCCGGAATACGCCGACGTGATCACCGCCGACTTTACCGGCGCGCGGATTTGCATTGACGATATTCCGTCGCTCGACGGTACGGCGGCGCTTCCCACTCCCGCGCCGGAGGATCTGTTCGTCATGCTCTACACCTCCGGCTCGACCGGCACGCCTAAGGGCGTGCAGTTCGCCCATTCCAACACGCTTGTGACCACCGAATGGGTGAAAAAATACTACGAGATGAACGAGACCTCGCGCGTGACGTCTTACGCGAGCTACGGCTTTGACGCCAACGTGTTCGACACCTATCCGGCGATCACGTCCGGCGCATGTCTGCATATTATTGCCGAGGAAATGCGGCTGGATTTCCCCGCGCTTCTCGACTACTATAACCAAAACGGCATTACCCATACCGTGATGACCACCCAGGTCGGGCGGCAGTTTGCGCTGATGGGCGGGCAGACGACGCTCAAGCATCTGTCGGTGGCGGGCGAAAAACTGACCCCGCTCCCCGCGCCTGCGTCCGTCACGCTGTATAACCTCTACGGCCCGACCGAAGGCTCGGTCGTGACGAGCGGCTTTAAAATGCTGCCGGGCGTCAACTACAAGGACGTGCCGATCGGCACGCCGGTGGACAACTTAAAGGTCTACGTCGTGGATCCGCGCGGTCGTCGGCTTCCCGTCGGCGCGGTAGGCGAGCTGTGGATCGCGGGGCCGCACGTCACCCGCGGCTACTTAAATCGCCCCGAAAAAACCGCCGAAGCCTACGGCGACAACCCGTTCTCGACTGTGCCCGGCTACGAGCGTGTCTATCGCACGGGCGACATCGTGCGCCTGCTTCCCGACGGCAATCTGCAATTTGTCGGCCGCCGCGACGGTCAGGTGAAGGTGCGCGGCTTCCGCGTGGAGCTGACCGAAATCGAAGAAATTGTCCGCCGCTTCCCCGGTGTTGAGGATGCGACGGTGGCGGCGTTCGACGATCCCGCCGGCGGCAAATTCGTCGCGGCGTATATCGTGTCGCCGCGTGAAATCGACAAAACCGCGCTCGCTGACTTTATTCGCGCGGAAAAACCGCCGTATATGGTGCCCGCGGTGATGATGCAAATCGACAAAATCCCGCTGAACCAAAACCAAAAGGTCAACAAGCGGGCGCTTCCCGTGCCGGTGCGTGACCGCGGCGAGATCGTGCCGCCGAAAACCGAGACGCAGCAGAAAATTTTTGATATTGTCGCCGACGTGGTGGGACACAAAGATTTCGGCGTGACCACCGACTTCGATACGGCGGGGCTGTCCTCGATCGGCGCGGTGCGCTTAAACGTCGCGCTGGCCGACGCGTTCGATACACCGATTCGTCTGTCCGACCTTAAAGAGCAGGACACCGTCGAAAAGCTGGAGGCGTGTTTGGACGGAAGCGAGGGCGCGACCGCGTATGAGCTGCAGGAGGATTACCCCATTACCGAAAACCAAAACGGCATTTTCGTCGAGTGTATGGCCTCGCCCGACTCGACGATGTATAACATTCCGGTGCTGATTAAATTGTCCGACAACGTGGAGCTGTCGCGGCTTGCCGAGGCGGTGAAAGCGGCGCTGTCGGCGCATCCGTACGTCAAAACCACCCTCTTTACCGACGAAAAGGGCGACGTGCGCGCCCGCCGACGCGACGACGCGGCGGTCAACGTGCCGATCATCGAGTGCGCGGATTTGCCGGACAAAACGGAGCTTGTCAAGCCGTTTACACTGCTCGACAGCGAGCTTTACCGCGTCGCAATGTATAAAACGAACGACGGCAACGCGCTCTTCATGGACTTCCACCACATTCTGTGTGACGGTACCTCCGAGGCGGTGCTGTTCGACGCGATCTCCCGCGCGTATGCGGGCGAAGCCTTAAAGGCGGAGACGTTTACCGGCTTTGAGGCGGCGCTCGAGGAGCAAAAAACGCGCGCATCCGACCGCTACGAGGCGGCGAAAGCGTATTGGAAAACTGCGCTCGCCGGGTGCGAGAGCGACTGTATGCCGAAAAAAGAGCCGTCGAAAAAGGCGGATGGCTCGGGCGCGGTCACCGTTTTGTCGAGCGTGGATGCGGCGGCGCTCAAAGCGTATTGCGAGAAAAACAACGTCACGATGAACGCCCTCTTTAACGCGGCGTTTGCGCTCGTTTTGTCGAAATTCACCGGCAAAGAGAGCGTCTCCTTTGCGACGATTTACAGCGGCCGCGCGGACAGCCGACTTGCGAACGCGGTGATGTTTTTGGCGCGCTCGCTCCCCGTTGCCGCCGAGGTAGACGGCGAGACCGACGCGCTCGCGTTTGTGAGAGCGATGCAGACGAAGCTCAAGGACAGCATGGCGAACGATGCCTGCTCATTTGCGGAGCTTTCGCACGATTACGGGGTGAAATCCGATATTATTTTGGCGTTCCAGGGCGACCAATTCCGCTTTGACTCCCTTTGCGGCGAGCCGGCGGAAATTACGCCGATCACGCTCGGCGAGGCGAAGTCGCCGCTTTCGGTCAACGTCAATCTGAC
Organism: Acutalibacteraceae bacterium; assembly: GCA_045643425.1. Classification (GTDB taxonomy): domain Bacteria; phylum Bacillota; class Clostridia; order Oscillospirales; family Acutalibacteraceae; genus RGIG426. The sequence goes on from JAZUKW010000095.1 coordinate 6,369, forward strand.
CGAGGCGGGCTTTACGTTCGAAATCGAATATCGCCGCGATACGTATAACGAAAACTTTGCCAAAGCACTTGCCAATGCGCTTTCGGCGGCGCTTGCGGCGTTTGTCGGCGGCGGGAAGCTGTCGTCGCTTTCGCTGATGAGCGACGAGGCGTGGGCGGAATACGCCCGCTTGAACGACAACGAGATGCCGATCGAAAACGTCTTTTTCCACGAGCGGGTGGAGCAGTGGGCGCAAAAGCAGCCGGATAAAATCGCGGTTGTCGCCGAGGGCCGCTCGCTGACGTTTAAAGAGCTCAATGAGCAATCCAACCGCGTGGCGCACGCGCTTCTTGCCCGCGGGGTGAAAAAGGATACGATCGCGGGTCTTGTTTTAGAGCGCTCCTGCGAGGTGCTGGTGGGCGAAATCGGTATGATGAAAGCCGGCGTGGCGTTTTTGCCGATGCTGCCGAGTTATCCCGACGAGCGGATCGACTTCTGTCTGCAAAACGCGGGCAGCCCGTTTGTTTTGACCACCGAGGCGATCAAAGCGCAAAAGCCGGAGCTGTTCTCCGCCGACAAGCCGTATTCCGTGCTGACGGTGGAAGAGCTGCTGAAAACCGAGAAGAGCGAAAATCCGGGACTTACGGTTGACCCGACGGCGCTCGCTTATTGCATTTATACCTCCGGCTCGACCGGCACGCCCAAGGGTGTGATGATCGAACAGCGCAACCTGCAAAACTATTTGCAGGCGCACATGCACACGATCGGCGCGTTCTCTCACGACGAGTGGACCGGCCGCGCGCTTGCGCTCAGCTCGATCTCGTTCGATATGTCGCTGCACGATTTGTTTTTGCCGCTGTTTGCGGGCCGCGGCGTGGTGCTCGCCACCGAGGACGAACAGCATAATCCGCTCAGCCTGCGCGATTTGATGGTGGAAAACAACGTGCAGGTGATGTGTTGCACCCCGCCGTTTATGAACAACATCGTCAGCATTCCCGAGTTTAAGCCGGCGATCGCAAATCTCAAAACCATCACCGTCGGTGCGGAGGCGTTCCCGCCCGCGCTCTACGACGCGCTCAAAGCGGTCGCGCCGGAGCTGCAGATCATTAACGGCTACGGCCCGACCGAGGCGACCATCTGCTGCGCGACCAAGGAGCTTTCAAGCGGGCTTGGGATCACTATCGGCCGCCCGACCAAAAACACCAAATTCTACGTGGCGGACAAGGCGGGCAACGTCCTGCCGCCGTACGGGATCGGCGAGCTGATCATCTGCGGTGTCGGCGTCGGTCGCGGCTACGTGAAGCTGCCCGAAAAGACCGCCGCGTCGTTCTTTACGCTTTTGGGGCTTCCCGCTTACCACAGCGGCGACCAGGTGAGGTTAAACGGCGACGCCGAAATCGACTTCGGCGGCCGGATCGACAACCAGGTGAAGCTGCGCGGCTTCCGCGTGGAGCTGGACGAGATCGAAAACGTGATGACCGCCTATCCCGCGGTGAAGCAGGCGAAGGTGCTGATGCGCAACAACGGCACCGAGGATTATCTCGCCGGCTTCTTTACCGCCACCGAAACGGTGGACGTTTCGGCGCTGACGGCGCACCTCAAAGAGCGGCTGACCTACTATATGGTGCCGGCCGTGCTGGTGCAACTCGACGAAATGCCGCTGACCCCGAACGGGAAAATCGACAAAAACGGCTTCCCCGAAACGACCAAGACCAAGGAGAAAAAGGCCGGCCGCCGCGCTGCGAAAAAATCGCTGGAGCAGCGGCTGTGCGAGATCTTCGCCGATATTTTGGGCGAGGACGAGGTGTACGCCGACGACAACTTCTTTGAGCTCGGCGGCACGTCGCTTTCCGCGTCGAAAGTCACGATGGTGCTGATGAGCGACGGCATCGAGGTGAAATACGGCGACATCTTCGACCATCCGTCGCCGGAGGAGCTCGCCGACTTTATCGAACAGCGCGACCGCGCGGCGCAGACCGTCACGGTGGACACCGCGGTGCAAGACGAAGAAATCTACCGTCCGGCGCTCAAATACAACACCGTCAAATACGCCGAAGAGGTGAAGCGCGAGAGCCTCGGCAACGTGCTGCTTACCGGTGCGACCGGCTTCCTCGGCGTGCACGTGCTGAAAGAGCTTTTGGAAATCGAGGAAGGGCATATCTACTGCCTTGTGCGCCGCGGCAAGCACGAATCCGCCGAAAAGCGGTTGCGGATGATGCTCGTCTACTACTTCTCAAACGGCTTTGACGAGGCGTTTAAAAACCGCATTACCGTGCTGGAAGCGGATATTACCGACGCGACGCTCGGCGACAAGCTCAAAGACCTGCCGATCCAAACGGTCATCAACTGCGCCGCGTGCGTCAAGCACTTTGCGGACGACGATATTTTAGAGCGTATCAACGTGCGCGGTGTGGAAAACCTTATCGCGATCTGCAAGCCGCGCAATATGCGGCTCGTGCAGGTATCGACCGTGTCGGTGCCGGGTATCCACACGAAAGAAAGCTACGAAAAGCAGCTCAAGATGTACGAAAACCAGACGTTCATCATCGACGATATGGACAATAAGTACATTTTGTCGAAACGTGCCGCCGAGCTTAAAATGATGGATGCGATCGAGGACGGACTGCGCGGCAAGATCGTCCGCGTGGGCAACCTCATGGGCCGCCATTCCGACGGCGAGTTCCAGGCAAATATGGAAACGAATATGTTTTTGAGCGGTATTCGCGGGTTCGCCGTCATGGGCAAATACCCGATTAGCCACATGACCGACCCGATGAGCTTTTCGCCGATCGACTGCACGGCGCGCGCGGTGGTGCTGCTTGCGGGAACGAACGACAAGTTTACCGCGTTCAACGCCAACAACCGCTACGGCTTCGACGAAATGAAGATCATCGACGCCTGCAACCGCAACGGCATTAAGATCTATCCCGAAATGGACGAGCAATATTACAAAGAGTTCCGCGAGAAGCTGGGTGACGACCGCTTTAACTCGAAGCTCGGCGGCCTTGCGGCCTACGACATCAAGGACGGTCACGCGGTGGACGTGGATAACCTCTTTACGACCAACATTCTCTACCGGATCGGCTTCTCGTGGCCGCTCGTGGACGACGCGTATCTTGACCGCGCGATCGAGAGCATTATGTCGCTCGATTACTTTAACATCGACGAGATCATGGGCGCGGCGGAGGCGGACGAATGAGTGTGAAAACGGCGGTGTATGCCGTGAATGTGATGCCGCTTATGACGGATGACGGCTTGTTCGAGAAAGCGCTCGCCGCTGTGACTCCCGCGCGGCGGGAAAAAGCCGCGCGCTACCGCAAAAAAGAGGACGCGGCACGGTCACTCGGAGCAGAGCTGCTTCTTCGTTATGCGTTTTTGCAGGCGGGCGAGCCGTTTCCGAAGCAGCTGGCTTTGTCAGCAAACGGCAAACCCTTTGCGCCCGACAGCCCGCTTCATTTTAACCTTTCTCATTCCGGAAAATGGGTGGTGTGTATCGTTTCGGGCGATGAGGTGGGGTGCGATGTGGAAGAAATCGACCCCGCCCACGTGAGCATTGCGTTCAGCGTGTTTACGGAACAAGAGCAAGCGAGACTTGTCGGTGTCGGCAAAAAAGAACAGACACACCGCTTTTTCCGCTTGTGGACGCTCAAAGAGAGCTACCAAAAGGCGAGCGGGCGGGGAATGAGCTTGCCGCTGTCGAGCTTTTCGGTGGAGCTTGGAACGCCGAGCCGAATACATACGGCACCGAACACAGCGTTTGCGGAATACACGGATCTTCCCGGCTACGCCTGCGCGGTTTGCCAACTTTCCGGCGGCGAGACCCCGCCGCTTTGTGTGGTATCGGTACACGAGCTTTTGAGAACGAGGTGAGAGGATGAAGAGAAAACATACGGTGGCGCGCCGCGTGACCCATCGCGTGTTGCTGACGTTGCTTGTGGCGATGATTTTGCTGTTTACGGCGGCGTTCTTCGTGGCGCGCGATTCGGTCATCAAAGAGACCCGCAAGTTCTCCCAGGCGATCGCCGCAGTTTACGGTGACCTCGTGTCCTACGACACGGCGCAAAAGGGCGTCGCCGTTGACGAATCCCAAAGCGAGATCGTGCGCTTTTACGGCGACTACGTCTGCAAATGGTACAACGTCGATTACGCGTACATTTACGTGCTGGACGTTCAGGAAAGCGAGATCCACTATATCGGCGGTTCCTGCGACGAGGAAAAATTCGGCGACACCGATTTCGGCGACAAAATGACCGGGCGCGTCGTCAAGGGTGACATCTCCGAGGAGGAGCTTGCCGTATGGACGGCGGACGGAGTCGAGGCCGACCCGATGTTTGCGCATATCGAGACCGATAACGAGTTCGGCCACGAGCTGACCACCATCATCCGCACCTACGACTGTTACGGCAACAAGTTTTTGGCGGGCGTGGATATGGACTATGCGGACGTGTATCTCCGCGTATTCCACACGTTCGGCGTGATCGCGCTGATCCTGCTGTTGGTGCTCGGCGCGGTGGGCGTGATGAGTTACGTGATCGTGCGGCGGCGGGTGTCGAGGCCGATGCGGACTATCGCCACCGCGATGGACGAATTCATCACCGACGGTAACCGCAACGAGGTGTTGCTTGACGAGGTGGGCGGCGACGACGAGTTTAACCGGATCGCGTCGGCGTTCAACCACATGGCCGCCAACATCGACGAGTATCTTGAAAACATTAACCGCCTTACCCGCGAGGGCGAGCGCCGCGAAACCGAGCTGGAGATCGCCGCGCGCATCCAACGCGGCTTTTTGCCGAAGGAGCATCTGCTGTCGAAAACCTACGAGATGCACACGCTGATGAAGCCCGCGAAAAACGTCGGCGGCGATCTTTACGATTACGCCGCGCTCGACGACCACCGCGTGCTGGTCGTGATCGCGGACGTGTCCGGCAAAGGGGTGGCGGCTTCTATCTTTATGGCGGTGACGCTGACGCTCATTCACCAATTCGCCAAAATGGGGCTGTCGCCGGCGGAGGTGCTTAACCGCACCAACGAGAGCCTTTGCCGCAACAATCCGGCGATGCTGTTCGTGACGGCGCTTGTCGGCGTTTACGACACCGAAACGAACGAATTTATCTACTCGAACGCCGGCCACGATCGCCCGTATATCGTCGGCGACACCGTGCGCCGTTTGGATGAGCTTGCCGGCACGATGCTCGGTCTGTTTACCGACGAGACCTACGCGGAAACGACGGTCACGCTCAAGACCGGCGAGACGCTGTTTATGTATACCGACGGCGTGTCCGAAACGGTCAGCGACAAAAAAGCGTTCTTCGGGCTGGCACGCTTGGAGGCGGTACTCACCGACGCAAAAGCCAGCCACGTCGATAACCCGGTGGCGCACGTGATGAGCGCGCTGACCGAGTTTGCGAACGGCGCGGAGCAGCACGACGACATCACCATGCTTGCGCTGACCGCCAAAACCACCACCGAGCTGACGCTTTCGCCCGACGTGCGGGAGTTCGAGAAAATCAAAAACGAAATTCTTAAAGCGCCGCTTCCCCGCAAAAAGATGCTCGACTTTTGCCTCGCGGCGGAGGAGTGCTTTGTGAATATCTGTTCCTATGCGTTCGGGGAAAGCCCGCCGCCGGAGGAGAAAGTTTTTGCAACGCTCACCGTGTCCGACCGCTTGACCTTGCGGCTGGCGGACGGCGGCAAGCCCTTTGACCCGCTCACTGACATCGAGACGCCGGACGATTACGACGTCGACACCCAAATCGGCGGGCTCGGACGGTTTATCGCGGTCTCCGCCGTAGACGGCGCGGATTACGAATACAAAGACGGCCAAAACGTGTTAACGCTTATCGACTATATTGAGGAGGAACAACAATGACTATTGAAACTGTGAAAAACGGAAACGAGATCACCCTGAAGCTGGACGGCTGGCTGGACACCGTGTCTTCGCCGGAGCTCGGCGCGGCGGTGGAAGCCATCGACGCGGCGGATGCCGTTGTGCTCGACTTCGACAAGGTGGAGTACATCGCCTCGTCCGGTCTGCGGCAGGTGGTGGCGTGCCACCGCAAGGCGAAAGAGCTCGGCGCGGAATTCTCGATCATCAACGTGGGCACCGAGACGATGAGCATTTTCGAACTCACCGGACTGCACAAAAAACTGACTATCAAGGAGAAATAAGGAGAAAAAATGGCAAACTTGATAAAAATTTTGAAAACCGTCGGTTGCCTTGTTGTGGGGTTGCTGTTTTTGGTCGCCGGACTGTTTTTCTTCTTTAACTACGACCCGGATGCCTACGACACGGAAGTGACCGGCACGATTGTGGATATCGACGAGCATTACGAGCTGGTGGGCGGCGACAACGAATTGCAGTACACCGTATACGTGGATTACACCGTGGGCGACAAAACGTTTTCGCACGTGGAATATCCCGGCTACAACTCTTCGATGAAGGTGGGCAACACGGTGAACTTCTTCTGTATGAGCAGTGATCCGTCCCAGATTGCCGGCTCGGACAAAAATGCCGCGCCGTATATCGGGTTGGGCTTTGCAGCGGCCGGTTTGGTCATTTTGGTGATTACCGTGCTTCGGCTGATTCGCAAAAAATAAGCCGAGAGTTTGAAACCGTCCCTCGCTTTTACGAGGGACGGTTTTTGTAAAAAATCCACCGAGAATTTTCTTGACTTTTTATCTAATCGGCGGTACAATATTTCTTGTAAAAACGCGCGGGGCTTCCGCGCATTTTGCCGGTGCTGACGGAATGTGAAATGACACAATGTACCGGCGAAAAATAGCGACACCGACCGTCTGGGTAACTCAAGTTTTTCTTTGGGTTGCCCTTTTTTTGTAGTGAGAAGCGAAAGGAACGTGGTTACAATGGAGTATAACGCGTGGAACGGCTTTCAAAGCGGCGAATGGCAAAAGAAGATCAACGTCCGCGACTTTATCGACAAGAACTATACGCCCTACGAGGGGGACGGCGCGTTTTTGGCGGGCCCGACCGAGCGCACCAAGCGCGCGCTCGCGGAGCTGGAACGCTTAAAGGCGCTCGAGCAGGAGCGCGGCGGTGTGCTGGACGTGGACACCACCACCGTGTCCTCTCTTTGTAACTATGCGCCGGGGCATCTTATTGACGAGGATCTTATCGTCGGCTTCCAGACCGACACGCCGTTAAAACGCGGGGTCAACCCGTTCGGCGGCATCCGTATGGCGCGCTCGGCGTGCGAGGCCTACGGCTACAAGCTCGGCGACGAGATCGAAAAATTCTTCACCTACCGCACCACCCACAACGACGGTGTGTTCCGCGTGTATACCGACGAGATGAAAGCCGCGCGCCATTGTGCGCTGCTCACCGGTCTTCCCGACGCCTACGGTCGCGGCCGCATTATCGGCGACTACCGCCGCGTTGCGCTGTACGGCGTAGACGTGCTTATTGCGGAAAAAGAGAACGACAAACGCGCCGTCGGCGAGAACTTAATGGATACCGACAACGTGCGGCTGCTCGAAGAGCTGTTCCAGCAGATCTCGTTCCTCAAAAAGCTGAAAGAAATGGCCGCGATGTACGGCTGTGACATCTCCCGCCCCGCCGAAAACGCGAAAGAGGCAATTCAGTGGACGTACTTCGGGTATCTCGCCGCCAACAAAGAGCAAAACGGCGCGGCGATGTCCTTCGGCCGCACCTCGACGTTCTTCGACGTTTATATTGAGCGCGACCTCAAAAACGGCACGCTGACCGAGGAGCAGGCGCAGGAGCTTATTGACGATTTGGTGCTGAAGCTCCGCGCCGCGCGCCACCTGCGCACGCCGGAATATAACGAGCTGTTCGGCGGCGACCCCATGTGGATCACCGAGAGCATCGGCGGTATGAATTTAAACCACAAAACGCTCGTCACGAAATCCTCGTTCCGTATGCTCAACACGCTCTATAACTTAGGCCCTGCGCCCGAGCCGAACCTCACGGTTCTTTGGAGCTATTCGCTGCCGGAAAACTTTAAAAAATTCTGCGCCAAGGTGTCTTGCGACACCGACGCGATCCAATACGAAAACGACGATCTGATGCGTCTGCGCTTCGGCGACGACTACGCGATCGCCTGCTGCGTGTCCGCGATGAAGGTGGGCAAGCAGATGCAGTTCTTCGGTGCGCGCACCAACCTCGCGAAACTGCTGCTGCTTGCGATCAACGGCGGTGTCGATAACAAATTCGGCACCCACATCGGCCCGCAAATGGGCCCGATGGAGGACGAGGTGCTCGATTACGAAAAGGTGATGGAGCGGTTCGACGTCTATCTCGCGTGGCTGTGCAAGCTGTACGTCAACACGATGAACTGCATCCACTATATGCACGACAAATACGCCTATGAGAAAATCCAAATGGCGCTGCACGATACCGACGTCGAGCGCCGGATGGCGTTCGGCGTGGCGGGGCTTTCGGTCATCACCGACAGCCTCTCCGCGATCAAATACGCCAAAGTGAAGCCCATCCGCGACGAAAACGGCGTGATCGTGGATTTTGAGACGGTCGGCGATTTTCCGAAATACGGCAACGACGACGACCGCGTGGACGAGATCGCGCAGAATATGCTCGTCAAAGTGCGCAACGAGCTGAAAAAGACGCCCGCCTACCGCGGCGCAAAACACACGCTGTCGGCGCTGACCATCACCTCCAACGTGATGTACGGCAAAAAGACCGGCGCGACCCCCGACGGACGAAAAGCGGGCGAGCCGTTTGCGCCGGGCGCGAACCCGATGCACAACCGCGAAACGAACGGCGCGCTCGCGTCGCTCAACTCGGTGTCGAAGCTGCCCTATTCCGTCACGGCGGTCGGCATTTCCAACACGTTTTCGATCATCCCCGAGGCGCTCGGCAAAACCGAGGACGAGCGGGTGGAAAATTTGGTGTCGATCTTAAACGGCTATTTCCTCAACAACGCGCACCACATCAACGTCAACGTGATGAACCGCGAGACGCTGCTCGACGCGTATGACCACCCGGAGAACTATCCGAACCTGACCATTCGCGTGTCCGGCTATGCGGTCAACTTCTGCAAGCTGTCCCGCGAGCAGCAGCGCGAGGTCATTATGCGGACGTTCCACGAGGCGCTGTGATGACCGGACGGAT
>JAZUKW010000096.1:0-2162 GCA_045643425.1 Acutalibacteraceae bacterium
CGCCGTCGTTAAACACGCCGATGAGCTGCTCGAAGCTCGGCGACTGCACAGAGGCGCGCACGCTGTTAAGCGGGCGGTGCAGCTGCACGATCTTCCACGTTTTGTCGGTTCCCGCCAGATCCTTTTTGAGCCAGTCGAGCTGCACGTCGTCGATAAGCCCGTCGCTGGATTTCATCGAATCGGTGTTGAGCACCACAAAGTGGGCGTCGCCGTAATCGTAGGAATAGAAGAAACCGTAATTGTGCACCGTGTTCACGTCCTGCGGATACTCGACGCAGAAGTGCTTGGTGATCTCATAGCTGAGATACTCGCTGTACGCCGCGTCGTGGTTGCCGGTGACCGGCATCATGACGTTGTTCATAAGGAACTGTTTGTTGCCGTTCAGCACGTTGCGCCACTGGTGCAGATACTGACCGTATTGCACGATATCGCCGCCGTTGACGATAAACGCGACGTCCGGATCGTCCTTAAACGCGCCGGTCAGCGTGTTTTGCAGATACAGATACTGCGTCGTCTCCTTGGAGGTGGACACCTGCGTGTCGCTCGTATAGACAAACGAGAACGCATCCACCGTTTCCGGACGGGTGGTAAAGCGGCCCACGTCGCTCCACACGCCGAGGTCGGGATCGCCCACGCGATAGGCGTACGCGGTGTCGAACGCAAGCCCGCTCATCACCGCTTGGTGACTGTAATCGGGCAGATTATCCTCGAAGTTGCCGTAGGTAAAGGTGTTCGCCACCGGATCGTACGGCATGGAACGCGATTTGTACGCGGTCGTTTTTGCCGAAACGCTCGTCGCGTTGGCAAAGTCGGGCGTCGCGTCCTTGGCGCACGCCACGAACTGCACCACCGGGTTTTTCGACTCCTTATAGGTGTGCCACGTCACGGCATGATCCACCGACGACGCGCCGTAGAAGGTCAGCGTGATCTGGTCGGGGACGTAATCGTAATCGCCGGTCGGATCGACAACGGGATCGGTGATCACCGTAATTTTCGGATCGGGCAGATCGGCAAGCCCCGCCACGAATTTGCGGATGGCGAGCACGTCTTTCATATTGACCTCGCCGTCTTGGGTGGCGTCGGCGGCTTCCTGCGAGAAGGTCACGTCGAGGTTGGCGAGATATTTGCGCAGCACCAGCACGTCTTTCATGTTGACCGTGCCGTCCGTATTCGCGTCGCCGTAATACAGCGTTTCAATGCGGGTGGTGCCCGCCGGCTTTTGCGGTGAAGCGGTCGTGGAGGCGGTCGTCGCGCCGGCTTTGCGGAACACGCTGCACTTGACGTACGACCAGGTGATGGTGTGGCCGTAGTCGCCGTGGTCGGCGGCATAAAGTTCGCCCTCAATACCGAACAGTTGTTGACGGATTTGGGTCACGACGGTGGATTCGGTCGTCGTAAACACGCCGGACGCCGTGCCGTGGTACTCCTCCCACGAGTTGTTCTCGGCGATATACAGCTCCGCCTCGCCCTGATCCACCGAAGCGGTGACGGTCAGCTCATAATACTCGCCGGCGTCGGGATCGATCGCGCCGTTCGCGTCTACGTCCGCTTTAATAGCGGCGATTTGTTTGAAATACGCATCGGTTTTGTCGGTTTTAACCGTCTTACTGCCGGCCTTGTCGCTTTCGTACAGCACCGTTTCCGCAAGACCGTCGTCCGCCGCCGCCGGAATCAGCGCCAGCGTGCCGCCGAACACCAGCGACAGCACCAAAACGAACGACAAAAGGGATTTCATACTTTTTTTCATCGGGGCTCTTCCTTTCTATTTTCACGCCGCTTCGCGGCTTTTTTCAGCTTACAGAAGTGTCTTGCGCAGCTCCTCGCCGGATTTCGGGCTCAAGTAGGCGGGCGGGATGTCGAGGACGGTGACACAGCCGGTTTTCCCCTCGCTGTGAAGCCGCGCCACCGCGCGCGCCACCGCGACAAGCACGCTGCTGGTAAATTCCGGGTTGGAATCGAGCTTCAGCGAAAATTCCGCCACGTGGGTGTTTTTGCCGCCGGCGGTCTTGCCGCTGCGGATGACCGAGCCGCCGTGCGGAATGCCGGCGTGGTCGCGTTTCAGTTCTTCCTGCGAGATAAAGTTCACCGTCGTATCGTAATCGGCAAAATAGTTCGGCATCTCTTTGATCTCCCGCTCGATCCGCGCCAGATCCGCGCCCTCG
>JAZUKW010000097.1:0-4661 GCA_045643425.1 Acutalibacteraceae bacterium
ACGCGAAAGAGACCAACTATTGCATGACCGGATACGTTCTGAAAAACACCCTGACCGAAAACGGCCACGTGGCGCGCGGTATCTGCGAAGTCGGTGCCGACGGTATGCTGAAAGAAGTCGTGGAGCACACCAAGATCATGCGCCGCGACGGCAAAACTCAGTTCACCGAGGACGGCGAAAATTGGGTGGACGTGGACGAGAACAGCATCGTTTCGATGAACTGCTGGGCGTTCAAACCCTGCTTCCTGGATACTTTGAAAGAGCGCTTCGCCAAATTCCTGGCCGAGAACCTTGAGAAAAATCCGCTGAAATGCGAGTTCTTCCTGCCGTTCGTCGTGCAAGAGATGATCGACGAGGGTTCCTGCACCGTCAAAGTGCTGCACACCGACGACAAATGGTTCGGCGTGACCTACAAAGAGGACAAAGAGGCTGTCGTCAACGCGATCGCTTCCAAAATTGCTGCCGGTCAGTATCCGGAGCATCTGTGGGGGGAATAAGCCATGGGATTTTGGGATTGTGAAGTCAACGTCGAAGGCGCTGCCAAACAGTTTGCCCACGGCGATACCTTTGTGGCGGCCGCTCCCTATGGCGAGGGCCACATCAACGATACCTACGAAGCCTATTATCAGCGCGCGGACGGCAGCAAATATCGCTACATCCTGCAGCGCATCAACACCGAAGCGTTCCAGGATCCGGACGGCCTGATGCAAAACATCGTCGGCGTGACCGAATTTTTGCGCGAGATCATCCGTAAACGCGGCGGCGACACCGAGCGCGAGACGATGACGGTCGTTCATCCGGAGTGCGGCGGCAACTACTACCATGATGAGAACGACGCCTACTGGCGTGCGTACGTCTTCGTGGAGGAGACTATCTCCTATCAGCAGATCCAAAAGGACAGCGATTTCTACAACTGCGGCGTGTCCTTCGGTAACTTCCAGCGCCTTTTGGCGGAGTATCCGTCCGAGACGCTGACCGAGCCGATCAAGAACTTCCACAACACCGAGGATCGTTTCCGTCTGTTCAAGGAAGCGGTCGCCGCCGATAAATTCGGCCGTGCGGCGCAGGTGAAAGACGAGATCGACTTCGCTATGGCGCGTGAGAAAGACGCTTCCCTTATCGTTTCCCAGCTGCGTGACGGCTCGCTCCCGCTGCGCGTGACTCACAACGATACGAAGCTCAACAACATCCTGATCGACGCCGCTTCCGGCTCCGGTATCTGCGTCATCGACCTCGATACCATTATGCCGGGCGCCGCTTGCTATGACTTCGGCGACAGCATCCGCTTCGGTGCTTCCACCGCGGCGGAGGATGAGAAAGATCTGAGCAAGGTCTCGATGGACCTCCACCTCTTCGAGGTGTTCACCGAGGGCTATATGAGCGTTGCCAAAGAGTTCCTCACCGAAACCGAGATCGCGAGCCTTTCTATCGGCGCGCGTCTTATGACGTTCGAGTGCGGCATCCGCTTCCTTACCGACTACCTCAACGGCGATACCTACTTCAAGACCCACTATGAGGGCCACAACGTGGATCGCTGCCACACGCAGTTCAAGCTGGTGGAGGATATGGAGAAAAAACAAGCGGAAATGGACGCCATCGTGCGTAAATATGCGTAAAACCTACCAAGAAGCCTCTGTCTTTTGACAGAGGCTTCTTTTATTTTGTCTTTGTGAGAAAATGAGAATAAAACGAAGAAAAAATACCGGGAAATTGTGTAAAATCGCCAAAATACGGTTGACAAATACGCCATTTTGTGGTTTAATAGGCATAGTAGAATAGTTGGGGGAGTGTATCCTTTTTCAAGGGCCTCTCTGCCGATTTTTTTACGTGAAAAGGAAAATATAATAAGGGGGAGACTTGTATGAAACCGTTTGTGAAATCGGCGTTGGCTTGCTTGCTGACGGCGACTACGGTTTTCGCTTCCGGCAGTATGGCGTTTTCCGCTGCGGCGGAGACCGAGCCCGAACGCCACGTCATCTACTCGTTTAATTTTGACGAGCCGGATGCCACCACGCTGTATAAGAAAGCCGGCGCTACGCCCGGTTACATCAACCACGACGTGTTCGCCGGTGAATCCGGCGGCAGCTTGGCGCTGACCATCTCGCCGGCGGAGCTGACCGGTCGCGGCGGCGTGTTGCCTTACATTTGGCCCGACGGTCTTTCCGGCGTGTTCAACGCGCAGGACGATTTGGCCGAAGGCGAGTACTACGAGCTGAAGGTGGACATCGCGTGGGACGGCGGCGTTGCGGTCGCCAAAAAGGGCGCGTACGTCTATCCGTTCCTGCTGACCAACGGTAAAGATGAAAACTACTTTACCGCCACCCAGGACTGCGTTGCCACCCAAATCGGCCCGGAGTTCCAGACCTTTACCTACCAACTCTTTAAAATCAGCCCCGACGGGTATCAGGAGTATGCTCCTCCCGAGCCGGGCAGCGACAGCGGCGGCATCGCCTTCTGCTGCGAGAACAGCTTGCGTACAGGTAAGACCCTTTACATCGACAATATCGAGCTTGCCCGCGTCGGCGGCGACTACAAAGAGCCTGCCGAGGGCACGATCCGTTACCTGACGCCGACCGAAGGCCCGGAATATTACGAGCCGGTGGACGAGAACGGCAAGACGGCCGACGGCAAACAGCTCACGATGCTGTACGAAAACGATTTTGAGGATGCTGCGAAAGCCTCTGTGTTCGGCCATTGGAACCCGGACATCAGTAAAGCCTTTGTCCTTGACACGAAAAAAGGCTACCGCAACAACGATACGACGGTCGGCGCGTACCTCATGCCGAAGCTCAGTCCCGGTAAGTTCTATTCCGAGACGGGAGTTTACCCGGTGATCTGGATCTGGAACGAGGAGCTGCGCGACATCTATAAAGCGCAAGCCCCGCTGGGTGACGGCGATTACTACGTCTTCCAATTCGACACGGTGGCGAAAGGCAGTTACATCTATCCGTCGCTGATGGTGGGGGACAAAGAATACGCCCCGACCTACCAATGGGATTCCACCGGTCGTGTCGGTAACGACGCGGTGATGTCGTTTAACTCCGAGTTTGTCACTCGCTACTACGTCTTTAAGGTGAAAGGCCTTGACCTTTCCGCGGGGAACACGGCGTTTGCGCTGTTTACCGACGGCTACGTTTCCCGGTACGTCCCCGTGTATATGGACAACTTCAAATTCTACTCCGTCCGCAGCGGAATGTGCGGTGACGCCAATAACGACGGCGCGGTGAATATGAAGGACGTGCTGGTGCTTCGTCAGTCGCTCACCGGTATGGCGGTCGAGATTAACGATCGCAACGCCGACGCGAACGCCGACGGCGCGGTGAACCTGAAAGACGTTCTCGCCTTGAGGCTGTACCTGGTGGGCGCTGAAAAGACGCTTCCCGTGAAAGCCTCGTAACCCGCTTTGCGGATGCAAAGCACAATACCTTTACAGGTATGTTTAGTCATAGTGGCGCTGTAGCAGGCAGCGCTCTATGATTTGGCATAAAAAATCTATCAGAAAGAAGGAGAAATTATCATGAAAAAACTGTTTTCTCTGGTCGCGGTCATCGCTATGGTCGTTTCCCTGGTGTCCGTGGCTGCTTTCTCCGCCAGCGCTGCTTCCACGAAGGTGTACAAATTCACCTTTGAGGGCGAAGGCGCCGAGTCCATCCTGAAAAAGGGTGGCGAGTACGTCGGAGAAGTCGTTGAATGGCCGGAAGGCTCCGGCAACCATTGCCTGCGCTATGAACTGAATGCTGAGACCCACACCGGTGCCGGCGTGCATCCGTACATCTGGCCGGTGGGCATTGGCGGCGTTCTCGCTGCTCAGGGTGACCTCGAGGATACCGGCTCCGAGCTGGAAATGAACGTGGACTTCGCGTATGCGGGTTCTACGCGCAACTCCTATATGTATCCGTTCATCCTCTTCAACGATGAAGAAGAGAACTACGCGGATCACAGCTCCTATGCGCCGGGCTCCAACGAGTTCAACACCGGTACGTTCATCTGGAGTGCCTACGAATCCGGCGCCCCGGTCAACGGCCTGGGCAACGGCGGTGTCTGCTTCGTCGACGAGATGACCCTCGAAGACGGTGCGTACATGTACATTGACAACATCGAGTTCAACTGGGTCGGCGAGTGGGCTGATCTTGCGGAGAAACCGTTCATCGGTTATCCGAACGGCACTGCTTGCGAAGAGTCCGACCTCGACCTGGGCACGATTGAGACCGATCCGCAGACCGAGCCGTCCGAGCAGCCGACCGGCTCCGGTGACATCATCACCGGCGATGCCAACGGCGACGGCCTTGTCAACATGAAAGACGTTCTGGTTCTCCGTAAAGTTCTCGCCGGTATGACCGTCGAAGGCTACATCGAGGCCGCTGCTGACGTTACCGCTGACGGTGCCGTCAACATGAAAGACGTCCTGCAGCTCCGTAAATTCGTTGCCGGTTTGATTTCCGCGCTGTAAGAATTACGGAAACATAATGTGTTTTTAACCCGTAAGGGTTGAAAAAATATTTTAAAAGGAGATTGATTCCCATGAAAAAAGCTCTTGCTATCCTCGTGTCCGCTCTGCTCGTTATGAGCCTGTGCGTGACTGCTTCCGCCGGTTCCTTCGCTCTGGCTTTCGACAACGTCGAAGTCGAAGAGGGCACTGCGGATGTGACCGTTCCGCTGAA
>JAZUKW010000098.1:0-22727 GCA_045643425.1 Acutalibacteraceae bacterium
CGGCTACCGATCGTCGACTTGGTGGGCCGTTACCTCACCAACTATCTAATCGGACGCGAGTCCATCATTCAGCGGATTGCTCCTTTGGTATCCGGAAGATGTCTTCCGGATACGTTATGCGGTATTAGCAGTCGTTTCCAACTGTTGTTCCCCACTGAAGGGCAGGTTGCTCACGCGTTACTCGCCCGTCCGCCACTAAGAAACATCCACGTCCATCCGAAAACTTCAGCGAATGCTCTCCGTTCGACTTGCATGTGTTAGGCATGCCGCCAGCGTTCGTCCTGAGCCAGGATCAAACTCTCTAAAAATTGGTATCAAAACAGCCTCGCGACTGTCTCAATCATTTTCAGAGCATCTCTGCTCATGAACACGCTTGCGCGCGTTTGGTCGGTGTCAAACCCCCGACCGTGATTCGTTTTTCCGAATCGGTGTAAAAAAATTAACGGGTTGTGTTTCGTTCTTTGCTTTCTTTACGTTGTTTAATTTTCAAGGTCCTCCGCTACCCCGTTTTTTCGGGACAGCTTTGTTAGTATACCACTCTGCTTTTAGAATGTCAACACCTTTTTTGAATTTTCTGCAAAAAATTTTTCGGCGAAAAAAATCGGCTTTTCGGTTGATTTAAACTCCCTATTCTGTTATACTGTAAAAGATACAATATTACCTTTATTATAAAGCAGGTGAACCGTATGCCTATTCGTATTGCCGACAGCTTGCCGGCCCGCCAGGTGCTGGAATCCGAAAACATCTTCGTGATGAGCGAAGACCGCGCCGACCATCAGGACATCCGTCCGCTGCGCATCGCCATTCTCAATTTGATGCCCACCAAGATCGAAACGGAAACGCAGCTGCTGCGTCAGCTCAGTAACACGCCGCTTCAGGTGGACATCACGCTGCTGCACGCCGCCACCCACCGTTCCAAAAACGTGTCGGCGGAGCATCTCGAGCATTTCTACCGCTCGTTTGAGGACGTGCGCCAGGAGCATTTCGACGGTCTCATCATCACCGGCGCGCCGGTGGAACAAATGGAGTTTGAGGACGTGGACTATTGGGACGAGTTCGGCGACATTCTCGCCTGGTCTCGCAACCACGCGTATTCCACGCTGCATATTTGTTGGGGCGCGCAGGCGGCGCTCTACTATCACTACGGCATCCGCAAGGAGCCGCTGGCCAAAAAGCTGAGCGGTGTATTCGAGCATCAGCTGCTGGCGCGGCTGCATCCGTTGGTGCGCGGCTTCGACGACACGTTCTGTATGCCCCACTCCCGCTATACCCAAATCGTCACCGACGATTTAGAGAAAAACGAGCGTCTCCACATTCTCGCCACCTCCGACGTGGCGGGGCCGTCGATCATCGTCACCGAGGACGGACGGCAGATTTTCGTGACCGGCCATTGTGAGTATGACCGCCAAACGCTCGCCAACGAATATTTCCGCGACGTAGAAAAAGGCATCTGCCCCGACGTTCCGCAAAACTACTTTCCGGACGACGATCCGACCAAATGCCCGCTGATGCCGTGGCGCAGTCATGCGTATCTGCTGTTTTCCAATTGGCTCAACTACTGCGTCTATCAGGAGACCCCGTATTCGTGGGACGACTGACCGAGACCACTATATAATGTATATATAATATAAAGGAGGATGTATATGGCCGGATTTTCGGAGGGTGTGCGCCCCGGCGGGTTGTTTGACAGCCGCGGGATCGAAATACTCGTTTGTTATATTTTAGCCGGGATCCCCGAGCCTCTTTCGCGAGAGGCGGTCACGTCTGTCCTGATCGAAGACGAGATGGCCAACCTCTTTGAAATCAGCGCCGCGATCGACGATCTGATCGACCACGGCAACCTCATCGAAGGCGAGGGCGGCGACCTGCTGATCACCGACGGCGGCCGCAGCGTTGCGGCGCAGCTGTTCGACCGCGTTCCGTATACGCTGCGCGAGCGCTCGGTCAAAACCGCTATGCGGATGCTGGCGCGCGCCCGCAACGAACGCGATGCCGACGTCACCGTCACTCCGGCGGAAAACGGCTTTGTGGTCAAATGCAGCGTGGACCGCTCCGACACGCCGATGATGTCCTTTTCGCTGCTCGTCCCGGACGAGACCCAAGCCGCTATGGTGCGGGAGCGATTTTTGGACGATCCCTCCGCATTTTATCGCGCCATTATTGCTCTGTCTACCGGTGATTTTCTGTCGGATGACAGTCGCCTGATTATCGAAAAACGCTAAAAGGAGGTCGTCTTATGGAACGTCCCGAAAGTTCCTTCTTATCTCGCTTATTCCAAAAAGTGCGGGACGTGTTCGTCAAAGACGCCCCGAAAAAGCCGCAAATCCCGAACGACGAGCCCGCCGTAATACCGCAGCGCCTCGACCCGCCTCCCGCGGACGTCGAGCCGATCATCCCGCCGAAAAACGAGCAGCCGGTCGAAGAAGAAGAATTTTTCGCCTATCCCCGTGCGGCGGTTGACGCGTCGCAGTTTCCCCGCTTCGTTCCGACAGCTTCGCAAGCCAACGCCGGCTGGACTTACGGCCGCGGCACGCTGAAGGGCTCTGCCGGCTTTTTTCTGAACAACGTGGCTCTGCCCGATTGCAAGGCGGCCGCCAACGTGATCTACGTCACCGAAAAGGGAATCGTGCTGGTGGAGGATACCGAGGTCCCCGGCTCGATTTTCGCCCCGGAGCAAAGCGATCTCTGGGTGACAACGCTGGCGGAGGGACGGTTCTCTTTCGATAACCCGCTGCTCGCTCTCGAAAAGAAAACAGCGGCGCTCCGCACGCTGCTTTCGTCGATGTTTTCGCAGGAGCTTCCGATCTTCCCCTTCGTTTCTTTCCCCACCGGCACGGATCTGAGCTATCTTGACGTGGACACGAGCATCCCCGTTTTGACGAAAGGTCGCCTCTCCTCCACGCTCAACACCACGCTGGCGGCGCTGCCGGATATGCTCTCGCGCGAGGCCGCCGAGGACGTGTGGCGCGCCCTGCTCCCGTATATGAAGAAAGGGTAAACAAATCCAAAACGCCGAAACGAGGAGTTAACTATGGAAGTATTGTTGTTGGAAACGACAAATGCCGCTAATAACGACACGTTAATGCCTGTAAGCAAGTTCATTGTTCTCGCTATTGTGGTCACAATCATATTTGTATTTTTAAAGAATCTTCTAAGCGGGTTAGCAAAAAGCGCAAAGCGCAAGTCCTCCAACTTCTCCAAAACCTCCAAATCTTCCTCTTCCCGCGTTCAACCTCCCCGGCAAACAACGCCCCTTATGCCGACCTCTTCTCACAATGGTCGTAATAGTGGGGAATTACAGTTAGAACATAACATCCAGCGTTGCTACAACCGCGGATACGTCGGGTATTTTCTCCACAACCTCTACGTTCCCACGGCGGACGGCACCACCACCGAGGTGGACGCTGTGTACGTCACGAAAAAAGGCATTTTTGTCTTTGAAAGCAAAGACTATTCCGGCTGGATTTTCGGCGAAGACACCAGCAAACAATGGATGCAAACGTTCAAAAGCGACAAAAAGCAACCGTTTCCCAACCCCATTTGGCAAAACGACGCGCACATTAAATGCCTCGGCGCATTTCTGAATTGGAAAATCCCATTTTTCTCGTTTGTCGTGTTTTCCGATAAATGCGAGATCAAGAAAATGTCTGTCGTAAAAAGCAACGCAAAGGTCATTCAGCAGTCCCAACTTGTCAAGACCGTCATCAACACGTTTGACGCCGCGCCGGGCGTCTTCAGCGACGAGCAGCTGCAAACCATTTTGCAAAAGCTCGCGCCGCTGACAAACAAAACCGAAGCGGAAAAGGACGCGCACATTGCCAACGTCCAAAACCGTCACAATGCCAACGAAAACACCCGCGCGGCGCAGCCGATTTACGTTGAGACCGCGCCGATGCCCGCTCCCGAGCCCACGCCCGCACCGCAGCCCGCGCAAGCGGAGCAAAAGCCCGTCTGCCCTCTTTGCGGAAAAGAGTTGCAGGAACGCGTGGCGCAAAACGGTGATCACGCCGGGCAAACCTACGAGGTGTGCGCTGATTATCCGAATTGCAAGTATGCAAAAGTAAAAGAATGAGAAAACCCTCCGAGGATTCGGAGGGTTTTTGTTTTTGCGAAAATGTCTCGCGCTCACACCCACCAAAGCGGCTGCATCTGTGTGCCGGCAAGGGCGGCGTTCATCGCAGGCTCCAACTGATCCCACACCGCCACAAGCGAGTTCGGCTTTTTCGCCGCGTCGTCCTGCGCCATGGGAACGAAAAAGAGGTGCTTCGTATTTTTTAAGTACGCGATATTCCGCATCGACGCGCCGAGCGCGTCGTTCGTCGCGACACCGAGCACCACCGGTCGCCCGCCGCGCAGATGCGATTTGACCGCCAGCGTCACCGGCGTGTTGCTGATCCCGTTTGCGAGCTTGCCGAGCGTCGTTCCGGTACACGGCGCGACGATCAGCACGTCGAACATTCCTTTCGGGCCGATCGGCTCGACCTCCGTCAAGCGGCAAAGCGGCGTGTTCCCCGTGATCGCGGTCAACCGCTGCAGCACGCTTTGCGCCGTGCCGAACCGCGTATCGACCGTCGCCACGTTGTCCGAAACGATCGGCGTCACCTGCGCGCCCGCGGCGCAAAAACGTTCGATCTCGTCACAAACGGCAGACAGCGTACAAAACGAGCCGCACAGCGCCCATCCCACGCGTAATCCCTCTTTCATACCGGCGCTCCCTCCTCCTTTAATCCGTTGAGGATCGCATCCTTCAAAATGCTGCCGGCAGATTGCGGGGCTACGCGGCCGGGAAGCGACAACGCCCAAATCGTTTTAAACCCCTTTGCCGCTGCCGCCGCAAAATCCACGCCGCCGGGGCGGGACGCCAAGTCCACAAGGAGCGTAGAGGGCTTCATCGCCTGCAACACCGCTTCCGTTATCAGCAGGGCGGGGACGGTGTTAAACACCACGTCGAAATCGCCGACGTTGCCAAGCGCCTTTGTCGAAACGGCGGCGCAGCCCATCGTTCCCGCCAGCGCCCGATCGGAACAGCGCCGCGCCGCCACGGTAACGTCCGCGCCCAGCGCTTTCAGCCGGGAACACAGCGCTTTGCCGATCCTGCCGAACCCGGTCACAAGACACGCGGCGCCGCTGATCGTCACCGGCAGCTCCTCCATCGCCAGCTGGATCGCGCCCTCCGCGGTGGGGACCGCGTTTTGGATCTGCAATTCCTCGCGCAAAAAGTAATCGAGCGGCCGCACGCCGCGCTCGCGCAGTTCTTCGGAAAACGCTTCGGACATCTGTCCGCCCAACACGATTTGTCCGGGTGACAGGCAAGCGAGGACGTCCTTCAGCAGAATTTGAGTACGGCAAAGCGGCGCGTTGAGTGTGCGCCCGTCGGTCGTTACCGGCAGCGGCAACACCACGAATTCCGCGCCGCGCACCGCTTGAGCAACGTCAGAGCAGCCGGTAACACACGCCGGCAGATCGGTATGATCCAGCCCGGCGGTGATCACCGAAAATCCGTCCTCCGCCAAAGCGCCCGCCACGTACATAAACCGTAAATCGCCGCCCACAACGGCAAAAGTGTTCATAGTCATTCCTCCCCCATAGCTTTCCTTACAGCCTATGCGTCAAGGGGAGCAAAGGTGTCAGCAGTTGTCCCGATGAATCGAGCGACGGACGAACAGTCGCAAAAGTGCCTCCTTGTTGAACGGAACAAGCGGGTACAGGTAGCTTGTGGGCGTGACCGTGTGGGTAAACGCGATACATAAAAGCATCAGCAAAAGTCCGAGCGGCAGTCCCCACGGCCCGATGACCGCGATCAGCACGATCAGCAGCAAGCGGAACATTTTGAACGCATAGCCAAGCTGAAAGCTGGGCTGCACAAAGCCGGATACGCTGACAAACGCCATATACAACAGCACGTCCGGAATGAGAATACGCGCGGAAACGGCAAATTCGCCCAAGATGAGCGCACCGATGATACCAAACGCGTTCGACAGCGCCGACGGGGTGTTGAGCGAGGCCAATTTGAGCCCGTCCACGATCCACTCGACCAGCATAATTTGCCAAAACAGCGGCAGCGCCACCGATTCCTTGATACGCAGCGGCTCCAGCGCCACCGGCAAAAGCGACGGGTTCTCGACAAGCATATACCACGTAGGGATCAGCAGCAGCGCACCGATAAAAATGCCGAACCGCACCAGCCGCAAAAACGTGCCGGTGCAGGGCGGGAAATAGTATTCGTTGGTGTCCTGCATAAAATCGAAAATGCCGGTCGGAAGCACCATCGCCACGGGAGAATTGTCCACCATTAAAATGATTTTTCCCTCCAGCACCGACGCGGCGGCGCGGTCGGGGCGTTCGGTGGTGCGCACCTTCGGCAGCGGGTTCCATTTTTGGGTTTTTACGAGGCATTCCGTCAGGCTTTCCTGCCCCATCGAAAGGCTGGGAATGTCGATAGAGCGCAGCTTCTCGCGCAGCGTCGCGAGCAGCGCCTCATCCGCTCGCCCGCTGACGTAACAGAGCGTCACGTCGGTTTGTGAACGACTGCCGACCGTATATTTTTCCACGCAAAGGTCGGGCGTGCGCACCCGCCGCCGAATGAGCGATACGTTTTGCTTCACCGACTCGCAAAATCCGTCGTGCGCGCCCCGCAACACGCGGTCGTCCTCCGGCTCGGAGATCGAGCGAAGCGGATACGACCGCAAATCGAGAAGAAGCGCTTTTTCGTACCCCTCGATGAGCAGCACCGTCATTCCCGACAGCATTTCCACCGCCGCCGTCTCGATTTCCTCCGTCACCCGCACCTCCGGGCAGGGGATTTTCGCGGCGGCGAACGCCTCGGCGGTGGGTGCGGCGGCAAAATCCGTCTCGTCGAACTCCAAAAACGCCTGCATCCACTTTTCCACCGTAGCCGACTTTAAAAACGCATCCACAAAAAACAGCGCCGCGCGCCGCGTTTTCAACTGAATTGCCCGGTGTCCCAGGTCATAATTGCGGTCAAGATGCAGCCGACGGCACAGCTCACCGTCGTCGCGTTCAAAATCACCTGTAAAGGTCATATCCTTGCCTCCGTCTCTTTTGGATATTTTGTCCCCGCGAGCGAAAAATATGCCGTTTTCCCCTTGTGATTTGTCGGAAAATTTGGTATACTGAACGGGTAACATTATGAAACGAGGCGCAACGATATGGATACCGTACAAGAATGCCGCCGCGCCGTGATCCGGCAGGCGTTTTCCCGATTGAACGACCGCCAGCAGGAGGCGGTCTTCCACAAAAACGGGCCGCTGCTCATTTTGGCGGGTGCCGGCTCCGGCAAAACCACCGTCATCATCCAACGCATTTTGAATATGATCCGCTTCGGCGACGGCTACGAAAACGGCAACGACGCCCTTTCCCCGGCGGACGCCGCCGCGCTGAAGGAGGCTGCCGAGGGCAAGCGCGAGCTTACGCCCTATTTGCTGGATCTGTGCGCTGCCGATCCCGTCCCCGCGTGGAAAGTGCTGGCCATCACCTTTACAAACAAAGCGGCCGGCGAGCTGAAGGATCGTCTCAAATCCGCTCTCGGCAGCGTGGGCGAGCAGGTCACCGCCGGCACGTTCCACTCCTTTTGCGCGCGCATTTTGCGGCGGGACGCGGAGCGACTCGGCTACACCTCCCGCTTCGTCATTTACGATACCGACGACCAAAAGCGGCTGATCAAAGAGTGTATGAAAGACCTCAACATCGAGGAGCGCGTTATCTCTCCCCGCACGCTGCTCTCCCATATCAGCCAGGCGAAGGACGAGCTGCTCACGCCCGCCGAGATGGAGGCGCAAGCCGGCGTGGACTTCGTTATGAAACGCTCTGCCGAATGCTACGCGCTGTACCAGCAAAAGCTGAAAGACGCTGACGCGATGGATTTTGACGATTTGCTGTTCAACACGGTGGTGCTGCTGCAAACCTGCCCCGACGTGCTGGAACACTATCAAAACCGCTACGAATACCTGCTCGTTGACGAGTATCAGGATACCAACCACGCGCAATATATGCTGATCCATCTGCTCGCCGCCAAGCACAAAAATCTCTGCGTTGTCGGCGACGATGACCAAAGTATCTACCAATTCCGCGGCGCCACCATCGAAAACATCCTGTCCTTCGAGCGCGAATTCCCCGGCTGCCGCGTCATTCGTCTGGAACAAAACTACCGCTCCACCGGCAACATTCTGAACGCCGCCAACCGCGTGATCGCCGAAAACAAACAGCGCAAGGGCAAAACCCTTTGGACGCAAAATAACGACGGCGATCCGCTGTATCGCGTTGTGGTGGATGATGAGGATGCCGAGGCGCGGTTCATCGCCGAAACCATCCTCGACAACGTAAGCGATGGTCGCCACCTGCGGGATCACGTGGTACTCTACCGCGCCAACGCGCAATCCAACGCGGTGGAACGCGCGTTCATCAAAATGGGCGTGCCCTATCGCATTATCGGCGGTCACCGCTTCTATGACTCGCTCGAGGTGCGTGACGCGATGGCGTATTTGCGGCTGTTGCAAAACCCGGAGGACAACGTCAGCCTCCGCCGCGTCATCAACACCCCCAAACGCGGCATCGGCGACACCACTCTTGACCGCGCAGCGGAGCTGGCGGCTCGTGAAGGTATTTCCCTTTACAGCCTGCTTTCCCGCGCCGACCAATACCCTGAATTGTCCCGCGCAGCCTCAAAAATCAACGGTTTTATTAAAATCATCGACGAGCTGCGTCTTCGCGCCGGCCTGCTGCTCACCCCTACGGAGAACAGCAAGCTCGATCCCTTTACAGGGCTGCCGCTCGCCGATTTCGAGGAAATCACCGACAGCGACGATTTTGAGGAGATCACCGACGATCCCGCGCCGGAAACGGAGGAAATCATCCCGGAAGATCAGCTGCCGCTGCACGAATTGTATTCCGAATTGCTCGAAAAAACCGGGTATCTGGCTATGTGGATCCAAGCCGGCCCCGTCGAAGAGGGCCGCGTAGAGAATTTAAAGGAGCTCGAGTCCTCCATCCGTCGGTATGAGGAAGCCAGCCCCGACGTTCTCCCCCGCTTGTATGGGTTTTTGGAGGAAGCTTCGCTGATGACCGACGCCGACAACTACGATGCCGGCGCCGACGTGGTGACGATGATGACGATGCACGCCGCCAAGGGCCTCGAATTCCCCGTCGTGTTCCTCCCCGGATTGGAGGAGGGCGTGTTCCCCTCGATGCAATCCACGTTCGAGCCCTCGAAAATCGAGGAGGAGCGCCGCCTTTGCTACGTGGCGATCACCCGCGCCAAGGAGCGGCTGTACGCCCTTTCCTCCCGCAGCCGTATGCTGTACGGTCAAACGAGCCACAACGCGCCCTCCCGCTTTTTGACCGCGATCCCGAGCGACGTCGTCGAGGTGGTGGATCGCACCACCCGTTCCGGCCCCACCTTCGCGTTCGGAAGCTCCGGCTTCGGCTACGGCGGCGGACAAACCCGCGCGGGCAGCACGTATACGATCCCCGCAGGAAGCCGCCCGGCCACCCGCTCGTCGTCTTCCGGCAAAACCTTTATGGAGCAACAGTCCTCTCCCAAAAAAGCCGCCTCTGCCGGCGCCGCCTCTTACGCCGTCGGCGACACGGTGCGCCACCAAAGCTTCGGCAACGGCGTCATCGTCCAAACGTCGCCCATGGGCAGCGACACGCTGCTCACCGTAAAATTCGACGTCGGCGAAAAGAAGCTGATGGCCAACTACGCCAAGCTCGAAAAGGTGTAAACAAAAAAAAGGAAACCGCCCTCAACCTTATGGTCGAGGGCGGTTTTTTCACGGCTGAGAAAATCCGTCGTATTGCAAAAAGTTTTGAAGCTCACGCAGGGTTTTGCGCTCCTTTTCCGACAGCTCCCCCGCCGGCGTCGTTTTCGGCGGGCGCGCCGTGGCGCGTCCCAGCAAAAAGCAGGACACGCCCACGAGCGTCATTCCGTAAAGCAGCAGCGCGATCGTCGCAAGTATCATATCGTCTCCTCCTCTTAGTACAGCTGGGATTCGTAGTAGCTGATGAGCGCGTCGTACTGCTTACGCAGCGCGTCGTTGTAGATGGTGGCGCGCTCCTTCAAAAGCTTGCGCAGCGATTCCGCAAGCTCCGCCTTTTGTGCCGTTGTCATCGTTTTCGACGAGGTCGTCGTGCTCGCGGCTTTTTGGGCGGCAAGCGACGTGGCATCCGACTGTTTTTGACGTTGCAGCGCGGTCGCGTCCGCCTGTTTTTGCTGTTGTAACGCGGTGGAATCCGCCTGCTTTTTCGATTGCAGCGTCATGGCGTCCGCTTGCTTTTGTTTTTCGAGGGCGGTCGCATCCGATTGCTTCTTCGTTTGCAGCGTCATGGCGTCCGCCTGCTTTTGCTTTTCGAGAGCGGTCGCATCGCTCTGTTTTTGCTTTTGCAAAGCCGTCGCGTCGCTCTGTTTTTGTTTTTGCAGCGCGATGTCCGCATCCTGCTTTTGCTTTTGCAGCTCCGCTTCGCCGGCGATTTTCGCGTTTTGCTGTGCCGTCTCCACCGCCCATTTGTGCAGCTGTGCCGACAGCTCCTTGTCCTGACGCTCGCGGTCGTATTCCGCCTCTGCCAGCTTGAGGTCGGCGGCAAACTGCGTCGAGGCGGCGTTTTGCGCCTCTTTTTCGAGCGCGAGTCGGTTCTCCTCCTCGTCCGCACGCGCCGCCGCCCATTCCTCGGCCTGCGCCGCCGCGGTGGCGGCACGCTTTTTCTCCAAAGCCGAGCGCATCTCGTTGACAAGCGCATCCACCGCCTGCTGTTTTTTGAGGCTCACCTGCGCATCCGCGCGAGCGCGCGTCGCCGCCAGCGCCGTTTGCTGTGTGCGGTTTAAGCCGCTGTCCGAAAGCCCCATATTGGCAAGCGTCTCCTCCACGTTGAGCTGCGCCACCTTTTGGCGCACCGCGTTTTCGTCATACAGCGACTGATACGCGGCATTCGTCGCCTTCACGTCGGCGTGCGTCTGCCCGGACAGCTCGTATTGCGCGGCCAGATTTTCGCTTTGAAGCGCGTCCACTCGCTGCTTTGCCGTCGTTTCCCGCGCCTGCACGTAAGCGGCTTGCTGTTCCTCCGCCTGCTTGCGTGCACGGGTGAGATATTCGTCATAGGTAATATACTCCGTAGCCATAGTCCTTTCTCCTTAACCTTGAATTTCATAGCGGACGCCGAAGCCGGTAAACGCGGCAACGCCCGTAACGTCACAGCGCAAGCCAAATCGTTTGACCCGTTGACCGTTCGGATGAAGCTGCGTCGGCAGCTCGTCTGCGCAAAACGTCGCCGCCGTGCGGCTCTGCCCGCGCTCGGTCAAATACGAAAACGTCACCCGCGCCGTCGCCTCTGCTTCCATATCCGGCGACAACCGTTTGATTTGCTTTTTGCGCTCCGGTGCGCCGAAGTCGAACAGCTTCGAGCAAAAATAGCCCGAAATCGGCCGTTTGACCTCCGCCGTATCCGACAGCACCTGCACGTCATACGGGAAAAAGTCATCCTGCCCGTTATCCAGACAGCAGCTCACCACCCGGTCGTTCAAAAAGCTGAGCAGCACCGCATTTCGTCCGTCGGAAAACGCCGAAACGTAATGAAAATCCGACGGCAGCTTCCAGCGGTGCCACGCCAGGATCTTGCCCGGCTTATCCCCCGCGTCGAACGAAGAATAGTTATAAAAGCTCTGCTCGTCATAATGAAACAGCACCGCGTCCTCGCCGATCAGCAGAAGATAACAGCCGTCGAAATCCACGCCGATCGCCGTCTTGTAGCTGTCGGCGTCGAGCGTCTTTAAAAACGGCTCGATCGGTGCCGACAGCTCGCGCAAATTGCGCTCGCTTTTGCTGTTGGCGGCGTGCAGCGTATACACCTTGCGGTCGCTGCACGTCCACACGAGCCGATTCCCGCACAGCGCGATACTCTGCGGACAGTCACAGCCCACCGCCGAGGAAATCGGCGTCAGCGGAAACAGCGCCCGCTCGACCTCCACGTCGATCAAACCGCCGGAAAGCATCTCCTCCGCCGACAGCGTCGCCGACGCATAGGTGGCGGCAAACAGCTCGCGCTCTTTGAAAATGACCAGCATATTCCCCTGCTGTTTCAGCGCGGTGATCGCCTCGGCGGGGCGGCCGACACAGACGTAGTTGTTTTCGGGGAAATACGTAGCGTCGTTCAAGCTGCTGTAATGCAGACGGTGCGGATAACTCGGGTTGCCCGCCACAAAAAAGCGGGTGCCGGACGAAAGCCCCGTTCGGTCGCCGCCGAACCACGTGCCGAACCGCATTCCGGTAATGATCGACGCGGTCTCCGGTTGATCCACCGTCGGCTCGTACACTGCTTTCAGCTCCACGTACGGCGACGCGTCCATACAGACCGGCTGGCCGTCCTGCTCGAACCAAAAAGTCGCCTGAGACTTGTCAGCCGTCAGGTGATACCCGTCCCGCACCGTCGCCGTCTCCTGATACGTCTCGCCCGACACCTGCGTCGAGGACGAGAAATAGAGCGTATGCGTCACCGTTCCCACGTCGTCCGTCGCCGTAACGGTCAGCGTAAAATCGCTGCCGCGCACCGACGAGGGCAGGTGAAAATAGGTCGCCTCTTCGCCCAGCGTATAAGAAACGGCGAAAGCATCGGTCAGCAGATTGCGGCTCTCATAAGGGTAGCCCGCCGGCTCCGCCGCCTGCGGGTTGCCGTCACCCGGCACCTGCAACAAAATCGTCGGCACGTACGGTGTCACCTGCGTCGTCGTGCCGTCGGCTTTCAGGCGCAAAAGCGGCGAGAACACCGAATCGGCCAACAAAAGTCCCAGCGTGCTGTCGTCTTTTTCATCCAAAATCGGAAGCAGATGATGGATCGTCCCGCCGAACGCCACGTCGTTTGTAAACGTAGTCATCTGCCCGTCTTCCTCTATGAGCAGCGACTCCACCCGATCCTGTATCATACCGGAACGGCCGACGCCGATGAGCAAGCGGCCCGTTTTGCCGCCCACCGTCACCGGCAGCTCGGTCAACGCCGTTTGGTTCGAGGTATACGTCAAAATCGGCATCGGTGCGTCATCCGCCGTCCGCAAGCCGGGGCGGGTGCGCAGCGCGCCGTCCTTCCACCACAAATTACACAGATCGGTCGTCTGATGATCCTTGATCGCGTGCGCCGCGTCCACTTGGTTGATGCCGCCGCAAAGCGCCGGCACCGTTGCCCGATAGGTGATAGCGCGGCGGTATTTCGGAAACGTCATAGTCTCTCCTCCTTACAGCGCCTTTTTAAGAATATCCCGCTGTTCCTCCGCCGAAAGGCTCTCCCATTGTTCCTGCTGTTCGGGAGTCAGCGCGGCGATCAGCTCCTCGCCGGAGGGCAGCACGATCGGCGCCTCCTCGGTCGCCGCTTCGTCCGCCTTTTCCGCCTCGACCGGTGCGGGAACCGTCCCCAGCTCACGCAAGAGCCCGTTGAGGTTCGGCACGATGCCCTTCGGCAAGCGCGAGAGATACTGCTCGACGTTCACGATGCCGCGATCGAACAGATTATCCAGCGTTTGGATAGACTCCATCTCGCTCCACATCGAGGAAGCGCCGACGTCCACCTGCACCGAGATCAGCACGTCGCGGTAGCGTTTGCCGTCAAACGGCAGATACCAGATCCCGTTTTCGTCCTCGATTTTCAGCGCGCGGTTGCCGTATTGCATTACCCAAAACTCCGCCCACACGCGGGACAAATCCTCAATAAAACCGTAAAACCGCGTCTGCAGCGATTGCAGCGGCATCGCCGCCGCCTCACGCAGCGCGATGATCGCGGAGGTGTTGTCCGGCCGCACGTTGCCGAGCAGCGCGTCGTTCGCGCCCGCCTGGTTCATCGTGTTGCTGATGAGCGCGGCGATATTCTCGTTGAACTTCGGCGAGAAGTTCGGCGGCTGTACGTAGCGGATCGCGCTTTGCACGTCCTCGCCCGAGCCGAACACCTTGACCACCTGACCGGGATCGTTCGTGAGCTTTTGCGGCACCACGTCGCCGTTGACCACCATGATCGGAATACCCATCATCATGACCGCCCACACCGACGCCGTCACCATACGGTTGATGGCGATTTGGTTCGGGATCAAATAGGTGATCTCGCTTTCGCCGTAAGCGCAGTTTTTGCGGCGTTCCCAGCAAAACACCGACAGCGGATAGCGGCGCACGCCAATATCCCACGGGCGCCGCACCGTCACTTCCCCACACACCTGCGTCGCCAAAATGCGATACGTCTTGCCCTCGTTGTCCCACTCTTTATAGAGCTTCGTGATCAGCGTTGCCTTTTGGCTGTCCGGCGACTCCTTTTCATACAGCGGCGATTCGTCCGGGCGAAGCTCGGACAAATGTGCCTTTTGACCGTTTTTCTTCATCAGCCGACGCACCTCCGCAAGCGACTTGCGCTGGGAGATGAGGATATACGGCTGCTCTTGCACCTTGTCGCAGGTCGGGTCGCCGAAGGTGACGTTTTCCACGTCCAGCACCTCACAGCGAATGTCTCCGTAAATCGGATGCTTGCGGCTGCGGTCGGCATACAGTCCGGTACGCTCCCGCTCGTCCCAATAGGTATACACGATACCCGTTCCGAACATATACGCGTTGCGCAGCGCCTGCTCCTTAATGGCGTCCAGCCCCACCCGCTCCGCGGTCACGCGGAAATAATCGGACATCGCCGACATCACGAGGTTGAG
Organism: Acutalibacteraceae bacterium; assembly: GCA_045643425.1. Taxonomy (GTDB): domain Bacteria; phylum Bacillota; class Clostridia; order Oscillospirales; family Acutalibacteraceae; genus RGIG426. The sequence goes on from JAZUKW010000098.1 coordinate 14,681, forward strand.
CTCCTCTGCCGAGCGCAGCGGTCGCTTGCACAGCTCGTCGTTAAACGAAGCGGGGATTTGCCCGTCCGCCTGCGCCTTACACAAACGGCTTTTGAGCAAATGCGTCTGCTCTTTGGTCTCCAGCGTATTCGGCACGCCGTCGGCCGTATAGTTGACCGCCAGCGGCGCCGACGTAATAAACGCCAGCTTATAGTCGCCGATACGCTTGATGATGTTTTCCCTCACCAGCGGCTTATCGGTGCCGCAATTGACGCCGTGCCACTGATCGCCCACGTAAAAGCGTTCGTTGACCTTGTTTTGTTCATACAGTCCGCGAGGGCCGAGTGAGCTTTTTACCTGCTTGCCCGCCTCGTATTCCCGTTGGATCTGTCGGGGATGATCCCAATGCGTTTGTTCTGACATAACGTCCTCCTTTTGTCACGTTCTATTCCCATCCGCCCGCAAAATCGCGCGGACGGAATCCCTCACCCGCAAATCCGGTACTGCGCCGTTTCGGTTTTTTCGACGGAGGCTGCGGGTGAAAATGCCCCACGTCGGTCATGGCGTAGCGAAGCGCATCCATCAAATGGTTGTTTGAGTCCAGCGGCCGGTTTAAACCGCTGCCGTCCTCCCGCTTGTCCCACACGTAGGAGGAAAGCTCCGCCACGGTATGCACGCAGGTGGGATGCACGATCATCTCGTATCCCTGCAGCCGCGCGATCCCGTTGCGCACGCTGTCCGCGCCCTTGACCGCCGGCTGAATACGAAAGATCCCAAGCCGGCGCAATTCCTCGTTGGATTTCGGCTCGGCGCTGTCGGCGCGAATACGCTCTTTTTGGTAACCCTTTTTCGTGATCATCGCGGCAATATCCTCGTTGAGCATCCGCTTTTCGTAATGCTCGTCATAAATATACAGCCGCTTGTCCACCGGGTTGACCGCCGCCGCGATAAACGCCGTCGGGTCGTTCGTATAGCCGTAATCCAGCCCGAACACGTGAACGAACTTCCACGGTTCTGCAAGCGTCGCTACCGAAAATGGCTCGACACGCCACCGCTCAAAAACAAGTCCCGACGACACGCCCCAATCGCCGCACGCGGCAACGCGGTACAGCGCCGGCTGTTCCTCTTTCATACGCTCGTAACGGCGGCGATCCACCTCGTCCAAAAACTCGTTACACCGATAGGTCGTGGTAAAACACCGCACGTCCGGTGACGGACGGTCGAAAAACCGCGCCTTCAGCCAATGGGTGCTGCTCCACGGGTTAAACGTCACCGTCGTCTGCTTAAAAAGCGGCGGCGGAAGCTGTCCGCGCGGCATCGACAGATCCAAGCGGTCGAAATCCGCCTCCGAGGCGATCTCAAACGCCTCCTCGATCCATACCCAGCAGAGCGTGCCGCGTTCCACGGTCGCGGAAGCCAGCTTGTCCACGTCGTCCAGCCCGCGAAACAGGATTTTCTGTCCCGTCGGGCGGTAGCGGATCTCCAGCGGATGCTCCACGCACGACCACAGCGCCTCGACGCCCAGCCGACGGATCGCCCATTTCAGCTGGGCAAAGGTGCTGTCCTTGTGGGTGTTGTAGGTGCGACGCACCACCAACAGATTGGCGTCGCTGTATTGCATCAAATGTACGATATACCACAAAGCGGTGGTGGAGGATTTCTTCGACGCTTTGCCGCCCTTCAGCACGCGATACCGCGCCCGACAGCGCCAAAATTCGCCGTAGCCACCGCCCACCACCGCCGGAAGATGGACTGTCATACGGTCACTCCTGCGGCGGCTCGCCGTCGGCTTTGTTTTCCACCGCCACCTGCAACCGCTTGACGGTCTTTTCTAAAAACGACGGCAGCGGCACGCCGATTTTCACAAGATTTTCAAGAATGCTGATAGATTCGTTGATAATAAGCCACATCGTCACCAGCACACCGACGGCGAGCGACGTTTTAAAGCTCACACCGAACATCGCGCCGAACGTCGTCAAGAGATAATCGACGCCGCAGCCGACACACACCGCCGCAAAATAGGCGATTTTTTTAAGAATGCCCTTCCACCCTTTTTCGCTGCTCAGTTCTCTGCGGAAATACGCTCCCAAAAGGCCGGTCGCATAGTCGATGACCACCGCACAAAACAGCACGATCAGCGGAACGGCGATTTTCTGGAAATACAAAGCGACCGACGCCCCCAAAAAGGTTGCCGCCGTTTTGATCCAGGATGATTTCATACTCGTTGCCTCCTTTGCCTCCCGTCATCGGGGGAACCCCTCCCGCTCTCGCGGGAGGGGTATGTAATCAAACGCAATCAGGTTTCGTCATCTTCGTCGTCTTCGACAACCGGATAGAGGAACACCACGATACCGTCGGCAAGGCTGTTCTTGACGAACACGTCGTAATACAGACGGTAGTCGATTTTGTAAGCATCGGCGTTCTGGTTCTGGTTCGGGGCAAAGGTACGGGTCTTTTCGGTCTTTTTGATAAGGCTCGCCGCACGTTTGGGCATCACGAGCAGACCAATATCCGAAGCAGTCGCTTTGGCAGCAAAGCCGCCGGCCTCCTCACCGTCGGTCTCGCCGTCGAGGAAGTCGTACGCCGTTTTCATACGGCTTTTTTCGACCGGGAGCAGCGTCACGCCGTCCAGCTTTTTCACCTCGAGGTTGATCTCGCCTTTTTTGAAATGACCGACGTCGATCGAGCGGGTCAGCTCGTCCGAACGGCAGAGCGCGGCATACATGGTGTTGTCCATAAACGCGACAAGCTCCTCGTCGTAGCCGACGGCATCCTGCACCGCGGCGACCGCATCGCAGAACAGCGCATACGGCTCGTCAACGTCGCCGCTCACGGTCTGCTCCTCGGTCACGGCGTAGGTGGCGAGCTTGGAAAGAACGTAGGCGTCCATTTCCGGCACCACCTTGGTGCGCACGAACTCGGCAAGCACCTCGCCGGCAAGGTTCGCGATACCCGTCTCGTCGCCGTCCTCACGGTCGATCTGGAACGAACGGCCGCGATCCTGGCTGAGCGTGACCGGGGTGTTGGAGACGGTGATACTGCCGCCCACAAAGCCGTTGTCGCGATCATAGTCGCCGAGGCCGGACATATCCACGTCCGGGATCATCACGGTTTTGGCACCGACAAATTTGGCACGCAGCGCGTTGTCCGCCAAAAAGCCGGTGGCGGATTTTTGCACCACAGCCTTGTCCAGCGCGTTGGTCATGGTTTGGTTGAATTCATAGGTGTTGATAGACATACTTGTTTCTCCTTTGTTTTTTTGTTTTTACAAGGCCTGCATAAAGCCCGATTGGAACGAACGGCTCTCGCGGGAGGAGTCGTCATCCGGCACCGACGCGGAAAGCGAGCCCGTCGAGGCCGCCGCCGCGGACGAAGCCGCCGTTGCCGCGGCGATCTCGCGCAGCTTTTCCTGCTGCATAAACCGCAAATACGCGTCGGCAAGCGACCGCTCGCCGAGCGCCGCGCTTTCCACCACCGTCTGCGGCAGCTCGCCGAAGGACGGGGCATCGGGGCAAAGCTCTCTGAGCTCCGAGAACTCCGCCGCCAAACGCGTGGCGCGGTTTTCCGCCGGGGCCGCCTGCGCGGTATCGGCGCGATTTTGTGCCACCGACAGCGCCAAGCGGCGACCCTCCATTACCTCGTGAGCCAGCGCCTCGTTCCCGCCGGTCTCGTCCAAAAGGGCTTCGTAGGCGGTGGCGTCCATCGCCCGGGACAATCCATCGACCAGATCCTCCGGCCGCTTGTAGCCCGCGGCAACGCATATCCGCTTGAGCGCGTCGAATTGCGGCTTGAACTGTTCAAATCGCATTCCCTCGCGCAGCAGCATCGTCACCCGCTCTACGTCACCGGCGTCCACACGCACCGGCTGTCCGTTATACACGGGCAGGTAGGCCTCCGGCACGGCAGGCGCGTTCGTCGAAGCAGGGGGAAGCTCCTCCTCCGACGGAAAAGAAAAGTGAAGTCCCTCCGGCGGCACCGGGGATGCGGTATCGTCGGGTGTGTCGTCCGCCGAGGCGGGTTGCGGTGTGTATTCCTCTATCTTCGCGTCGGGATTGACGTCGAATTCTTCGTTTAAAACGTCTTGCATACTGACCTCCTTGCCTTACGGCAACGCATTACAGCGGCGCTCCACGTGGGTAAGCGCGCTTCGTTTTTGATTGTATACAGCGGCAAAGGTACTTTGGTTATCGCCGTCGCCCTCGCCCTGTGCTAAAAGCATCGCCACCCCGTAGGGCAGCACGTCCGAACACGTGCGGTCGCTGACGGGCAGCGACGCGGCAACGTCGGTCAGCGGAACGAACGGCCCGCGTTTTTCCGCAAACCATACGTCCGCCAGCACCTGATTCAGAACAGCAAGCCCGCGTGCGCCGGCAGCTCCCGCCACGCGGCTGTCTACGCGACCGCTGTCGTCCGTATAATTGAGCAACAGCATCGCCTGCTTGATCACCTCTAACCCGGTCACGTCGTTTTACCTCCTTTGGCGGCCAGCTCTTTCTGTAACCGCGCGATTTCTTTTTTAAGCTCCGTATTCTCCGCATTCGTGAGCGCCAGCTTCTGATACGCGCTTTGATGACGGCTCGTCACAGCGTCGTGAACAAGCGTATACGCGGCACGCACCGTTTTTTCGTCCGCCTCGCCCGTTTGGGTCAGCTTCGCCGCCTTTTGTACCGCTTTCACGTCCTTTTCGGTGCCGTCGCCGAAGCCGCCGTCATCCGCTACCGCATAGGGCACCAAATCAAGATCGTCCGCAAGCGCCAACAAGCGCTTCAGCGCATACACGCCGAGCGACGTCTCTCCCTTGCGAAAGGTCGGCACTTTTTTCTTGAGCTTCTGACGGGAGACGATGACCTCCTCGATCGCCTCTGCGCACGCATCGGCGTATTTCTCGCTAAGCAGCACCGGCACGTCGGTCTTACTGTCCATAAACCCGAGCTCCAACAGCACCGACGGCATCTTCGGCTCGCGCACCTCATGCAGATTTTGCTTGGCAAGCGGCGTCGCGCGGTTGCCCCGAAGCCCCGTCTTTTTGATCAACGTATCGTACAGCGCTTTTTGCCATTCCACCGACGCGGCTTGCGGCTTCGTATAGACGTAAGCGACGATCCCGCCGCCGGTGCCGCCGTTAATGCCGCCGTTGTGGTGGATCGCCAAATAAAAATCGGCTCCCCAGGCGTTCGCCTTGTCGGTACGCGCCGTCAGCGACAAATCGTTCTGTCCGGTGGTATCGTCGATACGCAGCACGCTCACTCCCTCGTAAGCGGCAAGGCGCGCTTGCACCTTATCCGCAATACGGTCGTTGAGCCACCACTCGTTCGGGTGGTTTTCGGGGCTGACCGACGCCGGAACGCCGCGCGTCGTATGGGCGCTGTGACCGGCGTTTAACGCAAGCTTGAACATAAAACGACTCTCCTCTCTCACACAATGCAGCACATCGGCACCACCGCGCCTTTGGAATCCGCCGAAAGGTACGCCATGTGCCCGTCCTCATACACGTAAAAAGACATCGTAGACGACAGCGGATGGACCGAGCGCGACAGCCAAGCCGTCTCCTCTCCGCCGCAGGTTTTCACGCGGTTGCCGTCTGCCGACGTTCCCGACGCGTTCAGGTCGCTGTGACCGGAACCGTAAGCGGCATACACGCTGCCCTCCTTGGCACCGGTACCTCCGGGCGGGTTTCCGCCGTACAGCTCCGGACGCGACGGCAAAAAGAACAGATCGTTCGTCTCCTTGGTTTTCGGCGTTACGCCGGAGGCGGTCGCCGTCTGTTTCTTCACAGAACCGATCGCCTCCAAAAAGCTGCCCTCAAACCCGCGAACAAACCCGTCCTGCGCCGCATAATCCGGCGCCGTATCGCCCGAATCGGACGTATGCCATTGACCGCCGCGCGCGTCGCTGTTCAGCCACGCGCGAATGTCCGACGTCTCCCAATCCGTCAAAAAGCCGGTGTCGCTCGTCACGTCATAGGCTTTGGTATCGTAAAGACCGTCCTCTCGGTGCAGCCCGTTTTCCAGCTGTAACGTCATCGAGTGGGAAAGCGTCGGATCGGCCGCCGTATCGTGATCAAAGCCAACCACCTTCCAGCGCAAAACGCCATACTCCGCGTGGTGCCCGATCAGCGTATCTCCCACCGCGAACACGCGGGCGGCACAGCCGGTACGCACCAGCTTTTGAATAAGCTTCCACGGCGTCGTCTCCGTTTCTTTTCGCTCAGCAACCGCGTCCAGCGCCGTAAGCTGCGTTTCGAGCGCGTCTACGTCGCTCTCAATACCACCGGCACGCACTTCCAGCGCATCCACGTCGCTCTCAATACCACCCGCACGCACTTCCAGCGCATCCACGTCACCCACGATAATGCCGGCACGCACTACCAGCGCATCCACGTCACTCTCAATACCACCGGCGCGATTTTCCAGCGCCGTCAGGCGGGACTGCTGCCCGCTTTCGTGCAAAGCCGCCGCCTCCATTTGCGCGGTGACCGCCTGCTCCAGCTCCTGCATTTCCGCCAGCGCCTCGTCGTTACGGCACATCATCGCCGACAGCGTGGTCGTATACGGCGACGGCACGTTCTGCTCCGCCGCATCCGCAAAATACACGCGGCCGTCAAAGCTGTGGATCGTCGCCGTCTCATTTCCCTCTTGCAGCTCCGACACCGTCAGCCTCAAAAGAAGCTGTCCTCCCGCCGCTGTAAACTGCTCGTCCAATAACGTCGAAACACAGCCCTCGTCGTCCAAAGGCAGCGGCGGCGTCGTAACAAACCCGCCGGCGCCGTTTTCTCCCTCAATACGGAACCGATAGCTGTCCTCGCGCAACGCCTCCGGCACAAAAAACGACACCTGTGCCGCGTTGCGATCTCCCTGCACACCGCCGAATTGCGGTGCCGACGGCGTCACCGTGCCGTGCGCCAAATCCGGCACAAAGCGAATGCGGATCATGGATTCTTCCATACTTTAAAACTCCTTTACTCCTTAATATTCTCCTCGCCGACAAACGTGACGGAAATGTCGGCCTCCCGTTCCTCTCGGTCCAAATAGCCGAAATTGTTTTTGCCGAGGAACACCGCTCCGGTGTGGCTTCCGGGCTTGAGCATTTCCTCCGCAAGCTCCGCCTCGCAGTCGCAAAACGCTTGCCATAGGATCCCGTGGATTTTCTCCCTCTTGCGGGGAGTGATCTCGGGGTCCTCTACCTCGTCGCGGATATACGCCAAAAGCCGTTTGCGCGAAATACCGAGGCACGCCGCGATCCGTTCCACCGTCAGCGGAAGCTTGTTATCGGCGGCGATTTGTCGGGCGCTCAACAGCGCCTTGTTCACCTTTGAGACCGAGCGAAGATGAGGCTCGTTCATACCACTCACCTCCTTTCCGTCCCGGTTATACCATATTCTCCCGCTGCACCGGCAGTAGAATCGGCATAAACCGAACGTCTTTCCCCGTAGAAACGTACTGTCCCCCGCATACACCCTTGCATTTCCGAACAAACCGGTGTATACTTGAAAAAAGAGGAGAGATCCCGTATGAAAGTCATCGACATCAGCCGCGAGCTGCTTTCCGCTCCCGTCTATCCCGGTGACTGCGCACCGTCCGTCACCCACGTTTCCGATACGCTGCTCTCGATTGAATTCTCTGTCGGGGTCAAAAAACGGATGGCGAACTACGCAAAACTCAAAAAACTATAAAAAACGAAAAGACCAATGCGCATTATAGACGCGATAGACGCGGACAAATCCAAATTTGCGAAGGAGAAAATATATGCAAAAAGAGGAAAAGACGAGAAAATTGTCGAAAACACTTCATATCGGTATCGCCGTCCTCACGTGGGGAATGTTTGCGGTTGGCTTTGCAAGAATGCTTTTAGCTTATCCGTCGCTTCCTGAAACGCTCGGGGTGCATTTCGGTCCAAACGGTGAGTTTGATTTGTTTTCCGACAAAACGGATATGTTTACGCTGTTTTATCCTTGTATCGTTTCGTTTGTTTTTCCGGCGATATTTGAGGTGCTTACGTTTATTTCCAAACGCATAAAACCCGGATTGAAGGTCAATGAAACCGGCGAAAGGAAGATACGGGAAGCGAT
>JAZUKW010000099.1:0-3024 GCA_045643425.1 Acutalibacteraceae bacterium
AAATGCCGCCATCCGCCCAGCCGAAATCTTCGGCCGCCATATCGGTCACTTTGAAATCGCCGTTGGCAAGCAGGTTTTTCTGTTCCGCCGAGGCGAACACGCCGGAGGGCAGCAACGTGCTGATCAAAAGCGCAATCGCCATGAAAACGGAACCGAGTTTGAAGATGTTTTTCATGGGGTTTTCCTCCTATAATAAAAGATACTTTAATAGTATATCGACCCCTCGCGCGGTTGTCAATGACTAACTCGTCCGTTCTTTTGCATTATAGGTCAATTTTTACGTCGCAACAACAACGAAGTGCCCCGTGATTGCTCACGGGGCACTCGTTTTAAGAGGGTGTTTTGAGGAGGGTTTTCTCCCTTGAACCGAGAAGCGGTGCGGCTCCGCTTTCCCCTCGGTTCGCTTTGAGTATACCATGCTTGTCCGCCGAATGTGTGACCGTTTTTTGAACGATTTGCAAGAAAATCCCGGAAATTTCCGCAAATTTTGTAAAAAATGCGAACAAATGTTTGACAAATGCAAAACCGTGTGCTATACTGACTGTGAACAAATGTTCGATAGGAGGTTTTTGTATGAAACCCTTAAACGAAAAACAGCAGCGCGTGCTGGAATATCTCCAAAACCGTGCGCAGGAGGGCGTCCCCCCCTCGGTGCGTGAGATTTGTGATGCCTGCGGCATCAAATCCACCTCCACCGTCCACGCCTACTTGAAACTGCTCGAAGACGAGGGCTATATCAACCGTCAAAGCGGCTTAAACCGCTCGATCCGTATGCCCGGCGAGCAGGTAGCGAAGATCCCGCTGCTCGGCAAGGTCACCGCCGGCAAACCCATTTTAGCGGTGGAGGAGATCGAGGACTACGTCCCCTATTCGGGCGGGCAGTTCCCGGCAAGCGAGATGTTTGCTTTGCGCGTCTGCGGCACGAGTATGATCAACGCCGGCATTCTTGACGGCGACGTGGTGGTCGTTCACCGCACCCCCGCCGCCCAAAACGGCGACGTCATCGTCGCGCTCATTGAGGACGAAGCCACCGTTAAACGCGTGTTCTGGGAGGACGGCCACGTCCGCCTGCAGCCCGAAAACGACGAGTTCGAGCCGATCATCGTCCCCGAAGTGGTGGTGCTCGGCAAGGTCGTGTCGCTGCTCCGCTTTTTCTAAGCGAGATTCTTTCGGTAATCCCGCCAATGGGCGTGATTATAATAAAAATTTTTCAGGAGAGTGCTTTTTGAACAAGTACCAAAACACGGTGATTGTCGCGTAAGCCGAGAGGTTTGCGATGATCACACAGACCTCCCGGCAGTCGCCGATTGAAGTCAACAATGTTCAGGAGGATAAATAATGAAAACAAATGACGTTATTATTCGTTTAGAAACACCCGAAGACTATCGCGCAACCGAATTCCTCGTCCGCGAAGCGTTTTGGAACGTGTACCGCCCCGGCTGCCTGGAGCATTTCGTGCTCCACGTGTTGCGGGACGATCCCGCCTTCGTGAAGGAGCTTGATTTCGTGATGGAAAAAGACGGTGAGCTCATCGGGCAGAATATGTTTATGAAAACCGTCATCGAGGCGGACGACGGGCGAAAGATCCCCGTCCTCACGATGGGGCCGATCGGCATTACGCCCGCGCTCAAGCGCCGAGGCTACGGCAAGCGTTTGCTCGACTATTCGCTGCAAAAGGCCGCCGAAATGGGTTTTGGCGCGGTGCTGTTCGAGGGGAATATCGCCTTTTACGGCAAAAGCGGGTTTTCCTATGCTTCCGATTTCGGCATTCGCTACCACGACCTGCCCGAGGGTGAGGACGCTTCGTTCTTTCTGTGTAAAGAGCTCGTCCCCGGCTACCTTGGCGGCGTGACCGGCGTGTACCAAACGCCCGCCGGCTATTACGTGGACGAAGCCGCCGCCGAGGAATTTGACAAGAATTTCCCGAAAAAGGAAAAGCTCAAGCTCCCCGGACAGCTGTTCTAAACGAAAAAACCACCAAAAAGGGGCTGACGCTTGGCGTCAGCCCCTTTACCTTTTTAGTTTGGATATTCCGACGTAATGCCGTAATATTCTTCGAGGCACAGCCCCGACTCAGCTATTTTCGTTGCGACAGCCTTGCCGACGTAACGGATGTGCCACGGCTCATACATATAGCCGGTTTGCGCCTCTTTGCCTTTCGGGTAGCGCAGGATAAAGCCGTATTCGTGACAATGCGCCGCCACCCACTTGCCGGTCGGCGTGTCGCCGAACGAGTCGGACACACCGTTTAAGTCGATCGCGAGCCCCGTTTGGTGCTCCGAATGCCCCGGCCGCGCGGAATAGCGGTCGGCGTTCGCCTTGCCGTCGTTCGCAACGTAGCGGTTATAGATCGCCTCCTGCGTTTCGTAGTCGCGGAAGCCGGAGGAGATATACAGCGAATATCCCGCTTTCGCGGCGGCGGCTTTTAGGCTGTCGTAAGCGCGGTCGCACTCTGCCGTCAAATAGCCCGGACAATACGACGCCGGCAAGCTATAGGTTTTGTTCGCGACCAACACGCCGTCCACATAGGTCACCCCGCCCACCGTTTTGATTTCGTAACCGTTGGCGGACCGGCTCACGCTGTCCGGCGCAGCGGCTTTGGTGGTCGGCTTCGCGGTCGGTTTCTTCGTCGTCGGCGGATCGGTCACCGGCGCCTCGGTCGTCGGAGCTTCGGTCGTCGGCGCCTCAGTCGTAGTCGTGGTCTTTTTGACCGTCGTTGTCGTGGCGGCCGTCGCCGTCGTGGTGGCGGTTTCGGTTGCCGTCACCGTCGCGGTAGCCGTCGGCACCTGCGGTTTCGGCGAAGATACCTCTTCTTTCCCGCCGCAGCCGGCAAGAAGCAGACACGCCGCCAGCGTCAGCGGCAAAAGTCGAAACAGTTTCAACAAAATCCCTCTTTTCCAAGGAAAAAGACCTTCCGCGGAAGGTCTTTTTGTCGTTTACAATACGTCGACGTTGACCACGCGCGGCTCGCCTTCAAGCAGCGACGGGTTTTCGAGATATTCCGCAAACCGACGGAACGCAATC
>JAZUKW010000100.1:0-7237 GCA_045643425.1 Acutalibacteraceae bacterium
GAACCAATGACACGGGGATTTTCAGTCCCCTGCTCTACCAACTGAGCTACAGAGGCAAATATGGCGACCCGGAACGGGATCGAACCGTCGACCTCTAGCGTGACAGGCTAGCGTTCTAACCAGCTGAACTACCGGGCCATACTTACAAAAATTGTGGTGGGAACAACAGGGCTCGAACCTGTGACCCCCTGCTTGTAAGGCAGGTGCTCTAACCAGCTGAGCTATGCTCCCTTGTCGAGCCGCTTTCGTTCGCGACGGTGACTATAATACAACATCCTGCCGCAAATGTCAAGGGATTTTAGGAATTTTTAGAAAATTATTTTTCTTCCGCTTTTTCCGCCAACGCCTTTTTCAGCTCCGCCTCGTCAAACGAATAGGTGCTGCCGCAAAAATCGCAGGTGACGTTGACCTTCCCCGTCTCGTCCGCCAGATCCTCCCGGTCGCTTTCCGGCAGCGTGGAAAGTGCTGCGATCACTCGCTCTTTCGAGCAGGTGCAGCGATACGCCGTTTCGTACGTGTCCACCACGTTGTATTCAAATCCGTCCAGCACGCGGTCGATCATCGCCTTGACGTCACCCTCTTGCATCATTTCGGTGACCTGCGGCAGCTTTTGGATGTTCTTTTCGATCCTATCCACCACGTCGTCCGGGCAAAACGGCAAGAGCTGCAAAAGGAAGCCGCCCGCCACCTTGACGGTCAAATCGGGATTGACGAGTACGCCGAGCGCGCACGCAGTCGGCACTTGCTCGGACGTGGCGTAATACGACGTTACGTCCTCCGCCACCTCGCCGGAAACGAGCGGCACACAGCCGACGTACGGCTCGCCGCCGAAGCTCGAGCGCGCCACCGACAGCTGACCGTCCACGCCGATCGCGCCGCTGACGTCCAATTTACCGTTCTGTTTCAGCGGGATCTCCACCACCGGGTTATCCACCGTTCCCCGCACGTTGCCGCGGCCGTCGGCCACAGCGGTCACACGGCCGGCAGGGCCGCCGCCCTGAAGCCGCAGGGTCACGGTATCCTCCGTGTTTTTGAGCATCACACCCATCATCGACGCGGCGGTAAGGGTTCTGCCGAGCGCCGCCGTCATCACCGCGGAGGTTTTATGGATTTGTTCGGCTTTTGCCACGATGTCGGTGGAATCAAGCCCCATCACCATCACGGTGGCGTCGGTCGTTAAACAGCGGATACAGTTTCCCATTTTTACCATCCCTCACTCGGTATAGTCGTTCGCGGGGCGCAAATTTTTCGCCACCAGCATCCAGCGCTCACAGGTATCATCAGGCGCATCAAAAGTACCGTCCGCATAGACGGCGCACAGCGCAAAGCCGGAGTTTTCCAACATTTTCTTCCACGTTTTAAGCGTATACGCACGCTCGCGCACACGATCGGTAGAACGCACGTAGCGTCCGTCCGGCTGTTCCTCGAAAAAGTCGAGCTGCATATCCACAATGCCGGTTTTTTCGCTGTAAAGGTTTTGCCAATTACATACAAGTCCGTCGGTTTCGAGTATAAAATCGTTATTTCCGAGGATTTCCCGGTGCTTATACGGCGTATTCACGTCGAAAAGCACAAGTCCTCCCGGCGCGACAAACAAGCGCAGCCGAGCAAAAACCGCCTCGATTTCCGCGGTTTTTAGGAGGTGGCTCAAGCTATCCTGCAGGCAGATCGCGCCATCCACCGTATCCCGCAGGTCGAGCGCGCGCATATCCTGCTGTAACAGCAAAACTTCGGGTGTAAAGCCACTTGCCTTGTCACGCGCTTCCATCAGCATATCGGCCGAAGCGTCCACGCCGGTCATATCGAAGCCGCGTTTTGCGAGGATTTTGGTCATTTCCCCGGTGCCGCAGGCAAGATCCAGCACGGAATGCGGACAAGCGCCGAAACGCGCAAACAGCGCGAGCAGATAGTCTGCTCGCGCTTCATAATCGGTTTGCGGCATCAGTCTGTCATAAAAAGCGCCCAGCGCCCGATACTCGTTCATATCGTTACAGAAGTGCCTTGTGGAAGGTCTTTTTGCCTTTTTTGATGATGACGTAGCCTTTGTCGAACGACGCTTTGGCGATCATGCCGTTCACGTCGGTGATCTTCTCGTCGTCAACGGTGAGACCGCCCTGCTGAATGAGGCGGCGCGCTTCGCCGCGAGACGGCGTAAGCCCGGTCACCATCAGCAGATCGATCGCGCCGATCCCGTCCTCGCCCACCGCGTCGGCGGCAAGCTGGGTAGACGGCATATTTTCGGACACGCCGCCGGCAGAGAACACCGCGCGCGCCGCTTCGAGCGCTTTGTCCGCCTCATCCGTACCGTGAACGAGCGCGGTCACTTCATAGGCGAGCTTTTCTTTCATCGCGTTGATGTTGCAATCCGGCGCGTGCATATCGCGTTCGATCTCCTCCACCGGCAGGAACGTCAGCAGTTTTAAGCAGCGCTCCACGTCGGCGTCGTTGATGTTGCGCCAATATTGGAAGAAATCATACGGCGAGGTTTTTTCGGCGTTCAGCCACACCGCGCCTTTTTCGGTTTTACCCATTTTTTTGCCCTCGGAGGTGGTGAGCAGCGTGAAGGTCATCGCCTGCACCTCGTGGCCGAGCTTGCGGCGGCACAGCTCCACTCCGGCGATCATATTCGACCACTGGTCGTCGCCGCCCATTTCCATCGAGCAGTCGTAATCCTCGTGCAGGCGCAGGAAATCGTAGCCCTGCATCAGCATATAGTTAAACTCGAGGAAGCTCAGGCCGCGCTCCATACGCGCTTTGAAGCACTCGGCGGCGAGCATACGGTTGACCGTAAAATGCACACCCACGTCACGCAGAAATTCGATATAGTTGAGGTTGCGCAGCCAATCGCCGTTGTTCACCATCAGCGCTTTTCCGTCGGAAAAATCGAGGAAACGGGACATCTGCTTTTTAAAGCATTCCACGTGATAGTTGATGGTATCCACCGTCATCATCTTGCGCATATCCGACTTGCCGCTCGGGTCGCCGACCATAGCAGTTCCGCCGCCTAAAAGCGCGATCGGGCGATGTCCGGCGCGCTGCAAATGCGCCATGACCATCAACTGCACAAAGTGGCCGACGTGCAGGCTGTCCGCCGTCGGATCAAAACCGATATAAAACGTCACGGGCTTGTCGCCGCCGAGCAACTCACGGATCTTCTCCTCGTTGGTCGTTTGGGCGATCATACCGCGGGCTTTCAGTTCGTCAAATACGTTCTTCATAGTCTATGCCTCCAATACGTCATCCTTGTCAGTAAACCACATTTTATGTTTTTTGTCAAGCATTTTCCCTTTTCCTCTTGCTTTTTAGTGAAAAGTCGCGTATAGTTAGATAGTTCCTAATTATTTATGCTTGCGAGGTAGCTTGTTATGGTATCGAAATTTCGATCTTTAAAGAAAATCGCCGCTCTGCTGTTTGCAGTAATTATGGTGTTGTCGCTCCTCTCCTCTCTTCTTTGCGTCGTTGCCTCCGCCGAGACCTACGACGGGCGCGAGCGCGTCGGCTGCTGGTGGTGGTATATGCAGGACGCCAAGGACGAGGCAACCCGGGAAACCACGCTCGATCTGTTAGAACAGCTCGGCGTTACCGAGGTCTATTTAGAGGCGTATACCGAGCTGTGGGACCCGAAGAAGCACGACGTGATCCACACCTTTGTCAAGGCGGCTATGGCGCACGGTATGCGCGTCTCGGTGATCATGGACGACCCGGTGCTGGCGAAAAACAGCACACTTTCCAAAAGCTATATCGAAAAGCTGCGAGACGGTTTTCAAAGCTATACCTCCCGCTTCCCCAACGACAAGCTGTACGGTATCCATTTCGACGTGGAGCCGGGCGGCTACAACACGAAGGTGCTGCAAGCGTATTGCGACAACCTCGTAAACAACGCGAAAACCTATCTCGTTGACGAGGGTATCTACGTGGAATTCGACGTCAACCCCGCGTGGAGCGGCTGCGGCGATGTGAAATTCAACGGCGAAACCGGGTTTTATAACGCGGTGTGCAGCGTGATCGAAAACGGCCGCGGCACGCTGTCGCTTATGTCCTACCGCACGAACGTCGAAGATATTTTGTACCGCGCCAACTCCGCCGGTGCCGTCGATGCCGCCGTCTCCCATAACGTCGATTTCACCTACGGCATCGAAACCGGCGACTCCGGCGAGGGCTCTTCTGTCGATATTCACGACAAAGACAAAGCCTATCTCTGCACGCTGATGGACGGCGTGCGTGCCGATTTGCGCAGCCACGCGTACGTTGTCGATGCGGGCATCGCCGTTCACCATGCCCGCGCGCTCACCAAATTGGCGGGCGATCTGCCCACCACCCGCTCCTATAAGCAGACCGACGTGACCGTCACCCGCCCGTCCTATACGCGTGCCGCGGACGCGACCTCCACCGCGCAGGGCGAGCTTCAAAAGATCACCCTTTGGGACGGCGACATCTCCAAAATGGTCAGCATCCAAAACTATATCGGAACAGTCGATGAGCCTGCGATCGACAGCGTTATTCGCGACGACATCGCCAAAAACGGCGTTATCGAGGGCGACGAATACTATGAGATCAAAACGACCGGCTACGTGACCGGCAAAAGCGGCTACGCCGTTGCCGGATTCTATACCGGCGGCTACGAATTTTGGGGCAGCGATACCCAGCGCGGCTGCTCTGTTTTAAACGAAGAGCTGGACGTTCATACCCAAAAATGCCTCGCCTCCGCCACCGACAAAAAAGGCAAGCCGCTGGCGCCGCAGATGAGCGCCTCCACCTCCCAGCTCGCGTTCTTCAGCGATGCGGACGGCTGGCGCGATCACGTGTTCCTCAATCATATTGAGCTGAACGTCTATCGTCGCGGTCAGGTCGTCACCCCCACCGCGGCGGAGACCAACGTTACGACCGCACCGACAAAAGAAGCTCCCACCGAGCCGCAAGACAACGAAAAGCAGAGCCTGGCGGAGAAGATGATCGCGTGGTTCGAAAAGACGTTCAGCTGGATGAGCAAAGAGCTGCTCGTCTTCCTCATTTCGATGGTGCCGATCCTCGAATGCCGCGGCGGTTTGCTTGCGTCGGCGGGTCTCGGCGTGGATATTGTCAAGGCTGTCCCGATTTGTATTATCGGCAACCTCATCCCCGTGCCGTTCATTCTGTGGTTTATCACCCCGATTTTCAATTGGATGAAAAAGACGCGGCTCTTCCGTCCGCTCGTTGAAAAGATCGAGAAAAAAGCCGAGGGCAAGACCGACAAGCTCGAAAACGGCGCGTTTTGGGCGCTCGTTCTGTTCGTCGGCATCCCGCTTCCCGGCACCGGCGCGTGGACCGGCTCGCTCATCGCGTCGATGCTCAATATGAAATTCAAAAAAGCCTTCCCCGCCGTTATCATCGGCGTGCTTCTCGCCACCGTCATTATGTCCGTTTTCTCCTACGGTCTGTTCGGCGCGATCGCCGCACTTTTTTGACGAAAAACACTTGTATTTCTAAGTGAAAAATGGTAAAATAAACTTTAATGATGAAATTTCCGAAAAGGAGGTCTGCCCTATGAGCAAACCCAAGTTTTATATCACCACCGCCATCGCTTACGCGTCGCGCAAGCCCCACATCGGCAACGCCTACGACATCGTGCTTGCCGACTGGATCGCGCGGTATAAACGCCTGCGCGGTTACGACGTGCGCTTTTTGACCGGTTCGGACGAACACGGCCAGAAAATCCAGCGCGAGGCGGAGGCTGCCGGCATTACGCCGCAAAAATACGTGGACGGTGTCGCCTCTCAAATCAAAGCCGTTTGGGATAGCCTGAACGTCACCTACGACCGCTTTATCCGCACCACCGACGAGGATCACGAAAAAGCGGTGCAGGGCATCTTTAAGAAGCTCTATGACCAAGGCGACATCTATAAGAGCGAGTACGAGGGCAAATACTGCGTCGAGTGCGAGGCGTTCTTTACGAACTCCCAGCTCGTTGACGGCAAATGCCCCGACAGCGGACGCGACGTCCACGACGCGAAAGAAGAAGCGTATTTCCTCAAGCTGTCGAAATATCAGGATAAGCTGATGGAATACTACGACCAAAACCCCGACTTCTTCCAGCCGGCGTCCCGTAAAGCGGAAATGGTCAACAACTTCTTAAAGCCCGGACTGCAAGACCTCTGCGTCTCCCGTTCCACCTTTACGTGGGGCGTTCCGGTGCCGTTTGATAAGAAACACGTCACCTACGTGTGGTTGGATGCGCTGTCCAACTATATCACCGGCTGCGGCTATAACCCGGACGGCAGCGATCCGCTGTTTGACAAGTATTGGCCCGCCGACCTGCACGTGATCGGAAAAGACATCGTGCGCTTCCACACGATCTATTGGCCCATCGAGCTGATGGCGCTCGGGCTGCCGCTTCCGAAGCAGGTGCTCGGTCACCCGTGGCTCTTGTTCGGCGAGGAAAAAATGAGCAAATCCCGCGGCAACGTCTTGTATGCGGACGATATGGTCAAACGCTTCGGCACGGACGCGGTGCGCTACTATATGCTCGCCGAGATCCCCTTTGCGCAAGACGGCTCGATCACCTACGACAGCTTTATCGAGCGTTACAATAACGACCTTGCGAACACGCTTGGCAACCTCGTCAACCGCACGATCGCGATGGCGAACAAGTATTTTGACGGCAAGGTGACGAAGCCGGCTTCTGTGACCGATCCGGTGGACGCGGATCTCGCTTCCTGCGCCGCCGCCACGGTCGAAAAATGCACCGCGTGCATGGAGAGTTATCACAACGCGGATGCGGCGGCAACCGTCATGGAATTTGCCCGCCGTCTCAACAAATATATCGACGAAACCGCGCCGTGGGTGCTCGCCAAATCCGACGAGACAAAAGCCCGCCTCAACGACGTGCTGTATAACCTGCTTGACGGTATTCGCCTGCTCGCCATTTTGCTCAAACCCTTTACGCCGGACACCTCCGCGTCTATCTTTGCGCAGCTGCAAGCGGACGAAGCGGCGCTCGGTGATTGGGACAAGCTGACCTTTACGCTTTCGGACGGCTACGCCGTCGGCGAGGGCAAGCCGCTGTTTGCCCGCCTCGACGAGAAGAAAATGCTCGAAGAGGTTGCCGCCGAGCGCGCTGCCAAAGCTGCGGCCGCGGAAAAACCGGAGGGCGTTGCATTTTTGCCGGAGATCTCGATTGACGAGTTTGCCAAAATCGACCTGCGCGTGGCGAAAATTACCGCGTGCGAGCCGGTGAAAAAGGCGAAAAAGCTTCTGAAGC
>JAZUKW010000101.1:0-7902 GCA_045643425.1 Acutalibacteraceae bacterium
CGCATATTGCCGGACGCGATCTCGTCAATGAGCATCACGTTGCCGTTCGCATCGTAGCCGAACTCGAATTTAATGTCGTACAGAACGAGGCCTTTTTCCGCCAGATCGTCCGCAACGATCTTGGTGATTTGCTGGGTCATCACTTTGATGTCGTCATACTGCTTCGCGGTCATCACGCCGAGATCAACAAGGCCGTCTTTGGTCACCAGCGGATCGCCTTTTTCGTCGTTTTTGAAGGTCGTCTCAACGTAGGCGGGAAGATCCGCGCCCTCCTCGCAGTAGTCGCTGTAACGGCGATAGAAGCTGCCCACCGCTTTGTAACGGCAGATGACCTCGAGGCCTTTACCGAACACCTTCGCCGGAAGCACTTCCATGGTGGTGTCCGCGAGGTCGGCGGAAACGTAGTGGGTCTTGATGCCGGCGGCGTTGACTTTCTCGAAGAAATAGATGGACATACGCAGGTTGACGTCGCCCACGCCCTCGATGGTCAGGCCGACGGAGTTCTCGCCGGGATCGAACACACCGTCTTTGCCGGTGCAGTCATCTTTGAATTTGAGCAGGTAGTTGCCGTTGTCCAGAGCATAGACGTTTTTGGTTTTGCCGGTGTACACGAGTTTGTTTTCCATAGTTGATCGACTCCTTTAATATTGTTAGGGTTTATAACAAACGATTTTATAAACGCGCCATGATGCCCGCATCTTTTTCGAGCACGGCATCCGCGTCGGCTTTGCGCTTCGCGTCAAGCTTTGCGGCGAGGGCTTCGTCCTCCACCGCCAAGATCTGGGCGCAAAGCAAAGCGGCATTGACTCCTCCGTTGAGCGCGACAGTCGCCACCGGGATTCCGGAGGGCATTTGGACCGTCGATAAGAGAGCGTCAATGCCGTCAAGGGTGCCACCTTTACAGGGAATACCCACCACCGGCAGGGTGGTGTTGGCGGCGATGGCCCCCGCCAGATGCGCCGCCATTCCCGCGGCGGCGATGATCGCACCGAACCCGTTCTTGCGGGCGTTCACCGCGAAGTCGCGGGCCTGCTCGGGAGTGCGGTGCGCGGAGTAAACGTGGACTTCGTAGGGAATCCCCAAGCCGTCCAGCGTGTTGGTCGCTTTTTGGATGACGGGCAGATCGCTGTCGCTGCCCATGATAATACCGATCTTTTTCATCAAAAAACCTCCTTTTTTCGATTCAAAAAACAAAAGGACGCACGTAGTCCTATACAAGGTCAACGTGCGCCCAGACGGTCGGCTGTAAAGCGGGGTAACTTTACCCCTCATTCTTCGATCCTCCGCGGTGCTCCGCGATGTTCCGTCAGTCACGAAGAACGGTTTTCAATTCACACATACAGTATACCAAAAACGCACTTTTAAGTCAAGCCGAGAATGCACTTTTTTGTCAAATTTTTTCCTCTGCTTCACAGTAGACACAGCGGCGTGTTTTCCCGTCGGCGGAAATCTTAAAGCGGTGAGAAAGCTCCTGCTCGTTCGAGGTGATACACCGCGGGTTGTGACAGCAGCCGCCCTCCTCGCCCATATCGTTCTCATACGGCAGGTCGCGCTCGGCAAGCAGCTTGAGAATCAGCGCCATACGCATATACTTTCCGTTTTTCACCTGCTCAAAATAGCAGGCGCGCGGGTCGTCGTCCACCTTCACGCTGATTTCGTTGACACGCGGCAGCGGGTGAAGCACGCAGCAGTCGGCGGCGGCCTTTTGCATCTTTTCCTCGGTCAGCACGTACACGTCTTTCAGGCGTTCGTACACCGCGGGATCGTCAAACCGCTCACGCTGGATGCGGGTCATATAAAGAATATCCAAAGCGGGAAGCGCTTCCTCGAGCGAGGCGGTCTCGGAATACCGAAGCCCGCTCTTTTCGATGACCTCGCTCTTGACGTAGTCGGGCAGGCGCAGCTCTTCGGGTGAAATCAACACGAATTCCACCCCCGGATACCGCGACAGCGCGCCGATCAGCGAGTGAACGGTGCGACCGTATTTGAGGTCGCCGCAAAGTCCCACTTTCAGGTCGGAGAACCGCCCCTTTTGGCGGTGAATGGTGAGCAAATCCGCGAGCGTCTGCGTCGGGTGACAATGGCCGCCGTCGCCCGCGTTGATTACCGGGATCCGCGCGTTTTGCGCCGCCACCAGCGCCGAGCCCTCTTTCGGGTGGCGCATGGCGATAATATCCGCATAGCAGCCGACGGTACGCGCGGTGTCGGCGATGCTTTCGCCCTTTTCGGTCGAAGAGGCGCCCGCGCCGGACATAGACAGCACGCTGCCGCCGAGCTCCAGCATCGCGGCCTCAAAACTGAGGCGCGTGCGGGTGGACGGCTCGAAGAAAAGCGTGGCAAGCTTCTTGCCTTTACACGCCTCAGCGTACATTTCGGGGAATTCCAAGATGTTTTCGGCGGTGGCGATCAGCTCGTCCAGCTCCGCCACCGACAGATTCAACGTGTCGATAAGACTTCTCATACGCTTACGCTCCGATCCAGCTCTCGTCCGAGGGGTTGTTGCGGAACGCGATCAGCTTCGCGATGTCGGAAGCGGCGATATAGCCCTCTTCGGCGGCGACCTCGGCGATGGTGTCGAAATTGGTCAGCGAGATATTTTTGACGTTTGCCGCGGCGAGGCGGTCAAGCCCTTTTTGCATTCCGTAGGTGAAGATAGACACGACGCCGAGCACCTCCGCGCCCGCTTCGCGCAACGCGTCCACCACTTCGATCACACTGCCGCCGGTGGAGATGAGGTCTTCCACCACGACGACCTTCTGCCCCGCTTCGAGCTTGCCCTCGATGCGGTTTTGGCGGCCGTGGTCTTTGTTGCCGGAACGGACGTAGCCCATCGGCATTTTCAGAATATGTCCGACGATCGCGGCGTGCGCGATACCGGCGGTGGAGGTTCCCATCAGCACCTCGGCGTCGGGGTAGTTTTCTTTGATGAGCGCGGCAAGCCCGTTTTCGACGTCATCCCGCACCTCGGGCGCGGTGAGCGTCAGGCGGTTGTCGCAATAGACGGGGCTTTTGATACCGCTCGCCCAGGTAAACGGCTCTTCCGGGCGGAAGAACACCGCTTTGATTTTGAGCAGATCCTTTGCGATCACTTTGTTCCATTCCATGTTCGTTTCCTCCTCAGTCTACAAACTCTTTAAGGCAGCGCTCATACGCCGCCACCGGATCGTCTGCCGCCGTGATCGGGCGACCGACCACAATATAATCCGAACCGATTTTTTTCGCTTCAGCCGGGGTCATCACGCGTTTTTGGTCACCGACGTCGCCGTCTGCAAACCGCACGCCCGGGGTGATCGTCAAAAACGCTTTTCCGCAGGTGTCGTGGACTTTTCCCGCTTCCAGCGGCGAGCAGACAACACCGTCAAGCCCTGCGTCTTTCGCGTTTTTCGCATAGTGCATCACGACCTTGTCGATCGGTTCTTTAATGAGCAAATCGGTCTCCATGCTCTCTTGATCGGTGGAGGTGAGCTGGGTCACCGCGATGAGCAGCGGCCGTGTGCCGTCGGGACGGGTCAAGCCCTCGAGCGCCGCCTCCATCATCCGTTTTGTTCCCGCGGCGTGGAGGTTTGTAATATCCACGTCGAGGCGGGACAACACCGCCATCGACTTTTTGACGGTATTCGGAATGTCGTGGAGTTTAAGGTCGAGGAAAATCTTATGTCCCCGCGCCTTGAGTTCCCGCACGATCGCAGGCCCTTCGGCGTAAAACAACTCCATTCCGATTTTCACAAACGGCTTTTTGCCGGTGAATTTGTCTAAAAACGCATACGTATCGGCGGCGGACGCAAAGTCGCACGCCACAATCACGTCTTTTCCCATCGTTACGCTCCTTTAATAATGTCCGAAAGATTTTCAATGCCGTACTGTTCCATCACGCGCGGCAAATCCGCCACGATGTCACGGCAGGCAAACGGGTTTACGAGGTTGGCGGCGCCGATTTCCACGGCCGTCGCGCCGGCAAGCATCATTTCCACCACGTCCTCGGCAGAGGAAACGCCGCCCATACCGACAACGGGGATATTCACCGCGTGGGCAACCTGGTACACCATACGCAACGCCACCGGGAAGATCGCCGGGCCGGAAAAGCCGCCCATTTTGTTCGCGATGACCGGCTTTTTGGTCTTTAAGTCAATGCGCATCCCGAGCAGCGTGTTGATAAGGCTGATACCGTCCGCGCCCGCTTCTTCGCACGCTTTAGCGATCGCGACGATGTCGGTGACGTTCGGCGACAGCTTCACGATAACCGGTTTCGTCGTCACCGCTTTGACCGCGCGGGTCACCTCTGCGGCGGCCGCGGGATCGGTGCCGAAGCTCATCCCGCCGCCGTGGACGTTCGGGCAGCTGACGTTGACCTCGAGCCAACCGACCTGCGGCTCTTTATCCAATTTTGCGCAGGTATCGGCATAGTCCGCGACCGAAAAGCCGGAAACGTTCGCCATGACCGGCTTATGAAAGCATTGTTTAAGCTTCGGCAGTTCCTCCGAAATCACCTTGTCCACGCCGGGATTTTGCAGCCCCACCGCGTTGATCATTCCGGCGGTACATTCCGCGATACGCGGGGTCGGGTTGCCGAAGCGCGGGTCTTTTGTCGTTCCTTTAAACGAGAACGTGCCGAGGCAGTTGATGTCGTAAAGCTCGGCAAATTCATAGCCGAAGCCGAACGTGCCGGAGGCGGGAATCACGGGGTTATCGAGCGTGATCCCGCAAAGATCCACACTCATTTTTCCCATAAGATCTCCTCCTTTTCGAGAACGGGGCCGTCCTTGCAAATGCGCTTATAGCCGGTGACGGTTTTGCACGAACAGCCCATGCACGCGCCGAAGCCGCACCCCATCCGCTCTTCAAAGCTGAACTGCCCGGAGGTGTTCGTCGCTTTATACACGGCCTTTAGCATCGGCTCGGGGCCGCAGGTATAAAAATAGTCGTAAGAATCGGGCAGCGCATCGGTCACAAAGCCTTTTACGCCGTAAGAGCCGTCGGCGGTGGTCACCGTCACGTTCGCGCCGAGGGCTTTAAATTCGTCTTCAAAGAAGATTTCGTCCGCTTTGTTAAAGCCGAGCACCACCGACACGGTTTTGCCGGCTTTCAAAAGATTTTTCGCAAGAAGATACAGCGGCGGCACGCCGACGCCGCCACCGAGGAGAAGCACCCGCTCCCCCGCTTTCGTTTCGTCGTAGCCGTTGCCGAGCCCCGAAAGCACGTCTACCGTGTCACCCGGCTTCATCTCGCTCATCTGCTTCGTTCCCGCGCCAACGACCTTATACACCAGCGTGAGCTCGTCGCCGTTCACGTCACAGACGGAAATCGGGCGACGCAGGAATTTTCCCGAAAGCTGCACGTTCACAAACTGCCCTGCAGAGGTAATCGCGGACGTGTCACCGAAAAGCACCATTTTATACACAAGGGCATTGAGCGCCGTATTCTCTTTTACGGTAAAAAGTCCCTGTTTCATCGTGTTCTCCTTACGCGTCAATGGTCGAAATGGTCAGCGTGGTCTCTTCGAGCACGTCAAGCAGCACGTTGACGGTATCGAGCGACGTGAACATGGTCACGTTGTTTTCGGTCGCCAGGCGGCGGATCTGCATACCGTCGCTCACCTGACCGGTCGCGCCGATGTCGCGGGTGTTGATAACGTAGGCGATGTGACCTTGGCGCAGCGAGGTCGGGATCTCGTCCGGATCGTCGCTGATTTTCTTCAGCACGTGGGTACGGATGCCGTTGTCTTTGAGGAATTGCGCCGTGCCGGCGGTCGCCTCGATGTTAAAGCCGAGGTTATAGAAGCGGCGAATGAGCGGCAGCGCCCCCGCCTTGTCTTTGTCCGAAACGGTCACGAACACCGTACCGTAGTTTTGCAGGTGAGTGCCGGAGGCTTGCAGCGCTTTATACAGCGCGCGGTTGAGCTTGTTGTCGTAGCCGATGGCTTCGCCGGTGGATTTCATTTCCGGCGAGAGGTAGGCGTCGAGGCCTTTGATCTTGTTAAAGCTGAACACCGGCACTTTCACATAGAAGCGCTTTTTCTCGTCCGGATACACATCGAAGATGCCCTGCTCTTTAAGCGATTTGCCGAGGATGACCTCAGTCGCAATATCCGCAAGGCTGTAGCCGGTCGATTTCGAAAGGAACGGAACGGTACGGGACGAACGCGGGTTCACCTCGATGATATACACGTTTTCGTCGTGATCGACGATGAATTGGATGTTGTAAAGACCGATGATGCCGATACCGAGGCCGAGCTTTTTGGCGTATTGCAGAATAACGCCCTTGACCTTGTCCGAAATCGAGAACGCCGGATACACGCTGATCGAGTCGCCGGAGTGGATACCGGTGCGCTCGACGAGCTCCATAATGCCGGGGATAAACACGTCTCTGCCGTCGCAGATCGCGTCCCCCTCGACCTCTTTGCCCTGGCTGTATTTGTCAACGAGAACCGGCTTGTCCGCGTCGATTTCCACCGCAGTTTTGAGGTAGTGGCGCAGCTGCTCCTCGTTGGCAACGATCTGCATCGCGCGACCGCCGAGCACGAACGACGGGCGAACCAGCACCGGATAGCCGATTTCCGCGGCGGCGGCAACGCCGTCTTCGATTTTGGTCACCGCGCGGCCCTGCGGCTGCGGGATGCTGAGATCCTGCAGGATCTTCTCGAAGCTGTCGCGGTTTTCAGCGCGCTCAATGGCGGCGCAGTCGGTACCGATGATTTTCACCCCGCGATCCATCAGCGGCTGCGCGAGGTTGATCGCGGTCTGGCCGCCGAGCGAGGCGATGGCGCCGTCCGGCTGTTCAAAGTCGATGATCGCCATCACGTCTTCCGGCGTCAGCGGCTCAAAATAGAGCTTGTCCGCCGTCGTGTAGTCGGTCGAAACGGTCTCGGGGTTGTTGTTGATGATAATGGCCTCGTAGCCGGCGCGTTTGATGGTCTGCACCGCATGGACGGTGGAGTAGTCGAATTCGACGCCCTGACCGATACGGATCGGGCCGGCGCCCAGCACGATGATCTTCTTTTTATCGGTGAGGCGCGAGGCGTTTTCGCCGGTATAGGACGAATAGAGATACGCGATGTATTTGCCGGTATGCAGCGTGTCCACCATTTTGAAAATCGGGGTAATGCCGTTTTGCTTGCGCTTTTGGTAGACCTCGATCTCCGAGAGATTCCACAGCGACGCGACGTATTTATCCGAGAAGCCCATCACCTTGGCGGCCTTCAGCGTTTTCACGTCGTTGACGTTGGTTTTGAGCTGATTTTCCATATCCACGATGCGGGCGAACGCCTCGAGGAACAGCTCGGTGATCGCGGTGATCTCGTGGATCTTCGCGATGCTCGCACCGCGGCGAAGCAGCGCGAACACGGCGTACAGCGTATCGTCGCGGAAGGTTTTGATGTAGTCATACAGCTCGTCGTCGCTCATTCCGTCGAATTTCGGCATATAGAAGTGGCACACGCCGGTTTCAAGCGAGCGGACGGATTTGAGCATACATTCCTCGAGCGTCGAGCCGATGCCCATGACCTCGCCGGTGGCTTTCATCTGCGTGCCGAGGGTGTTCGGCGCGTCGGCAAATTTGTCAAACGGGAAGCGCGGGAATTTCGCCACGATGTAGTCGAGTGACGGCTCGATCGCCGCCGTGCCGCCCGCAACCGGAATGTCTTTCAGCGCCATACCGAGCGCGATCTTCGCCGTAACGCGCGCGATCGGATAGCCGCGCGCTTGGGACGCGAGCGCGGACGAACGGGACACGCGCGGGTTGACCTCGATCAAATAATATTGGCTTGAGTTCGGGTCGAGCGCGAACTGCACGTTACAGCCGCCGGAGATTTTCAGCTCGCGGATGATTTTAATAGCGCTGTCGTTGAGCATTTTGAGGTCGTGGTCGTTGAGCGACAGAATCGGCGCGACAACCACCGAGTCACCG
>JAZUKW010000102.1:0-17282 GCA_045643425.1 Acutalibacteraceae bacterium
AGTAGTAAATCTCGTTGACGCCGTTTTCTTCCAAGAAATTGAGATACTTGTCGCGAACGTTGGTCTCGTACGCATCCCCCTCGTTCCACCACCAGACACCGACTTGCGCGCCGTCAGCAGGGTCAACGAAGTCCATGATCGGTTTGCCGGCTTGGTTATAGTAATAGCCGTAACCGCCGGTTACCGTCTCTCCCTCTGCCGCAGACGACAGCGTAATGACGCTGAATAAAGTCGTCAGCAGAAGTGCCGTTGTCAAGAGAACTGCCAATTTTTTCATTTTTTCTTCCTCCGAATTTTTTTATCTTAACCCGCCACAAGCGGATAAGGATCGATTCGACCGCCATCGCGGTAAACCTCAAAGTGCAGGTGGTTACACGTACTGTAGCCGGTAGAGCCGACGCGTCCGACCACCTGACCGCGAGACACGCGCTCGCCCGGAGTGACCAAAACCGCCGAACAGTGCGCGTAGCGGGTTTGGTAGCCGTTGCCGTGATCCACAAGCACCGAAAGTCCCCAGCCGCCGTTGTAGCCGGAGGTGTTCGCTTCGATAACGACGCCGCCGTCCGCCGCGATAATGGGCGCACCGTAGTCGCCGAAGATGTCGATACCGTTGTGGAAGCGGCCGACCTGATAGCCGTAGGTCTCGCCCACGCTGTAGCTGCTCGGAAGCGGCCAGATCATACCGCGGGCAATCCCGTCACCGGCGACACCGCTGCCGCCGCCCGCATCGAGCGCGCCGACAGCGTTCACCTGCGTCACCGGCTCACGCGTTACCTTTTCGGAAATTTTCTTGCGGGAGACCTCTTTTCCGTCGATGTACGTCACCGCGTAGTTGATGCGGCGAACGCCCGGTTTTCCTTCGATCTTCACGTAGTTGTCGCCGATATAACGCGAGGAATCCTTCACCGTCTCGGTCTTATAGGCGATCGAGCGGTTTTCGATCTCGGTACAGGTCATCTCAACGTCGAGATAGGCGCCCGCCTCCTGCACCAGCAGGCGATCGCCCGCCGTAAGAGCGGACGGCGAGACGTCCGTATTCAGCGAAAGGAGCTGTTTGCGGGTAAGGCCGTTTTCCTGCGCCACCGATTCGGCGGTATCGCCCTCTTTCACCGTTACCCATTTTTGGCTGACGGCGCGGTCGGTCAACAGCTCCCGCATCGCGGTCAGTGACAGCTTTGTAGAGGTGGGATACAGACCGGTCACCGTCTGCACGTCTTGCGCAAATTGCAAATCGACGTTGGAAAGCGTCAAATTGGAATACGTATCGGCGCAGTTCGACAAAATCGAATTGAGCAACACCGTCATCTTCTTTTCGGAATCCACAGCGCCCTCGTATTTTCCGTTCACGTAAACACCGCACAGCTCCTCCACCTCGTCACCGTAGGACGCGAGGATACGGTCGCACAGCTCGTTTTCGGTAAGCAGGTCGCCCTTCGGCGCAAACGTCAGCTCCAGCTCCGGCGTACGCTCCACCGAGAAGGTGGAGTCAACACCCGCCACGCGTCCCTCGGCAAGATCCGCCGCGCGGTCAAACACCTCTTCGTCGGCAATATCGCCGACGTAATGGCCCATATAGGTGAGGCGCAGCGCAAACGTGGAGGAATACCAATATCGCACCACCAGCGCCACCGCGACCGCCGCAATCACGGGAAACAACACGGTCAGCCCGCGCAAAATGGCAAAGCGCGCTTTATACAGCCCGACGAACGGCATCGCCAACGCGCGGCAAATTCCGCGCCATTTATCACGGCGCCAGCCGCGTCTTACCCAAATCTTGCCGCGCCGCCATTCCTGCGCCGCCGCCCGGCGATCGTTTTTCATACGACGGAACGGGCGCGTCATCACCTCGCCGATTTTCTTCAGAAAGCTCCAAATCGGGAGCCACAAATGACGCAGCACCCGCCAAAACCGTAATCCGACGCGCATCGTGCGAATGCCCATACGGTAGCAAAGCGGATACAGCCCGTCCACCACCGCAAACCAAAGGGCGGCGAGCGTCTGAGCTATTGTATTGAAGGCAGACGCCTTGACTTCGGGACCTTCGTCTTGCGTATTCGGTTGTAAAACGTCCTGTGCCACAGCGCGCGCCTCCTTTTTTTATACTCACACGGAAGATAGTATATCATAAATAAAATAAAAAAGCAAGTCCCGCACCGAATCTGCCTCAAAAGGAAAAAAGAGAGGCTCAAACGAACCCCTCTTTTTCGTTAACGATATTTTACGCGGGCAACCGGTTGCACAAGGTCATCGCCAGCTGGCGCGCCATATACAGCACCGACTCCTCGTCCTCGTTTCGGTCGGAAATGCCGACCGAAACGGTATAGCCGCGGCAGAACAAAAACAGCGTCCGTCCCGACGACAGCCACCACGCCTCGTCCGCCAAGTTGGGCGCGGCTTGCAGATCCTCTCCCTCCACGTGCGGCAGCGCATTGTGGAATTGCTCGAGCGTGCGGCTCTCCACGCTGATCGACACGGAAACGCCGCCCTCCTGCGCCAACGCGAACAGCGTTCGACGCTCGTTGCTCACCTGCGGCTCACGCAAGGTCACGCCCAGCGTTTCCTCCATCTCGGCTTTGGTCAACAGCGTGGTAATATCCACGTCCAACAGCACAAGCTCGGTATGCGTGGTTTTGGTCTCCGACACCTCCGGCAGCTCCATTTGGCAGCCGCACAGCAACAGCAGGCTGACCGTTAAAACCAGCGTCAACCCGAAAGAAACCCTCCGTTTCAACACACTCACTCCTCGTTCGTCATACTCATTTCCAGCCAATCCTGTCGGCTGATCAGCACCTGACGGGGTTTACTGCCCTCGTGAGGGCCGACGATGCCCCTCTGCTCCATTTCGTCAATAAGGCGACCGGCGCGGGCATAGCCGAGACGCAAGCGGCGCTGGAGCATCGAGGTGGACGCTTCGCCCGCCTCCACCACCACTTCGATGGCTTTCGGCAGCATCTCGTCTCCCTCGTCGTCGTCCTCCTCGGAGATGTCCGCCGCGGAAGATCCGGATTTTCCGGTAGCAGCGGCTTTCTTCTCGATCTCGTTCATCACGTCGTGGTCGTACTCCACCGTTTCCTCCGGCGTCAGGAATTCCACGACCTTGCGGCGCTCGTCGTTGCTGACGTAGCCGCCCTGCACACGCAGCGGTTTGATCGTACCCACCGGACGGAACAGCATATCGCCGTTGCCGAGCAGCTTTTCGGCACCGCCGTCATCCAGCATAATGCGCGATTCGGTCGACTTGCTGACCGTCAAACCGATACGGCTCGGAATGTTCGAGCGCACAAGACCGGGCAGCACGTCCGCCGACGGACGCTGGGTTGCGATGACCATGTGCATACCGGCGGCACGGGCCATCTGCGCCAAACGTACGATAGAATCCTCCACCTCTTTGGACGCGGCCATCATAAGGTCGGCCAGCTCGTCGATAACGATAAGGATTTGCGGCATTTTCTTCACGTCGTCGCTCTTGGCGGCCAGCTCGTTGTAGTCGCCGAGGTCGCGGACGTTGTGATCTTTGAACACTTGATAGCGGCGCTGCATTTCGATGACCGCCCAGCCGAGCGCACCCGCCGCTTTACGCGGATCGGTCACGACCGGGACCAGCAGGTGCGGAATACCGTTGTAGGCGGAGAATTCCACCTGCTTCGGGTCGATCAAAATGATGCGCACGTCCTCGGGAGACGCGCGGAACAACACGCTCAAAATCATCGAGTTGGTGCAAACGGATTTACCCGAGCCGGTCGTACCGGCGACCAAAAGGTGCGGCATTTTCGCGAGGTCCGCCAAAACGATTTTGCCGGAAATATCCTTGCCGAGCGCGACCGTCAGCTTGCTTTTCGCCGTGGCGAATTCGTTGGAGTCGATCAGCTCGCGCAGGCACACGCTGGTGCGCGACTTGTTCGGCACCTCGATGCCCACCGCCGATTTGTTGGGGATCGGCGCCTCGATCCGCACGCCGGTGGTGGCAAGACGCATGGCGATGTCGTCCGCCAAATTCGTAAATTTGCTGATTTTCACACCGGCATTCGGCACCAGCTCGAACCGCGTGACCGACGGGCCGCGCACAACGTCCGAAATAGTCGCATCCACGTGGAAATCCCGCAGCGTTTGCAGCAAGCGATCCGCATTTTGCTTCATTTCCTGGTTGGCGGACGCATTACTGCCGCCCTTCGGCGGATCGAGCAGCGAGATCGGCGGATACGCGTAAGCGGACGGCTCCTGCTCGCCCGTCTCCTCCACAGAGGAAACGACCGCGGACGGCGCTTCCTCCGTCGGTTTTTCCGCTGTTTTGCGCGTGCGGCGCGGCTTTTTCGCGGCCGCCTGCTCCGCTTTCAGGCGTTCCGCCGCCGCAGGATCCATCTCGGCGATCGCGCGATCCACCGCGTCATTCGCCTCTTGCAGATCCCCCTCGTAAGAGCGATACCCCTCGCCCATTTCAATATCGATACGGGATTTCGGCGCCGTCATCGGAACGTCGATCGTCGCATTCGCGCGACGCGCGTTCGTCGCCGCGGAAACCGGCTTGGAATCGTCTTCCGCCGCGTTCGCCGCCTGACGCTCGCCGTAATCGTTGATAGCGGTTTTAATGGTCTCACGGGTTTTTTGCACCGGCTTGCCCATCGTGCGGAACAGGCCGATCAGCGTCGTTCCCGTAACCAGCATAAAGAACACGAACACAAGCAGCACGATCACGATCTTGGCGCACACGTCGCCGAACCACAGCTCCAGCGGATAGCCGAGGAACGCACCGAGCGCACCGCCGCCGCGCAGGATCCCGCCGTCATTGTACGCCATAGAAAGGGCTTCGACGTGGTTGCCGCCCACCGTTTGAACAAAGATATGTAACGCGGTGTTGAGCATCAGCACGAGCGCGCCGCCCTCCAGAAGCCTCACCACAATACTGCCGGAGGATTTTTCGAGCGACATCATGACCGCAACGTAAATCATCACCACCGGCAGCACGAATGCGCCGATACCGAACACGCCTAAAAGCACGTAGTGAAGGGCGCTCCACACAGCCTCGCCCTCGATGATCCCCAAAAACAGCACCAGCACCGCACCCGCGAACAGCAAAATAGCGGCCAACTGCTGGCGACCGTTTTTCTCCGGCTGTTTTTGGGACGACCTTTTAGCCGTCGTTTTTTTGCTCGATTTCTTTTGAGCCATACGAACTCTCCTTTTCACGTTGTTCTATCAAATCATACAGCGCCGCCAAAGCCTCCGAAAGCGAGCCAATCTGATCGATAAGCCCGATCTCCACGGCTTCTTCCCCCTCCAGCACCGTTCCCATATCGGTCGTGAGCTGGTCGGTATTTTGGGCAAGGCGCAAAAAATCCCGTTCGGAAATCTGCGAATGAGCGGTAACGAACCGCGTGATCCGCGCCTGCATTTTTCGGAAATACGCAAACGACTGCGGCACACCGAGCACCAGCCCCGTGGTGCGTACGGGATGAAGCGTCATCGTTGCAGACGGGACGATAAACGACCGCTTCGCCGAAACCGCGAGCGGCACGCCGATGGAATGACCGCCGCCGAGCACAAGGGACACGGTGGGTTTGCTCATCCCCGCGATCAGCTCCGCCAAAGCAAGACCCGCCTCAATATCCCCGCCAACGGTATTCAGAAGAAGCAACAGCCCGTCCACGTCCGGGCTTTCCTCCACCGCGACAAGCTGCGGGATCACGTGTTCGTATTGAGTAGTCTTGTTTTCGGACGTCAGGGTATAATGCCCCTCGATCTGCCCGATGATCGTCAGCGCATACACGCGACCGCGGCCGCTGTCTGCCGTCACGGCACCGTCAAGCTGTTTTGCGATACGTTCTTGTTCGTCCACGACCATCCCTCCCGACGTTTTGAGAATAGGATGGCCTAAAAATGCGCACGGTATACATATAAGTACACAAGATATAGTATATCACCCATTTTTGGAATAATCAAGAAAAATCTATGAAAAAACGGATTTTTCCACGGCTAAATCCCGTTTTTCGGCACAAACTACTCCTAAAAGGAGGGATCGGAATGAACGAGCGCAAGAAAAAACCGCGTCCGTGGCAGCGCGAGCCGTCGGATGCACCGGACGTTATCTTCGGCGGACGGCAAGGGCAAAACGCCACCACGGGATTTTTCGGTATTCCCGGCGACGAGCGTCGGTATCCCGGAACGGGATTTTCGCCGCGAGCCGGGTTGGATGAATTAGCGGGCGGCAGTCCCCTTTGGCCACACCAAAACGACAAATAAAAAAAGCGGACTCAACGCGAGTCCGCTTTTTCATTTCGGTTATAGCTTGTGGAACAGGCATTCCGGTTCTTGCGAGCCGGCGCCGCCGTGCGTGATCACAAGGCCGTAGCTGACGATCAACGCCGCCATACACAGCACGATACCTACACAGACAAGCGTCGCCTTGTTCTTGCCCGAAGCGCGCTTACACAGCTCGATCCACACAAGAAGCCCGAGGAACGTCAGCATCGGCACGATGTCGAACACATAGCGCAGATGCACGCCCGCAAGACAGAAGTCCACGAACGCCAGAACGATGGCGCACACGGGGATAAAGAGATACGCGATCGCTTTTCCGGGATCTTTTTTAAACGAGATCACCGCCGACGTAAACAGCGCTCCGAGCGTAGTCGGGAACGCAAAGGCACCTATCGAACGATCCACGTAAACGTAGCGACCGTAGTTCATTTGCAAAAGGCTGCGGCACGGAAACGGCGGATTATTGTCAAACGTGGGCATTTGGAAGAAATAGTGAATCATCGCATAGCCGAACATACCGCCGGACAGCGAATACAGCGATACCTCGTGGACCGTCAGCTGATACTTCTGCCCGAAATCCAGCGGGTTGCCGAAGCGCGCGTAGTTGTACCACATAAGAAGCGCCGCGCCGATCATCACCGGGATACCGAGCGCACACAGATCTTTCGCCGCTTTTTTCAGTTCAAACGGCTTGAGAATATCAAAAAACACGATAGGCAGCGGCGCTAAGAACATCAGCGCCATCGTCGGGCGGGACGCCACCGTTGCCACGTAAGCAACGCCGGCAAGCGCGAACACAACGTAGCGGCTCCACGCCTTTTTACAGCGCAGCGCGCGCAGCGCCAAATAGCAGAACAAAAAGCCCATCGCCGTCGCCGACAAAATCGGAATCTGATACTGCTTCGAGTAGCTGACGTGGAGATACACACCGCTGACGGCGATCAACACAAAGGACGCAAACGCCAACAAGAACGGCGACGTCTTCGGCGCAAATCGACGCGCCCACTCGAACACGGTCAGCGGGATGATGATACAGCAATATATCGCCAAAATAAAACAGGCAAAGACGTTGTTTGGCATCTCCTGCGTGAATAAATAGAACGGCAGATAGACGGTATACACCGGAGCGATACCGAAGTACATATAATAATGTCCCTCGTAAAACGCGTGGTCCCACAGATACAACACACCATCGCGGGAGCCGGGATCGTAGGGGTTTTCAAGCTTCAAGAGCTCGTCGGAGGCCTCGATGTCCAAATAGACCTGCCCTTTCAGCACCGCGTCCGCAGCCTGCACGTAGTCCGGCTGCGTGAACAGATCGAAGCTCTTCCCGGTATACGGCCGTCCGCCGGCGCTTTTGGCAATATCACAGTTGCGCAGAGCCGGCAAGCAAAGACAAATCGAAAACACGATCACAATCGCCAAACAAACGGGGCGCCAAAACGAGGCTTTCAGCCATTCAACGAATTCCGCCCAATCCTTACGAAAACGCTTTTTGAACGAGGACGGTTTTCCCGAGACGGAAACGCCCGCCGCGATTTGATTTTTATTCTCTTTTTCCATCGGCTCACCGCCTTTCTGCTGCAAATTTGCGTCGGATGATCAAATAGAAAGTTCTCTGGATATCTCGTACTGATCGCTCGGGAACGGCTTGCGCATCGACAGCGCCTGCTCGATGTCGTAGTCGCGGATCATATCGTCCTGGCTCGCAACGACGCGGTTGCTCTTGCCGGCGATAAGAAGCTCCACCGCATGGTGGCCCATTTCGCTCGCCATTTTGCGGTCGAACGCCGTCGGCGAACCGCCGCGCTGCACGTGACCGAGAATGGTCGCGCGGGCCTCCGCACCGGTAGCCGCTTGAATTTTCTCCGCCATCTCCACCGTGCCGCCGACACCCTCGGCAACCACGATGATGAAGTGCTTTTTACCGGTGGCGGAAATCGCTTTGATGCGGTCGATAATAGCGACCAGATCAAACTGCATCTCCGGCACGAGAATGGCGGTAGCACCGACCGCAAGACCGACGCCGAGCGCCAATTCGCCCGAGCGACGCCCCATGACCTCAACAAGGCTCACACGGTCGTGAGACTGCGCGGTGTCGCGCAGCTTATCGATCATCTCCACGCAGGTATTGAGCGCGGTGTCGAAGCCGATCGTATGCTGGCAGCAGGAAATATC
Source organism: Acutalibacteraceae bacterium (assembly GCA_045643425.1). GTDB lineage: Bacteria > Bacillota > Clostridia > Oscillospirales > Acutalibacteraceae > RGIG426. The sequence continues at coordinate 8,434 of JAZUKW010000102.1, forward strand.
GTTGTCGATCGTGGCGGGAATACCGATACACGGAATGCCGTGATGGCAAAGATCCTGCGCGCCGCGGAACGTACCGTCACCGCCGATACACACAAGGCCCTCGATGCCGTGCTTTTGGCAGATCTCCACGCCCTTACGCACGCCGGCTTCCTCGCGGAACGAGTGGCTGCGCGCGGTATACAGCATCGTGCCGCCGCGATGGATGATATCCGCCACGGAACGCAGATCCATAGGCTCGACCTCGTCACGGATAAGACCGTGATAGCCGCGATAGACGCCCATCACTTCGATCCCGCGGGACAGCGCGGTACGTACCACGGCACGCACCGCCGCGTTCATACCCGGCGCATCACCGCCGCTTGTCAAAACACCGATTCTTTGAATGGACATTGTTCATATCCTCCTCAAACTCTAAATTTTATAAAAAATCACACCAAAAAGTTAGTATAGCAGATTTTTTTTCGTTTCACAAGAGGAAATTGCGTTTTCCTCGCAAAAAACCGCAATTCGACGGTTTTCGACAGGTTACCGCACCACCGCGACGTTGTCGTCACCGAGCAAGCGGCGCAGCTCCTTCAAGAGCTCGTCGTGCGCCTCTACAAACGCGCTTTCCGGCGCTTTCAAAAGCTTTCCGGAATCGGTCAGTCGCAAATACAGCGGCTCATTTCCCGAGAAATACCGCAGCACCGGCTGGATCTTCTCCCATTCCGGGCATTCCCGCGACGGCAGGCGCAGATAGACACCGTGGCGCGGACTTTGCTCGGCGGCGGGCGGTGCGGACGGCTTGCTCACCGGCGCAGACGGCTGTGGACGCGGCGGCTGCGGCCGACCGTCCCTCTTAAACACGTGCAGCTCCGGCGGGAGCGGCTGACCGACGGGCGGCGCTTCCAGCACACGATCCACCGTCAATTTCACGTCTTCGTCCTCGCGCGCGGAGACGCGACCGACAAAAAGCAGCGGCTTACCGCTTTTCACAAGCGGCTTGTACTGTCCGTACATTTTCGGGAAGAACAGCGTTTCCACCGCCGCGCGGGTATCCTCCACCGTTCCCACCGCCATTTGCGCGTTTTGGCGCGTCATACGCTCTCGCAGCGAGGAAACAAGTCCCAGCACCACAACGCTGCGGCCGTCCACGGCGTCGTTGCCCCTCTCCTCCGCTTCGGCGAGGATCTCGTCCAAGCGAGAGAGCCGGCTGTCCTCATACAGCGCGTTATACGGCGACAGCGGGTGGCCGGACAAATACAGCCCGGTCACTTCCTTTTCCATTGTCAAAAGCTCTTCCAGCGGATATTCGTCATAGGGCGTCAGCTGCGGCTCGGCAAAGGTCGATACGTCGTCAAAAAAGCCGATCTGACCGTCAAGATCACGGCGGTGGGAATCCTCCACACCGTCCATGATCGCGTCGAAGCTCTCGATCATTTGGTGGCGGTTGGCGGAAAGTCCGTCCAGCGCCCCGCATTTGATCAGTGCCTCCATCGTGCGGCGGTTGAACTCGGTATACGGCGTCATCCGCCGACAGAAATCATAAAACGACGTAAACGCCCCGCTCGCCTCCCGCTCGAAAACGATACGATCCGCCGCGGCGCGGCCCATATTTTTTACCGCGAGCAGTCCGAAGCGAATATCGTTGCCCTCGACGGCGAAATCGGCAAAGCTGTGGTTGACCGACGGCGGCAGCGTGCGAATCGCGAGGCGCGCACACTCGTCCATATAGCGGGCGACCTTGCCCTCGAGCAGTGCGCCGGATAAAAGCGCCGCCATATACTCTTTCGGGTAAAGGCATTTAAGATAGGCGGTACGGTAGGCCACCACCGCATACGCCGCGGCGTGGGATTTGTTGAACGCATACGACGCGAACGCGGTCAGCTGGTCAAAGAGCGTATCCGCGATTTTCGCGGGAACGCCGCGTTTTACACAGCCGTCCACCGATACGTCGCTGTCGGTAGTACCGTTGATAAACACCGCCCGCTCGCGCTCCATGACGTCGTGTTTTTTCTTGCTCATCGCGCGGCGCACGATGTCGGCGCGACCGAGCGAGTAGCCGGCGAGATCGCGGAAGATCTGCATGACCTGCTCCTGATAAACGGCAACGCCGTTGGTCACGTCTAAAATATGGCGCAGCGAATCGTGGAGATACGCGGTCTTTTCCGGCTCGTTGCGGTTTTGGATGTATTGCGGGATAGAATCCATCGGGCCGGGACGGTACAGCGAGATCGCGGCGATAATATCCTCGAAACGGCGCGGCTTCATCTGTACCATCAGGCGCTTCATTCCGCCGGATTCCAACTGGAACACGCCCTCGGTCTGCCCTTTTTGGAGCATCGCATACACCTGCGGCTCCTCCAGCGACACCTTGGTAATATCAAAATCGGGGGTATGGCGCCGAATGAGCTTTTCCGCATCGTCAATAAGCGACAGGTTGGAAAGCCCCAAAAAGTCCATTTTGAGAAGTCCCAGCTCGTCGAGTGTCGTCATCGTATATTGCGTTGCCGCCGATTCGCCGTTTAAGCACAACGGCACGTAGGTATCGACCGGATCGGCGGTAATGACCACGCCGGCAGCGTGGGTAGACGCATGGCGCGGCATCCCCTCCACGCGGCGCGCGGTGTCGATGAGTTTTTTCACCTGAGGATCGCTGTCGGTCAGCTCTTTCAGATCCACCGACACCTCAAGCGCTTTATCGAGGGTCATTTTAAGATCGGTCGGCACCATTTTGGCGACCTTATCCGACACCGCGTAAGGCAGTCCCATTACGCGCGCCACGTCGCGGATAGCGGCGCGGGCTTTCATCGTACCGAACGTAACGATCTGCGCCACGTGATCGGCACCGTATTTCTCAATAACGTAGTCCACCACCTGCTGACGCTGGCGGTCGGAAAAATCCACGTCGAAGTCGGGCATACTCACCCGCTCGGGGTTTAAGAACCGCTCGAACAGCAGATCGTATTTGAGCGGGTCGATGTCGGTAATACCGATGCAGTAGGCGCAAAGGCTTCCCGCGCCCGAGCCACGGCCGGGGCCGACGGGGATCCCGTGCGTTTTGGCATAATTCACGTAGTCGAAGACGATGAGGTAATAATCGACGTACCCCATCTGCTCCACCACGTCCATTTCGTAGCGGAGCCGCTCGCGCGCCTCGTCGGTAGGATGCTCGAAGCGGCGCAAAAGCCCCTCCTCGCACAATTTTTCAAAATACGCCTTGCTGTCGCCGCCGGGCGCGTCGTAATGCGGCAATTTCGTCTTGCCGAATTCGAACGTGACGTTACACCGTTCGGCAATTTTCGCGGTATTCTCCAGCGCCTCCGGCACGTTCGGGAACAACGCACGCATCTCGTCCTCGGATTTCAGATAAAACTCGTCCGTCTCGAACGCCAGCTCGGGCGGGTCATCCAACGTGCGCCCCGTTTGGATACAGAGCAAAACGCGCTGGGTGTCCGCATCCTCTTTCGCCAAGTAGTGAGCGTCGTTGGTGCAGACTACGGGAATATCCAGCTCGTTCGACAGCCGCAAAATTTGCGGGTTGATCTCCTTTTGCTCGGCGATGCCGTGATCCTGCAATTCGAGGAAATAGTTGCCCTCGCCGAACACGTTTTTATACCACTGTGCGGTCGCTTTCGCCTTGTCATAGTCCCCCGCGGTCAACGCGCGCGGCACCTCGCCCGCAAGACACGCCGACAACGCGATCAGCCCGCCGTGATATTTTTCGAGCAGCTCGCGGTCCACGCGGGGCTTTACGTAAAACCCCTCTAAATGGGCGGCGGAGACCATCTTGATGAGGTTTTGGTATCCCTCGTTGTTTTCGCACAAAAGCACCAGATGGTTATACTCGCGGTCAAAGGCGTTTTCCTTGTCCTTACGCCCGCGCGCCGCCACGTAGACCTCGCACCCGATAATGGGGCGAACGCCTTGCTTTTGGGCCTCTTTATAAAACTCCACCGCGCCGTACATCACCCCGTGATCGGTAACGGCGACAGCGGTTTGTCCAAGCTCTTTGGCACGCGAACAAAGCCCTTTGATCCGGCAGGCGCCGTCCAAAAGGCTGTACTCGCTGTGAACGTGTAAATGCACGAAAGCCATAGAGTGTTCCTCGTTTCAAAAAATCAGAATGCTTGGATGGACATAGTGTATTCGCTCGGGGTCATCCCGGTCACCTGTTTAAAGTGGCGGGAGAAATAGTGGACCGACGCATAACCGAGATAATCGGCGATTTCGGTGATGTTGTAGTTGCCCTCGCGCATCATCTGCTTGGCGGTCTCCACCTTGAGAAGCCGGTAATATTCCATAACGCCGTAACCGGTCACCAGCTTAAACGTGGTTTTGAGGTTGGTCGCGCTTTGCGCCGAAAAATGACAGACGTCGTCAAACGTAAGATTTTCCGGCACGTTGGATTTCATATACTCGATCACGCGCTGTACCAGCTGGTTGTTGGTACGCACCTTGAGCGACGACATCGGTTTTTGCGCCTCCGGCGTTCCCGAGCCGCGACGCAGCAGACGAATCAGCAGACTTTCGAGCAACAGTCCCACCATTTGCTCGCTGCCGGTAACCGAGCTTTCCGCCCGCTCGAGGCGGCTGGTATACGGATCGTTGAGCGGCGAAGAAAACGCGCCCTGCGCTTCTTTGACGATCATCGAAAGCAGCCGCTTTTCCGCATCGCCGACCGTCAGTCGCTTGCCGGAGAACCATTCCATCGCCGGCGAGCTGCACCCGAAGGACAGCACGACCATATTCGGAGCGACCATACCGTTGGCGACGGCGGCGTGGAGCGAGTTCGGCTTGTGGAAGAAAATTTCCCCCTGACGCAGCGCATACCGCACGTCGTCCGACAGCACGGTCGCCTCGCCCTTATCCACGTAGACGAGCTCCCAAAAATCGTGTTTTTCGGCGGCGAAGTTAAAGTTCTTGCCGTACTCAAAATAGTGAACGGTCACAAGATAGTCCACTTCGATCGTTTTTTCCAAAAGCGTTTTTTCGTATCCCATACCCGTTCTCCTTACACAATGTAGTTCAGCTGGCCGATGACCTGTCCGTTCTTAAGGAACAGGCGCGGCACACGCTTACCGATTTCACAGACGGCCTCGTAGTTGATCGTTCCCGACCAGGCGGCGAATTCTTCCACCGGAATCTCCTCCTCGCCGTCGCGGCCGAAGCACACCACGGTAGTATCGGTACACACGTCGGGGGTTTCGGTGACGTCCAGCATGCTCTGGTCCATACACACGCGGCCGCAAAGCGGCACCCGCTTGCCGTCCACCAGCATGACGGCTTTGTTCGACAGCTGGCGGGAGTAGCCGTCCGCATACCCCACCGGCACGGTAGCGATCAGCGTCGGGCATTCGGTCTTATAGGTGCGGCCGTAGCTGACCGTCTCGTCCGCCGGCACCTCTTTCACCATCGACACCCGGGTCTTCATCGACATCACCGGGCGCAGCGGGAGAAGCGGTTTCATAAAGTCAGACGGCATCAGTCCGTAAAGAATCAGCCCCGGGCGCACCATATCGAGGTGCATTTCGGGGAAACGCAGCGTCGCCGCGCTGTTGCAGCAATGGCGAAGCGCAAACGTCACACCGCGCTCTTTCAGCTTTTCGATCGCCTCGGTAAAACGGGCAAATTGCAACCGCGTAAACGCCTCGCCGTCCGGCTCATCCGACACGGCAAAGTGGGTAAAAATGCCCTCCGCGCAAAGGTGCGGCAACCGCGCCACCTCCGCCATTTCGGCGAGGGTCGCTTCGTCCTTGTCGGCGTCGCGGTAGACGAAGCCCACGCGGGACATACCGGTATCCACCTTGAGATGCACCCGCACGGTCACGCCCTCTTTTTCGGCGCGGGCGTTCAGGTCACGGCCGTATTCCGCGTTGACCACCGCCTGCGTCAGACAGTAGCCGGAAAGACGTACCGTTTCCTCCACCGGCGTATACGAGAGAATAAGGATCGGCTCGACGATCCCCGCTTGGCGCAGTTGGATCGCCTCCTCGATATTCGACACGCCGAACCACGACGCGCCCTCCTCTTTCAGCATTTTGGCGCACGCCACCGCACCGTGACCGTAGGCGTCGGCTTTGACAATGCCCATCACCTTGCAGTCGGGGCGAACGACCGCACAAATGCGGCGAAAATTGTCCGAAAGTGCATCCAAGTCGATTTCAGCCCACGTCCGTTTTAACCAATGTTCCAAAACGGCTTCCTCCCTTGATACAGCGCGGTTTGCACCGTATTAAACAGAATAAGACGGCGAATTTTGCACCACTTTAGAAAATCCGCCGTCTTATAGTATACAATTTTACGTCCGAAAATGCAACCCCTTTTCGCGCATTTTCGTACTTTTTCAAATGCTTTCGTCGCTGTCCGGCGGCAAAAGCGCCACCTGCTCGCAAAGCGCCTGCGTCTCCTCCTCGGAAAAGCGGGGCTTTGCGCCGAGAAACGTCAAAAATTCCACGTTGCCGTTTTGTCCGTGAATCGGCGACACGGTAAGCCCTTGCAGGTACAAACCGTTTTCCGCCGCGTCCGCCAAAATCCGCAAGAAAAGCGGCGGCAGAAGCTCCTTATCCTTCGGCACGCCGTTTTTGCCGAGATCTCTCGGCGGCAGCTCGAACTGCGGCTTGATAAGGCAGATACACACGCCGTCCTCCTTCAGCACCGCGCGCATTGCGGGAAAAATCTTTTTAAGCCCGATAAAAGACACGTCGCAGGTAACGAGATCCACCTGCTCGCCGAGCAGCTCCGCCGTCAAATACCGCGCGTTTTGTCGCTCCATGACAACGACGCGCGGGTCTTGGCGCAGCCGCCATTCGAGGATACCGTACGCCACGTCCACCGCAAACACCTTCGCCGCGCCGTTTTGCAAAAGGCAGTCGGTAAATCCGCCGTTGGACGCGCCGATGTCGCACACAACGAGATCCTTCGCGTCCACGCCGAAGAAGGGCAGCGCCTTTTCGAGTTTATATCCCGAACGGCTGGCGTATTTTTTCGCGTTTTCCCGCAGCGTCAAGACCGTATCCTCCGCAAGCTCCGTTCCGGCGTTGACCACCGGCAAATTGCCCGCGAACACACGGCGCGCCATCATCAGCGACGCCGCCTCCTTTTCGGTCACACCGAATTGGGCGGCCGCCAACACGTCCGCTCTCACTTTAGCCATCGTCAACCCTCCGTTTCGTCCGTTTTCGTCTTGGCTTGTCCGTCAAAATAGGCGCGCACCGCTTTTGCAGCCGGCAAGGTCATTCCCTTTACGCCCATAAGCGCTTTTTCGTCCGCTTCTTTGATCGCTTTCAGCGAGCCGAACGCTTTAAGCAGCGCATCCGCTCTGGTTTTTCCGATACCCGGCACGTCGGTCAGCGCGGTGCGAACGCGCGACTTTCCGCGGGTTTTGCGGTGATAGCCGATCGCAAAGCGGTGAACCTCCTCTTGGATGGTAGACAGCAGTGTAAAGGCTGATCGCTTTGCAGACAAAGACAGCTCGCCGTCCCCCGCTGTTACAGCACGGGTGCGGTGACGGCTGTCTTTCACGAGGCCGAACAGCGGCACGTCCCACCCGAACGCCTCCAAAACCGGGGCAACGGCGGCGACCTGCGCCTGACCGCCGTCCAAAAAGATCAGGTCGGGCTTGCGGCCGAAGCCGTCTTCCTCTCCCTCGTGTTCCACATACTCGTTTAAGCGACGGGACAGCACCTCACGCAGCGCCGCGGGATCGTCGCCGCCGCCCGCGAGCTTCAAACGGAATTTGCGGTAGGATTTTTTATCCGGCCGCCCGTTTTTGAATACCACCATGCCGGCAACCGTTTCCTCACCGCCGGTGTGGGAAATATCGTAGCACTCGATGACCTCCGGCACGGCGGGAAGCCCTAAAAGTGCCTGCAGCTCCGACAACGCCGCAGCATCGCGGCCGCGCGTCCCCTCGCTCCACGCGAGATACTCGGCGGCATTGCGGCACGCCATACGGCAAAGCTCCGCTTGCTCGCCGCGCTCCGGCACGTGCAAAACCACCTTGCGCCCGGCTTTCTCGCTCAACCATTGTTCCAGCAGGTCTTTGTCCTCCGCCGCCTCACACAGCGTGATCTGCGACGGGATGCGGTCAGAATCGTCATAATAGCGGCGCAAAAATTCCGAAAGCAGCGCGCCGTTGCTTTCCGGCAAGTCAAACAGGAATTCCCGCTTGCCGTACAGCGTTCCTTTGGTGAAAGAAAACACCTGGATACACGCCGTTTGTGCACCGAGGGCAAGGCCGAGCACGTCCTGCTCTTTGATGCGGGAGCGCACGACCTTCTGCTTGTCCGCCAAGCGCTTGATGGCATAGAGCCGATCGCGCAGCTCGGCGGCTTTCTCGAACTCCTCGGCTTCGGCGGCGGCGGTCATCCGCTGCTCCAGCGTTTTTTGCATCTTATCCGCGCCGTTTAAGACGTAATCGACCGCCTCTTCCACCCGCGCTTGATACTCCGCCTCCGTCACCTTGCCGGTGCAGGGCGCACAGCATTGTCCGATATGGTGGTTTAAACAGGGGCGCTCGTAAGCCGTCGGCTTTTTTCCATAGCAAAGCGGGCGGGTACAAGTGGAAAGTTTAAACACTTTACACGCCTCGTCCACCGCTTGCTTGAGCGAAAACGAGCTCATATACGGGCCGTAGTAGTCGGCGCCGTCATCCGCCTGCTGTTTGCACTCGGAAATGCGGGAAAAGGGCGGCTTTGTGACCCGCAGATAGCAGTAGCCCTTGTCGTCCTTCAAAAGAATGTTGTAATAGGGTTTATGATGCTGTTTAACTCACAATATAACTTTTCTTTGTTGTTGATTGGTGCTTATCTGGTTATGTCACTTGTGCTGAAAAACAACAGATTTTACTGACGGAGGACAAAAATATG
>JAZUKW010000103.1:0-14952 GCA_045643425.1 Acutalibacteraceae bacterium
GCTTTCGCTGTGTCTGCTGGTTTGCGTCGGGTTCTCGGCCTCGGCCGAGACGCCCGCAGCCGCGGTGGCAGCAGCGCCGGCAGCGGGGGCGACCTCGTCGGTGGATATGCCGACGTCGGCGTTCGCCTCCTATACGTATGACTGTTGGGGCAACACCATCGAGTGTCCGAACCCGTACTCCTTGATCCGCAAGGTGGACGGCGTGGCGCTCGGCGTGGGCGACCTCAAGAAAGTCATTGACGTCTATGCAAAAGACGGCTTTATTTACCTGACCGCCAACGGCGACACCGAGAAAGACAACGCCATTATCAAAATGGACGAACAGCTCAATCTTGTGTCCGATTGGCGCGGGTATTACAAAGACGGTGCTTACGTGCCGTTCTCCAAGCCCTGCGGTCTCTTTGTTACCGACGGCGGTCTGATCTACGTGACCGATACCTCCACCTACCAAATCTACTGCTTTGCCGTAGAGGGGGAGGGTGCCGCCGCGAAACTGAACTTGAAGAAGACCATTGACCGTCCCAGCACGAAAGACAGCTCCATCATCGACGAGGAGTTCGTGCAGCGCTACATCCCCTCCAAGCTGGTGGTGGATCGTACCGACCGCATCTACGTGGTGGCGACCAACGTCAACGAGGGTATCGTGACCTTCAACGAAGAGGGTAAGTTCGACGGCTTCCTGGCCGCCGGCAAGGTCACGATCGACCCGTTCACCAAGTTCATGAAGAAATACATTTATACCGAGGCGCAGAAAAAACGTATCGTGACCTTCGTCCCGATCAACTACAACAACATTGACCTGGACGCTTCCGGCTTTATCTATTCGACGCTCGCCGCCTCGAACGAGTCTACGGTGCAGTCGGAGATCAAAGCCAAAAAAGGTACCGAGCAGGGTGCGCTTGTCCGCCGACTCAATATGATGGGTTCGGACATCCTCAAGCGCGACGGCTATATGCCGCCGGTCGGTGACGCGGATATTTTGGACACGATCATGAACAAGGAAGCCAACTATCAAGGCTTGTCCCAGATCACCGACGTCTCTTGCGGCAACTACGGCACCTACGCGATCCTCGATAACAAACGTAACCACATCTTCGTGTATAACTTCGAGGGCTTCCTGCTGTATGCGTTCAGCGGCCCGGATATTTCCGCCGGCGGTATGAAAACGCCGATCGCGTTGGCGCAAAGCGGCGAGTACATTTACGCGCTGGACAGCAACAGCCGTTCCATCTTTATGTATAAGCAAACGGCGTTCGCAAGCTCCGTTATGAAAGCGATCCAGCTCGAGAAGGACGGTCAGTATTCCGCTGCTTCCGAGGTGTGGAGCAACGTGTTGACCTACGACGCCACCTACGATCTCGCGTATTTGGGCCTCGGCAAGACCGCCTATTGGAAAGGCGATTACGAGGAAGCCAGCCGCTTGTTCAAGCTTTGCAACAACAAGTCCTGGTATTCCAAAGCCTGGTCGGAGCTGCGTAAAGACGTGTTGGCTCGCTGGTTTATGCCGATCGTGTTGGTCATCCTCGGCATCGTCGTGCTGGTGATCGTTTTGAAGATCGTGAAAAAAGCGAAAGCCAAAAAGCGGAAGGAGGCGGAGGGCTGATGAAAAATTGGAAAGATAACAAAGTCCTGCAAGGCCTCAAGTATTCCGGCGACATCATTTCCCACCCGATCCAAGGCGTGTATGAAATGCGCTTCGAGGGGAAAGGCGATTTGCTCGCCTGCTTCATTCTGATGTGCCTGTTCGTTCTCTCGGTGATTTGCAAGCAGGTGTATACCGGCTTCATCTTCAACGACGTCAACGAGCGTACCTACAGCGTGATCCGTGAGATCGCCAACGTGCTGTTCCCGTTCTTCCTGTGGTGCATCGCCAACTGGTCGGTCACCGCGCTGGTGGACGGCGAAGGCCGCTTCCGCGACATTTATATGTCGCTGTGCTATTCCACGGTTCCGTGGATCGTTACCAACTTCCTGTATATCCCGGCCAGCTACTGGTTCACCGCTGAAGAGGCCGGCTTCCTCGGCATTATCAGCGGTATCGGTTCGGTGTTCTTCGTTCTGTATGCCTTCGTCGGCAACCTGACGGTTCACCAATTCACCTTGACCAAAGCGTTGTTCACGGTGGTGCTGACCTTGTTCGGTATGGTGTTTATCATGTTCCTGATGGTGCTGTTCGCGAGTATGTTCGACTCGCTTTACAGCTATATCGCGGGCATTATTACGGAAATTCAGTTAAGGGTGTGAGCAAGATGAAAGGACAAATGTTAAAACGCATTTTGGCGTTGGGCGCCGTCCTGTGTCTTGCGATCGGCTTGACCGGATGTGCCTCGACCGCCTCGTTGTTCGCGTCGATGACGATGAACGACGTGAACCAGTGGTCGACCAACGACAAACGCTACGAACAATCGCAGAGCGATTTCGGCATCGAGAAGATGACCGAAATGGCTTCGGCGGACGGTCTGACGTTGTACTTCAACGAAAAGACCACGGAAATCGCGGTGAAAACGAAAGACGGCTCTGTGTGGTATTCCAACCCGCAGGATCGTACCGCGTTTAACCAAAACAAACTCGGCACCTATTCCTCTCAGTTGCTGGTGACGACCATCGGTACGACGACCGAGACCGTGACCGAAGAAAACAACTTCGAGGAAAGCGTGCAGTACGAGCAGTTTGAGGTGACGAAGCAGGACAACGGCTTCTCGATCGAGTATCTGTTCGGTAAGAAACAGAACGTGCCGCTGTACCCGCAGGCGATGACGGTGGAGACCTTCGACAAGATCCTCGCCACCATCGAAAAGACCTCTGACCAGCACAACTTCAAGACCTACTACTCGCTGGTGGATATGGAGACGATCGACGATCCGCAGACGGAGGCGGCTATTACGGAGAAATACCTGAACGCCAAAAGCCTCGGCAAGCTGCGCGTGCTCAAGAATTCTCCCTCCACCCTCCAAAAGAACCGCATCCTCGGCTATTTAGAGAATGCCGGTTTCACAATGGAGGATCGCGAGAAAGAGTTGACGGCGGTCGGTTACGTGGATCAGGAGGGTGTAACGAACTATTACGCCGTGACCATGACCTACACGCTGCAAAACGGCCGTCTGGTCGTGGACGTCCCCGTGGACAAGATCCGCACCACCGGCGGTGTGATCATCCAAGGCATTACGGTGCTTCCACACTGGAACACCAAGGGCGGTATCGCCTCTACCCAGATGCTGCTGCCGGACGGCTCCGGCGCGATCGTCAAGCTGGGAGAGACGGCGGCCTCCGGTACCTCCGTGTACCAAGAGAAATTCTACGGCCGTGACTTTGCCCAGAGCCAAAAGACCAGCACCTCCGAGAAGAAGAACCTCTACTTCCCGATGTACGGTCTGTCCAACAAGGACGGCTCCATGTACGCCACCGCCACCGGGGCGGACGCTACGGCGTATATGATGGTGAACCCCTGCACGAGCAAAACGGCGCCGGGTTACGGCGGCTTCTACTTCCAGCTTGTGGACACCGAGCAGGTGCGTATGAGCGCGGAGGATACGGATACCGTTACCACCTACGCCAACGAGGCGATCAAAGACGCCATCCAGGTGGACTTCTCCTTCCTCGGAAAAGACGCTACCTCGTGGGTGGACATCGCCAAAGAGTATAAAGCCCGTTTGGAGAGCGAGAACAAGATCGCCGACAACGAATTGCCGGAGAAAATGCCGGTGTCGGTGGAGTTCCTCGGCGCGATCGACGATATTAAAACCGTTGTCGGTGTGCCGACGGAATACATCGTTCCGCTGACCACCTTTGACCAAGCGAAAGGCATTGTGGATGAGCTGTCCGGCCTGTTCTCCGATAACAAGCTGATCGTTCAGTACGATGCGTGGGTGAAGGGCGGCGTGAAAGCCGTCATTCAGGACAAGGTCAAGACCGAGAGCAAGGTCGGCTCCGTCAGCGATATGCAAGAGCTGGCGGATGCGGTGGAAAATGCGAACGGCGCGTTCTATCCGCTGGTAGATTATCAGTACATCTACCGCAACAAGATGTTCGACGGCTTTACCACCACGTCCGGCGCGGCGCGCAGCATTCTTCGTGAAGCGGCGTACAAAGCGGACTTCAACATCTCGAACTTTATGGTGGATGAGGACGGCTTCTACGGCTTCGTTCTCTCGCCGGAGAAGAGCCAGAATACCTTGAAGAGCTTCCTTGAAAGCTACGGCAAAAAGCTCCCCAAGGTGAAGACCGTCGGTCTTACCTATGCGGCCTCCGATCTGTCCGGTGACTACAACCGCGACAACTTCAAGAGCCGCAACGTGGCGAAAGCCGAAATGGACGCTCTGCTTCAAGAGCAGGCGAAGGATTACGGGCTGCTTGCCCGCGGCGCGAACGAGTACGCGCTGAAATCCTTGGACGTCGCGACCCAACTCCCCATGACCAGCAACGCCCACCCGATCATCGCGTACAGCGTTCCGTTTACGCAGATGGTCCTCTCCGGCGATATGGTCTACACGGCGGACGTTTGGAACAACGAGGCGGACAGCACGTTCTACACGCTGAAATGTATCGAGACCGGCAGCGCGCCGGACTTCACCGTGATCAAGGAAGCGAACGACAAGGTGAAATACACCAAGTACGATCAGTACTTCGCGGTGACCTACGATACCATTAAAGATTCTATGATCGAAGTCACCAACACGGTGACGGAGGCGCTGTCCGACGTGTACGGCGCGAAGATGACCGGCTACGACAAGCTGAACGACAACGTGGTTGCCGTGACCTACGACAACGGCAACGGTGTGATCGTCAACTACGGCACGGCCGCGTTCGCCAGCTCCTACGGTAACGTAGAGGGCGGCAGCTATCTGAAATTCACAACCGCAAAAGGAGGGGATGCACAATGAGTAAAAAACAAAACGCTGTGAAATCCCCCCGTCGCGGCGGCGGCAAACTGATGACGCGCCGCAACAACACCGGTTGGGTGTTCGTTGCGCCGTTCCTCATCGGTTTCCTGGTGTTCTACGCGATCCCGCTGGTGCAGTCGCTGGTGTTCAGTTTTAACGACATTAAAATCATCGGCGCCGGCTACACGCTGGAGCCGAAAGGCTGGACCAACTACCACCACATTCTGTTCGTGGATCCGAACTTCATCAAGCGTTTGATGACCGCTCTTGAAAACATGGCGCTGGACACCATCATCGTGGTTCCGTTCAGCTTCTTCTCGGCTCTCATCTTGAGCCGTGAGTTCAAAGGCCGCGCGGCCGCTCGTGCGATCTTCTTCCTGCCTGTTGTCCTTTCCACCGGCGTTCTCGCCTCGATGGATTCCAACAGTCTTATGGATCAGCTGATGGCACGTAGCGCCTCCGACGCTGCCAACGCCATGGGCGCCGGCTTCTCCTCCTCCGAAGTGATCAACAAGCTTCTCGAGGGCAGTATGCCGGAGAGCATCATCAACTTCATGACCGATTTGAGCGGTAAGCTGTATGACGTTATCATCAAATCCGGTCTGCAGATCATCATCTTCATGAGCGGTCTGAACACGATTTCCCCGTCCATTTACGAGTCCTCCAGCATCGAGGGCGCCACCGCTTGGGAAAACTTCTGGAAGATCACCTTCCCGATGTGCGGCCCGTACCTGCTGCTGAACGTGATCTACACGATCATCGACTCGTTTACCAACATCTCCAACCCGGTTATCAACCACGTGAAAAACCAGATGGCCGGTCTTAAAGACTTCGGAACGGCAATTGCCTCGGTGTGGGTGTATTTCATCATCATCGGCATTGTGCTTGGAATTGCGTTCGCGTTGATGGCAAAGAGGGTGTTTTATCATGAGTAATAACGAAACGGCTCGGAGCATTCGGAAACCTGCGTTCCTGAACAGCTCCTACAAGAGAAGACAATTTATCTCCAAAGCGGCGGGCTTCATTTTCCGCCTGGCTTTCGTTGTCGGCGCCTGCTTCCTTATTTTGCAGCCGCTGCTTATGAAGGTCTCCGTTTCGTTCATGAGCGTGAAAGACGTTTATGACCAAACGGTTAAAGCGATCCCGAAGGTCTTTACGATTTCCAACTACTCGGATGCTATCGTTATCGCCCGTTTCTGGGGCAACCTCGGACGTTCGTTCCTGCTTTGCCTCGTGGCGGGTCTGACGCAGACCTTCTCCTGCACGGTCGTCGGCTACGGCTTCGCTCGCTTCCGCTTTAAAGGACGTGACCTCCTGTTCGTTTTGGTGGTCATCTGCATGGTGGTTCCGACGCAGGTCGTGCTGATCCCGCAGTTCTTAAACTTCAAGATGTTCAATATGAACGGCGGCCTTTGGCCGTTCATCTGCCTCGGCCTTACGGCGTGTGCCGCCCGCTGCGGACTGTATATTTACCTCGTCCGTCAGTTCTTCCGCGGCATCCCGAAAGAGGTGGACGAAGCCGCTGCTATCGACGGCGCCGGCCCGTTCAAGACCTTCTTCCTCATTATGCTGCAGTCGGCGGTGCCGATCATGGTGACGGTTTTCCTGTTCGCCTTCGTGTGGCAGTGGGGTGACAACACCTATACCAACCTGTTCTACAGCTCGAATACGCTGGCGAGAATGCTGAACAGTATCGCGTACGCCTTTGACCAAAAACAACAGGCCGGCGCGGTCAGCGTGATTTCGGCGCAGGATAAAGAAGCCTACAAAGACATTGTTACCGCTACCACGACGCTGATGTGCATTGTGCCGCTCCTGGTGCTGTATCTGTTCTCGCAGAAGTTCTTTATCCAGTCCATCGAGCGCACGGGTATCGTCGGCTGACGTTCCCTGCACTATGGGTTAGCACAAATTCGACCGCGCTCCGCTCGAGCGGAGCGCGGTCATTGTGCGAAACGTCCGTAAACGATGGCTTTCTAATTAGGTATAGTATATATTGTGTTTTACCTAATTATAAAACGATCGTTTCAGATCACAAATGTACCACACCACAAAACCACCGGTACAGCAGAGGAGGAAACACGATATGCAGTCGGAGCTTTTTAAACGATTGGATACTTTGTCCGCAGCTTATCAGGGCGCAATGCGCGGAGAATACGACGATGCCAAGATTCCGGCAAAGTGCTATTATATTTCGAAGCGCGATATTTTGTCGCTTCCCCGTGACGACGGCGAAAACCGTTACGTCTACGGAAACGACGGCTTTAACTTTTGGGCATACACGGCCGGCTATATGCACTGCAACGACGGTGCGTTCAGCCCGCTGTTATATAGCGCCGAGGGGCAGGAGCCCCGTGCGGCGTGGTTTGTCGGCGTGAAGACCGCCGAAGGGCTTAAAACCTTCCCGGTCCTCGCTGTTCCGTATCAGGATGATGACGTGGCGCGGTACACCGTGTTCAATTCGTCCTGTGTCACCTACGTGGCGGAGGCGTACGATATGCGTTTCTCCGTTCGCGTGTTTACGACGAAGGATCGTAAAATGCTGTTTACCGCGACGGCGGAAAACCTGGGGGAGACGGCGAAGGAGTGTTATCTCGCGTCGTATTTCTGTCCCCACCTCGAATACACGCTCGGCGAGTGCGGCGAGACGCGCTGGTTTAAAGAAATTCGCGTCGGCGAAAAACCGGCGGACGGGGGACTCGCTCCCTTTACCGCGCAAATCCGCGTGATGGTCAGCCGCACCGAGCAGGTCAGCAACTTCGGCGCCTGGTCGCGTGCCTTTGACATCGAAAACGGCACACTCCTCTCCGCGGAGGAGAATACCTCGCGCTTCTCAGTGGTTGGCGGCGTTCACGGCAGCCTCCACAGCGGCTTCAAAAGCTTCACCGGTCATTGGGATAACCCGAAGCACGTGACGGTGTTTAACGACGTGGGTGTGTTCGCCGATTCGCTCAATATGGAGCTGAAGCCCGGCGGCCGCGCCCGCTGGGACGCGAAGCTCACGTACACCATCCGCTGCAAGGATACGGCGCCGCTCGCGGAGCTTTTGTCTCACCGCGTATCCGCGGAGGAGACGGATGCCTATTTGACCGACATCGACAAGCTGGAATCCTCCAAGCACGACGATTTCGAGATGACCTTCCAAAACCTGCAATCCGGCAACCTGACGGACGGCAAGCTTAACCATTTCTTCGAGCATCTTAAAAAGCAGATCGAGTTCTGCGCCATGCTGAAGGGCTATGCCCAAACCGGCGCCGGCTCGCTCATCGGTATCCGCGACGTGATGCAGGCGCTGGAGGCGTATCTCATCTGGCGTCCGGAGGACAGCCGCAAAAAGCTGATCGAGGCGATCGAGTTTACCGATCCCTCCGGCCGCTGTCCGCGACAGTATTCGCTGCCGGCGTATGAGGGTGACGTTCCGCGTATGGACGTGCGTCCGTTCATCGACCAGGGCGTGTGGGTGATCTCCACCATCGTGACCTACCTCAAGTTTACCGGCGACTTCTCCATTTTGGACGAGGATTGCGGTTACTACGATATTTTGAATAAGAATCCCGGCGCGCCGCTGACCGGTCTCGGCCTTGTGAAAAAGAGCAGCGAGCACGATACCGTGCTGGAGCATCTTTTGCGCATCCTCGAATATCTCCTGCGTCAAATCGACGAGGAGACCGGCTGTGTGCGGGTGCTGTTCGGCGATTGGAACGATGCGCTCGACGGCCTCGGCGTCTCGAAGGATCCTGACAAAGAATATGGCACCGGCGTGTCGGTCATGGCTTGCGCGCAGGTGTGGCAAAACCTCAACGAGATGATCGAGCTGCTCTCGCGGCTGGATGAAAAACGCTACGCCGAGCGTATCGAACGCTATAAAACCGTGGCTGACCGTATGGAAAAAGGCCTTCGCACCTACGGTATCGTGGAAAACGACAAGGGAACGAAGCGCGTGATCCACGGATGGGGCGACCACCGCGACTATCTCGTCGGCAGCTTCTGCGATCCCGACGGACTTGACCGCGTGAGCAGCACGTCGCTGGCGTTTTGGGTGATGACCGGACTTCTTAGAAAAGATCCGTCCCTGCGCTGGCAGCTGCGCGACGATCTGATGTCGCTCGACACGAAGTACGGTATTTTGACCTTCTCTCATCCGTTTGCAGAGGATGCGGTGGGCTTCGGACGCATCAACAAGCTGCCCGCCGGCACCGCCGAAAACGGTGCGGTCTACGTTCACGCGTCGATGTTCGCCATTATGGCGCTGTTCCGTATGGGCTTCGCCGAAGACGGCTGGAAAGAGCTTGTAAAGGCGTTGCCCATTACACACGAGTTTACCTCGCTGTCACCGTTCGTGATGCCGAACTCTTACGGCTATAACGCGGGCCTCAATATTGACGGCGATTCGATGAACGATTGGCAGACGGGCAGTTCTAACGTAACGATGAAGCTGTTCGTGCGCGACGTGTTGGGCGTCTGTCCCGAATATGACGGGGTAGTTATTCGCCCGGCCGCCAAAGGCCCGTTCGACGGAGTCGAGGGAAAGGTGCTTGTAAGGGGCAAACCCTTGACAGTTAAAATCCGCCGCGCAGCGGGGGACAAAGCCCGCTTTTTCCTGGACGGCGTCGAGCAAGTCTGTGAATTCGACGAAATGCTCCAAACGTGGAGCCTGTTTATTCCCAACGACAAAATCGAGAAAGGAGCGAGTGTCATCGCGGAGCTGCCGCGCTGACCGAACGAACCTATGAAAGACCAGTACGATTTAAAAGCGAGAGAGCTCCAATCCCGACCGGGTATCGCGGGGGAAGTGGACGGCAAAAAGTTCGACATCGGTACGTGGTGGTGGCACCTGTCCGGCATCAAGGGCTTTGCCTGCGGCGTCGGCCATGAGCAGATCATGCGCCACCTCAAAAACAACCACGTGTCCGAGATTTATCTCGATGTGACCGGAATGTATGCGGACGGCGAGGTGGGAGACCCCTTAGGTGCCAGCTATTCCGACGTCCAGCGATTCGTGGCGCGCTGCCGCGACCTCGGCATTCGCGTCTCCGCTATGACCGGTGTGTCCCGCGACCGCTGCCGCCGCTGGATCGATCCCGATCGTCACTATCCCGAGATCGACAGCTTCATCGACTCCATCGCGTTTTATAACGCGTTCTCCGAGCCGGAGGAGCGGTTCACCTCCGCCCACATCGACGTGGAGCCGCACTCTATCTCCGACTTCAATGCGAAGCGTCAGCTGTACTTCCAGCAGTACGCCATTCTGATGCGCTACATCTCCCAGCGCCTGCACCATAACGGCCTCGAGCTGGAGACGGACGTGTGCGGCGACCTGCGGGAGACGGACGTAGTGAAAATCGGCCGCAAGGAAATGAACATCATCGACGTGGTGTTCCAGACCTGCGACACCGACACCGTGATGGCGTATCGCCGCGAGGCGGCGCGCCAAATGGTGTTCGGCACCGACCGCTACGTCCCGTACGCCAAGAAATACAACAAGCGCCTGGTGGTCGGCTGCGAGACGATGCTGCCTTGCCTCGACCTCGCGATCGACGACATTCCGCCGCAGATCACCTACTCCTCGGTGGGGCGCGACGTCATGCTGGATGAGATGGATAAGCTCCAGCACATGATCATCAACACCGGTCTTGAAAATTACGGAATCGCGGTGCATCACGTCTACAGTTGGTACCAGCTTTTTGAAAAAGCGGCGTCCGGTATCGAGTGATTCCAAAAAAATTTATAATTTTCGGTGATTTTTTTACATTTTTCCCTTGACAAGTTTTTATTTTTAGAGTATAAAGAAAATACAAAGTAGGGATTTTGCGCTCTTTTTTGCACATTTTGAGGAAAATTCGTGCAAAATGACGGGCGCTGAACCGATACATTATCTCAAGGAAGGCGGTTTTTTCTATGAAAAAAACACTCTGCATCACCCTCTGTGTTGCGCTGATGGCCTCCGTCTTGCTGGTTCTGCCGGCTTCCGCCGCCACCAACAGCAATAAGTCGGTCGTCCGCCCGATACAGTACACGTCGGCCGGTCCGAACGACAGCGGCGTCCAAATCGTCTACAAAGAGACCTTCGACGGGATTTCTTCCCCCGAAGCGGCGGGCTATTTCCCCGGCTACCAGGATTTCACGGCCGGTGAGATCGCCAACTTCATTCCCGCTTGCGACCTGAAGCTGACCTCCGGTCACTCGGGCAAGGGCCTTTTGGTTACCAACCGTCAAAAGGTCTATGCGAAAAAGAGCAAGTCCGGCAAGGTGTCCCAGCTGGATCACGAGGGCGGCGAGTTCTCCTTCGTGTTGACCAACCACTATCCGAAACAGGGTACGGCTTCCGAGTCTTCCTACGTGGATGCGAACGGTAACTTCCTCAAAGCTTACGAGCAAGTGACCAACGAGGGCGGCGGCAAAGACATCGGCGCCATCATCGGCAAGTATGTGGATGACGTGACCGACAAGCAGGACGTCTCTTTCTTCTTCTCGATGTGGGTGTATACCGATACGGCCCAAACCTTCCTTCCGAAGATTCAGTATATGAACTCCGGCGAGCTGTGGATCCCGGCGGACGACTATTGGGAAGTCCCGGCGAAGAAATGGACGCAGATCGGTGCCATTGTCGACAACGGCAAGACCTACTACTGCTCCATGGTCGGTGAGGGCGGCACCGAGGCCTACGGTATGTACGGCCTGCAGGCCACCACGACCGACGCCAAGTTCTGCATGGCGACCAAATCGAAGGATGCCAACGGTCTGCCGGTGTTTACTCACGGCGACTACATCATCGACGACGTCACCATTTGGAAAGTGACCGATAAAACGAAACTTTTCAATATGCAATACACCATGCTCGACAAGAGCGTGAAGACCGGTCTTGACGGCCTTGTGGAAATCGACAACAAAGACAACATCGCTTCCAAAAAAGTGGTGAACGCCTTTGCTGCTCCGAAGACCACCGCCAAAAAGACCCCGGCGAAAACCGACAAAAAACCGGTGGCGACCAAAGCCCCGACTACGGCTGTGAAGGTTGTGAAAGAGACCAACGCTGCCGGTAAGGTGATCGGCACGAAGAAAGTGATCGTGACCGAAGCTGCGGCAACTGCTACCGCGACCGGTACCGGAACGGGTACCGGCACCGAGACCGCTACCGCTACCGCTACCGGAACCGGCACCGCTACGGCGGCTGCTGCGATCGAGACCCAAGCGACCGCTACCGTGACCAATGCGTCCGGCGAGCCGGTCGAGCCGGAGGAGAAAGGCAGCCTGCTGTGGCTGTGGATCGTTCTCGGCGTTGTCGTTCTCGGCGGCGGTGCGACTGCCGGCATCGTGCTCGGCAAGAAAAAGGGCGATGCCCCTGCTGAAGAAGCGGCGGAAGAAGCCCCGGCGGAGGAAGAACCTGAGCAATAAGCTCCGCTGACCCCGGCGGAACCGTTCCGCCCCCAAAGTTTGTGTTCGATTGACCGCGGCGGCAGGGTAGTGCCACGACCCTGCTGCTTGCGGCGAACAGATGATAGTAAAAAATACAAATAGGAGGAGATACCCATGAAAAAATTGTCCAAAGTTCTCGCTTTGACTCTTACCCTGGCGATGATCATTGGCGCGACCCTCATGACCGGTGTTATTTCCGCTTCTGCGGCGGAGTACACGGTTTGGAGTGGCACGCTTGATCAGGATTTCACCATCGGTGGCGCCGGTGTCCAGGGCCTGCAGATTGACGAGATCACCGAGGCCATCCAGAACGACCTCTTCACCAACGGCGTTGCTACCAACTACAAGCTGACCGCGACCGCTTCGATCGTGGACGATCCGAGTGGCTGGGGCTACTTCAGCTGGTGCTTGCTCGAAGAGATCGAGGATGAAGGCATTTACACCGAGATCTGGTGCGACTACGAAGATGGTTTGGGCCAGAACGTGACCTGGACCAATTCTTCCGCGCAAGTCAAGACTCTCGGCCGTAAAACCCAGCTTTGCCTCTGCTCCGATGGCCCCGGCGTCGTGGTGCACATCAGCAACCTGACCCTCGTGGCTGTCCACGAAGCGGGTGGCCCGACCATCGCTCCGAAGCCGGTTGAGACCTACAGCCCTGACATCTTTACGAACAAAGTGCAGGTTTGGTCCGGCGACATCAACAAAGAAGTTGTGACCGGCAACGGCGGTATCGCCATGCTGCAGGTTGACGAGATGAACCAGGCCATCCGCGACGACATCGCCGCCAACGGCCCGTCCACCGCTTACCTCGTTGAGGCGGATGCGCAGTACGTTTCCGGTGCGTCCGGCTACGCTGTGTTCGTTCTCCTCGAAGAGACCGAAGGCAAATATGTTGAGTCTTGGGGCAAAGGCCCGCTGTCCTCTTGCGGATTTGCGGATGATGCCATTCCTCAGCTCGGCAGCAAAGCGCAGCTCGGTATCGGTACCGATGGTTCTGACGACGTTGTCAACGTCAACAGCCTGACCATCTATGCCGTGCATGGCGGCGTTATCCCGTCTCAGTCCCAGACTGAGCCGTCTGTGACCGAGCCGTCCGTGACCGAGCCGTCCCAGTCCCAGCAGCAGACTGATCCGTCCGAGACCGAGCCGACTCAGCCGTCTCAAGCGGTTCTCGCCGGTGACGCCAACAGCGACGGTGTTATCAACATGAAAGACGTTCTGACCCTTCGCAAATTCCTCGCCGACATCGCGGTGGAGATCAACGAAGCGGCTGCCGACTTCAATGGTGATGGCGCTATCAACATGAAAGACGTTCTCGGCCTGCGCAAAGAGATCGCGAAATAATTGACGTAACGTCAATTCCCTTTCAATCGGAAAGGGGCCGTATTTGTCCTGAAACTCTGTCAGAGAGTTCTGGAATATTCAGAAATTATTATTCAGAAAAAGGAGATCAAAAATCATGAAAAAAGTTCTTGCTATTCTCGTGTCCGCCCTGCTCGTTATGAGCCTGTGCGTGTCCGCCTCTGCGGCGAGCTTCTCGCTGGCGTTCGACACCGTCGACGTCGAAGAGGGTACTGCTCAAGTCGTTCTTCCCCTGAAAGCCACTGCCAACGATGGCATCTGGGCCTTCATCATCGAGATGACCTACGACACCTCCGTCCTCACCTTCAACAAAGCTGAGGCGCCGGCGTTCAACGTCACCCCGAACGAAAAAGCTCCTGGCCTCGTCAAACTCGTGTTCGACGCGAAAGAGATGGCGAACGTCGCCGATACCGGTGTCATCGCCAACGTCACCTTCGACGTGGTCGGCGCTGCCGGTTCTTCTTCCGCTGTTGCGGCGACCTGCCCGGATCCGGCTTCCAACATTGACGTGGACTTCACCGACGTGGAGACCTCCGTTGCCGCCGGTGCGGTGAACATCGTTGCGAAAGCTGAGCCGTCCGAGACCGAGCCGTCCGAGACTGAGCCGTCCGAGACCGAGCCGTCTGCCGAGCCGACCGAGCCGTCTGCTCAGCCGACCGAGCCGTCCGCTCAGCCGACGAACAACACGACTGCTTCGACCGTCGCTCCGACCGCTGCTCCGACCACCAGTGGCACTCCGTCTACCGGCGCTGCCATCCCGGCTGCCGCTGTCGTGCTGGCGTCTGCTTCCGCCGCTGTCCTTTGCTTCGCTCGCAAAAAGTAATTTTTGAGAGTTGAGTAAAACCTGGATTTAATCCGGTGGCACGGGACTAAATCCAATACAAAACGGGTAAGCCCATTCGGGCTTGCCCGTTTTCCTTTTTTGCGGAGTTTTATACAAAAAAGAAGAGGGGGTAAAATCGGTCGTTTTTTCAAAAATCACTTGCGAAATCGACAAAGAGTTGTTATAATAAAAGTGTATTTCCAAGAAGGGGTGATTTTTAGTGAAAAAGGTGTTTTCTATCGTTTTTGCGCTTACCTCCGTTCTGCTTGTTGTGGTGCTGGCGACCTCGACGATGTTCTCTGCGATCGCGGCAGAGGATCATAACGTGATGCTCGAAGCGGAAGACCACAACGTCATGCTGGGCGCCACCGAAACCGGTGCCGGTGAGCGTCAGCACGTCGTGCTGTACGACCAAAACTTCGAGCCGGTGGACGACACGAAGATCAAAAGCCCGGTTCGCCCCGAGGTGGG
>JAZUKW010000104.1:0-20076 GCA_045643425.1 Acutalibacteraceae bacterium
CCGCGACGCTTATGTACCAGCAGGGCGGCACCGATATCCGCGTGCTGAAGGACATTCTCGGCCACGAAAACCTCGGTACCACCGAGATCTATACGCACCTATCCACAAAGCAGCTGAAAGAAGCCACCGAGAACAATCCCCTCGCCAATCTCCACGTTACACCGAAAGAACCCGAGAAAACCGAATAACAAAGAAATCCCTCGAGCCCGCAGGTTCGAGGGATTTCTTTTTAATCCAAAGACAGCGTGGATGCCTGTGCTTTTTTCGGGCGGTTGAGTTTCACCAGTTCGTACCGTTCATCGCACAAAGCCGCCACCTGAGGCGAATGGCTCACCAAAATTACGCATTTTCCCTGGCGGGTCAGTTCCCGGAAAATGGCCATGATCTCGTTTTGGGTTTCGCCGTCCAGGTTGCCGGTCGGCTCGTCCGCCAGGATGATGTCGGGGTCATACGACAACGCCCGCGCAATGGCGACACGCTGTTGCTGACCGCCGGACAGTTTCAGTATGCGGCGATCGGCCTCCTCCTCGTCCAGTCCCACGCTTTGGAGGAGATCCAATGCCCGTTGTTTTTTGTTTTTGGTTTTGTATCCCGCCACATCCATAGACAAAATCACATTTTCCAAAGCGGTGTATTTGGTGATGAGATTAAAACTTTGGAACACCACACCGATGTATTTTGAGCGAAACGTGTATTTGTCAATGGTTGCCACGTTGTGACCGTCATATAGAATCTCGCCGCTGCCGGGAGAAGCCAGCCCGGAAAGCAGGGATAACAACGTGGTTTTCCCGGCGCCGGATTTGCCGACGATGCAATACATTTTTCCCTTTTCAAATTCATACGAAATATTCTGTAACACCGGGGTTTTCTCATAGGAAAAGCAGATGTTTTGAAGCGATAAAATCGACATAGCGGTTCCTCCTTTCTCAATCGCGGTTGGCGAGGATTTTCAGCGGGTCATAGCGCATAATGAACAGTACGGAGACCGTTCCCGCCACGAGCGTGAGCAACAATCCCACGCCCAGCATCTGGAATACCACCGTCAAGTTCATAGCGGAATTCACCTCGGTGACGTAGTCTGCCGCCCCGCCGAACATCTTGTCAAAGGGATTGCCGCCGCCGGAAGCATCGGAAATATCCGAGGGCATTTCTCCCATATTCCTGCCGGGCCTCCCGCCGCCGAAGTTGCCGGGACGTCCGAAGTTTTCGTCCATTTGGGTTTGCCGGGAGTTTTGGCTTTCCACCTGTCCCGCCAACAGCGCGTTGGTTACCGGGACAGAACTAACCGCGCCGATCACCGCGCCCAACAGAACGGCAACCATCGTGACCACCAAAATTTCACACATAAACTGGGCGGCCACTTTCCATTTTTTCATACCCATCGCGGTCAGCACGCCCACTTCATACTTGCGTTCCCGCACGTTGAAGATGTTGAGCACCACCAAAATCACGGCACCGATGATGAGAATGACCAGCAAGAACCACCCCGCCATATTGCTTAACGTATTCAACGGGGTAAGGCTGTTTTCATACGCCGTCAGGTCGGCGGAAGAGACGGTGTAGGCATCATCCAGCCCGAGATCGCGCACCTCATCCTCAAAGGTGTTGTACGCATCGACGTCGGCAAACACATAGGTGGCGGAAATCGAGCCGGTCACCGCACTCTCGCGCTCTCTGCCGGTGTCCTCATCGGTCACGGTCGTAGAGTTCGCTTTTGATTGATCCAGCAACACCTGCAAGGCGGCGGCACTCATATAGATTTGGTTGGCGGGGTCTTGGCTTTTGCCGAACATCGACATCGAAAAGTCGTTGTTGGAGTCGCTGGAATACAGCCCCACCACAGTCAGCGAATAGATTTCGCTTTCAAGCGACGGGTTGACCAGGGTGATGGTGTCGCCGACGGACAGGTTGTTATATAACGCCAGTTCTTCCGAGAGCACACATTCCATCGCCTCGGAGCCTTCCTCAAACATACTGCCGCCCTCTAAAATCGAGGCGTTGCCGTTGACAAAGTCGGTCATCGCGCTGTCGCTGCTGTATCCGATAATCGAGAAATCCGAGGAGGTGAAATTGCCGCCGCCAAAGCCGGGAAAACCCATTCTGCCGCCGAAGCCGCCTTGACCGGTCTTGCTTTCGGAGGTGGTCGTTTTCTCGGAATCGTCGTCTGTTTCGTCGCTGACGGGAAGCAGGTCATCGTTGCCGTCAAAAGCGGCGGTGAGCGTATAGGTGAACTCCTGCACCGACTCCGCTTTGGCGTAGATTTCGTACTCATCCAGCGTCAGCGAGGAGACATCCCCCATCTTGTCCGCAAACTGCTCACGGTCGAACCCGCCCGCTTTACTCGGGTCAAAATTGCCGCCGGGGCCTTGATCGCCGCCCATGATGTCGTTCATCATAGAACTGCGGTCATAGGAGATGGTCGCCGTAACGCTCATCCCCTCCAAGGTGGTTTCTTTGGCGCTGTCGGCGGCTTGCCGAATGGACAGCCCCAAACAGGCGGACACGGCGATCACCAGCGCAATGATGCCGATCAAAATGTTGCGCCCTTTGGATCGTGCAATGCACCGAAGTGCGTTTTTCAGGATATACATACAGCCGATTCCTTTCTTGAAGTTTCAAACAAAGTATAGCAAAGGCTTGTCCGAAAATGTTAACGAAATCTTGAATAAATCGCGGCGAATTTGTAAAAATGCAAAAACAGCAGTGTGACACGTCACGCTGCTGTCATTCTAAGGTATTGGCTATTGCGGTGATCGCGTTATACGCCTCGTCCCAATTTTCCACGCGGGTCATTCCGTTCGCTTCGGCGTCGAAATCGCGGTTATACGGCGCGGAAAACAAAATCTTTTCGTAGTCGCCGCCGACGAGGTTATGAAGCCCGTCGTCCACCAGCACATCACCCTTGATCATCTGCTTATTGTGGGTGAAAATATAATGCTTCCACGACAAAAAGGGATAATATTTAAAGAGCGTTCCCTCTAACTTTTCGGTGGCAATTTTATAGTGGGTGTTGGTTACGATAAAAAGCTCGTGACCGTCCGCGAGAAGCGCCTGCAGTGCCTCCGGTCCGCCGGGAATGGGCTGTAAACCGTCGTACAGCTCCGGGTCAAGCTCGGTGGACAAAACCTGCTCGGGCGTCAGCATCGGGTATGCCTTGGTCATATCCCAATCCCGCACGTCGTCGTGCGAGACGTTCACGTTGTATTTTTTGTTGAGGTACGCCACCCACGTTTCGGAAAAGTTCTCCAAAACACCGTCGGCGTCAATTAAAATCGTCAGTTTTTTCATAGGTTAAATCGTATCGTCCTCGTCGTTATCGGAGAATTTCCCGTATTGCTTCGGGAAATTGCGGGTGGGCTTGTCGTCGTTTTCGCGCGGCTCCGCCGCCGATTCCGCCGACCCCACGTCGTGGAAAATCGCTTTTTCGGCGTCCGCCTTGCGGGTTTCCTCGTTTTCGAGGTTCAGGTGATGACGAGCGGCCTCAAACTCCTCGGGATGCTCTTTATAATAGGGATCGATAAGCACCCGCTTGACCACCGGGAACACGTAAAACTGCGTGAGCAGCATCCGAAACGGCGGCAAAAACAAAAGACAAAACGAGCCAACCAACAGCGCGATGGGATCGAGCCCGGAAAATACGAACAGCATCGCGATCGAGAACAAAAATCCATAAACGGCGATCAAAACGCCGAGGATGATAAGATTTTCTTTCCAGCCGAGGAAAATCATATACACCGCGTTTTTGTAAAGCTTATAAACAGAATAGCGGAACGTGACCATCATCACGTAAATGTAAAACTGCATCACCACGAACGCCACAAAAAGCGCGATGACCAGCGCCATACAGATGAGACTCGCCGTTGTGCCGGCAAAGAAATAGAAAAACGCGCTGTAAACCATAATGCCGCCGACAACGAGGTTGATAATGCCCACGATCAGCGCCTGCTTCCAATTCTTTTTGATACACGAAAAGTAGTCGGAGACGAGAAACACGGGTTTCTCCCGCGCGAAGTTGCGGGTAATAAACGTCGTTCCCGCGCAGGCAAGGCCGTTGGTTACGAGCGGCAGCGTCAGCAGAAGATACAAAAGCCCCAGCTCTAAAAGACTCCAAAACTTGCGGAAGGTCAGCTCCCAAAACTGAAAAATACCGCGTTTTTCGTCGATATGCGTATGGTCCACCCCGCGTCCCGGACGCGTAACGTCAAACATCTTAAACCCGCGAGCCATAGCGTTCCTCCTTTTTACATCCGTGTTCTTTCAGCGGATCTCAAACGAAAACCGCCATTGTTGTTTGTATGGCCGAGGCCAAAAGCCCCAGCAAAAAGCATAAAATAAATCGCAAGAAAAACAGCCGAAAATCGCGCCACAACCCGCCCTTCGGCGGCGACGGCATCACCTGCGCGATAAGCCGCAGGGTCAGCTTGAGCGCTTGGGCGCAGGCGATCAGCACCGCCCACACCGCTACGAGCGCTCCCGGAAGCGAGAGCAACAGCCCCACGACACCGTCCGTTTTCACGACCGTCATTTCGCCGAGCCCGAGCGCCACGCCGTAGCCGAACGGAAGCACCGCCACCGCGGGTAAACCGTATAGCGACATTCCGAACAGCATCAAAAGACCGATCACCGTCAGTGTAACGAGGCTGTTTTGGAAAAACGCCGCGAGCACCGGCAAAAATCGAAGCTGCTCGGGTAAACGCGGTGTCATCAGCTCCAAAAGCGGTGTTGCCGCCGCGGGAAGCGCCGCAAACGCAAAGCACCCCACGCCGACGCCGCATACCACCAGCGCCAAAAACAGAAACAGACGGCTGTTGTTACCGAAAAAAGCACAAAATTGTTTAAAAAAACGGCTTGTCCTGATCATCCTACATTCCTCCCTGCCACCATTCTATGCACAGGGAAAATCAGTTAGACCGACAGATCGCGTCGGCGGATATTCACACCGACGATGCCGCCCACCGCGCCGCAAGCCGCGCAAAGCGCAAGGCGCAGCAAAAACCGCGCGCCGAAAAAGACGCCGACGCAAAGTCCGCCCACAAGGGTCAACAGCAAAAACAGGAGCAGCCCGGTCAACAGTCCGAACAACCAGCCTTGCTTACGGGCAAGCTTTCCCGCCGTAAAGCCGCCGACGGTCGCGCCCACGGCAACGGCGATAAGCGCCAGCGGCGTTACAAGTCCGAACGCCGCATCCGACGAAACACACAAGGCGGAAAACAACAAGAGCAGCACCGCCGTTGTCAACAGCGCCGTCAGAGAAGCGACTAAAAGCGGTTTCCCCCACGCGACTGCAGCTTCCGTCGAACGATCGGTTTTCTTAAACATAGCAGTTCCTCCGCATCAAATAAGGATATTACACCTTATGCGATGCGGAGGAAAAGTAGACCGATTTAAATATCGTCGTCGTCGTCAAAATCGTCGTCGTCATCATCCGGCAATGCTTCGTGGACGGTGTTGTTCGACTGCACCGCCCATTTCTTGAGGGACAGCTTGGTGCGGTCGGCGCCGGTTTCCACGATGATGAGATCCTCCTTGACGTTCACAACGCGGCAGATGATACCGCCGATGGTGACGATCTCGTCACCCACGCGCAGGTCGTTGCGCATTTTCTGCTCTTCCTTTTCGCGCTTGCGCTGCGGACGGATCAGCAGGAAATACATGATCACGAAGATGAAAATGAGCATCAAAATGGACGAATACTGATACCACCACGGCACATCCTGGCCGTTGGCGGCGGATTTCGCGGCGGCGGTGGTCGCCGCCAAAATCAGATTGGAAACTTGCATAGTTTTACCTCCAAAAAATCGTTGCTTCTATTATAACGGAAAGTTGTCCGTTTGGCAAGTAGATTTACGATTTGTTTACATTATTGCTTTTCGACACCGATCGTCACGGTCTCGCCGTTGATGTCCCACTCTTTGGTGTAGCCCGCGACAGAGCCGAACGAGATCGCGTCGGCGAGCACGTCGTCCGCGAGGGAATCCTTATATTTCTCGGCAACGGCAAGCGCGTTTTCGCTGCCCGCAAACGAGACGGCGATGTGGTCGGTAACCTCAAAGTCGGCCTCTTTACGCATCGTCTGGATCTTGCTGACCAGCTCGCGCACAAGGCCCTGTTCGAGCAGCTCCGGCGTAAGCTCGGTGCAAAGCG
The DNA here is from genome assembly GCA_045643425.1 of Acutalibacteraceae bacterium. Lineage (GTDB taxonomy): Bacteria > Bacillota > Clostridia > Oscillospirales > Acutalibacteraceae > RGIG426. The sequence goes on from JAZUKW010000104.1 coordinate 6,145, forward strand.
CCACCGTCACGCCGTTGTCGGACAGCGGGAACCAGCCCTCCTTCGACGCGATGTCGATGAGCAGATCTTCCTCGAGAAGCGAGATCTCACCGGACGGCAGGTTGAGCTTGAGCGCGCCGGTCGCGTCCAGCTCCGCTTTGGCGGCGTTGCCGTCCAGCGTCGGGAGCGTCGCGCGGATCTCGCCCAGCTTCGGGCCGAATTTCGGGCCGACCGTCTTGAGCTGCGGCTTGAAGCTGTAGCTCATAAACTCACCCATATCGTCTTGCAGCTCCACCGCGTTGACGTTCAGCTCTTCGGCGATAACGGTACGGAACAGCTCCGGCAAATCGCCGTCGGCAGACACCACCATTTTGGAAAGCGGCTGACGGTTTTTGAGGTTCGCGCCGTTACGCGCGGCACGGCCGAGCACCACCACGTCGAGAACGCGCTGCATATTCGCTTCGAGCTCTTGATCGATCGCGGCCTCGTCCGCTTCCGGATAAGCGCACAGATGGATGCTCTCCGGCGCGGATTTGTCAAGGTTACGCACAAGGTTTTGGTAAATATCCTCGCTCATGAACGGGATCATCGGCGCCGCCAGCTTGCAAACGGTCACAAGCGCATTATACAGCGTCGCATAGGCGTTGATCTTATCCTGCGGCATACCGGCGACCCAATAGCGCTCACGGCAACGACGGACGTACCAATTGGAGAGGTCGTCCACAAAGCTTTGCAGCGCACGGGCGGCTTCGGGGATGCAGTAGGTACCGAGATAGCCGTCCACCTCTTTGATCAGCGTGTTGAGGCGGGAATTGAGCCACTTATCCATCACCGACAAGGAGGCTTTGTCCGCTTTCTGTTTGGTCGGATCGAAGTTGTCGATGTTGGCATACAGCGTGTAGAACGCGTAGGTGTTCCACAGCGTACCGAGGAACTTGCGCTGACCCTCGACCACCGCTTTGTCGTGGAAGCGGTTCGGCAGCCACGGCGCGGAGTTGATGTAGAAATACCAACGGATAGCGTCCGCACCGTATTTTTGCAGCGCGTCGAACGGATCAACGGCGTTGCCCTTGGATTTGGACATCTTCTGGCCGTTCTCATCCTGCACAAGACCGAGCACGATGACGTTTTTATACGGCGCTTTGTTAAAGAGCAGCGTCGAAATCGCCAAAAGCGAATAGAACCAACCGCGGGTCTGATCGACCGCTTCGGAGATGAAGTCGGCCGGGAACTGCGCCTCGAAGAGGTCTTTATTCTCGAACGGATAATGGTGCTGTGCGAACGGCATCGAGCCGGAGTCAAACCAGCAGTCGATGACCTCCGGCACACGTTTCATCTCTTTGCCGCAATGCGGGCATTTGATGGTAACTGCGTGGATATGAGGACGGAGCAGCTCAATATCCTCCGGGCAGTTCGAGGACATGGATTTCAGCTCTTCAATGCTGCCGATCGCGTGGCGATGGCCGCACTCGCACTCCCAAATGTTCAGCGGCGTGCCCCAATAGCGGTTACGGCTGATACCCCAATCCTGCACGTTTTCGAGCCAGTCGCCGAAGCGACCCTTGCCGATAGATTCGGGGATCCAATTGACGGTGTTGTTGTTTTTGATGAGGTCGTCTTTCACGTCGGTCATACGGATGAACCACGAGTCACGCGCGTAGTAGATGAGCGGCGTGTCACAGCGCCAGCAGTGCGGATAGCTGTGCTCGAACACCGGGGCCGAGAACAACAGCCCGCGTTTTTCGAGGTCGATCAGTACCTCTTTGTCCGCCTTTTTGCAGAACATTCCCGCCCACGGCGTTTCTTTGGTCATCTCACCCTTGCCGTCAACGAGCTGCACGAACGGCAGATCGTAGTTTTTGCCGACCACCGAGTCGTCTTCACCGAACGCCGGCGCAATGTGGACCACGCCGGTACCGTTGGTCAACGTAACGTAGTTGTCGCAGGTGACATAGTAGCATTTTTTGTTCGGGTGAACGAAATCGAACAACGGCTCATACTCTTTGTATTCGAGGTCTTTGCCCTTGTAGGATTCGAGGATTTCCGCGCCCTCACCGAGAACGGTAGCAACAAGCGCTTCCGCCATATAGTATGTGTATTCGTCCTTTTTCACCTTGACGTAGGTCTCGTCGGGGTTGACGCACAGCGCCACGTTGGACGGCAGCGTCCACGGCGTGGTCGTCCACGCGAGGAAGTAGGCCTCTTCCCCCTTGACCTTAAAGCGCACCACAGCGGAGCGCTCTTTGACGTCTTTATAGCCCTGCGCCACCTCGTGGGAGGACAGCGGAGTACCGCACCGCGGGCAATACGGCACGATTTTGTAGCCCTTGTAGAGCAGGCCTTTGTCCCAAATCTGTTTCAGCGCCCACCACTCGGACTCGATAAAGTTGTTGTCGTAGGTGATGTAGGGGTTGTCCATATCCGCCCAAAAACCGACGGTCGAGGAGAAATCCTCCCACATCCCCTTATACTTCCACACGCTCTCTTTGCACTTCTCGATGAACGGCTCGAGACCGTATTCCTCGATTTGCTCCTTGCCGTCGAGACCAAGCAGTTTCTCCACTTCCAGCTCGACCGGCAAACCGTGGGTGTCCCAACCGGCTTTACGCGGCACTTCGTAGCCTTTCATGGTGCGATAGCGCGGAATCATATCCTTGATAACGCGGGTCAGCACGTGACCGATGTGCGGTTTGCCGTTTGCCGTCGGCGGGCCGTCGAAAAAGACGTAAGGGGCTGCCCCTTTACGCTCCTCGATGCTCTTTTGGAAGATGTCCTTCTCTTTCCAAAACGCCTCGATCTTCTTTTCGCGCTCCACGAAGTTCAAGTCCGTGGAAACCTTGTCGTACAATGCCATACTACTAAATCCTCCGTTTCTTATCCGTTGGTTTTTGAAGCAATTTTATGGTAACGCCGCTCAGCGGCGATACAGCCGTGTTAAGTCAAGTGCCTTTACAGCAATTTCGTCAGAAAAAGCCCCTTTTTGCGCTCGCCAGCACCAATTTCCCTCGGTCGTTCCGGGGGTGTTGATGCGCGCCTCGCTCCCTTTTTTGAGCCAATCCTGCGCCTGGGACACGACGGTGTCCGCGCGAGAGCCGAGAAGCGCTTTGAGCATCCCCTGCGGCGCTTGTTCGCGGGTCTCAATTCCTAAATAGTGGGCAGCGAAGTCCCATTCGTCCGCTCGCGCCGTTTTCGCCCAGCCTAAAATCGTATCGTTATCGTGTGTGCCGGTGTAGGCGACGCAGTTGACACAGAAATTGTGCGGCAGATAGCTGCTGTCCCCCTGCACGTCCGCAAACGCGAACTGCATCACGCGCATTCCGGGATAGCCGCTTGCGGCTAAAAGCTCATACACCGCGGGTGTTAAAAAGCCCAGATCCTCCGCAATAAGCGGCAGGCGGCCCAGCTCTTCTTCGAGCGAGCAAAACAGATCCATTCCCGGGCCCTTGCGCCACACGCCGGTTTTGGCGTTTTCGGCCGCGGCGGGGATGCAATAATACGACTCGAATCCGCGGAAATGGTCGATGCGCACAAGGTCGTACAGCATACACGCGTGGCGCACGCGGGCTTTCCACCAGGCGTAGTCGGTGTCTTTGAGCGCCGCCCAATGGTAAACGGGGTTGCCCCATTTTTGCCCGTCCTCGGAGAACGCGTCCGGCGGGCAGCCGGATACCTCGGTGGGTTTCCCCTCGGCGTTCAGCGCAAACAGCTCGCGGTGACTCCACACGTCGGCGGAATCCATCGCCACGTAGATGGGCAAATCGCCCAAAATGTCGATCCCTTTCGCGTTGGCGCGGGCTTTGAGCGCCCGCCATTGACGGAAAAAGAGATATTGCAGCATTTTGTAGTAGGCAATCTCGTCTTGATGCGCCGCAGAAAACGACGCAAGCGCCGCTTCGTCGCGGTCACGGTAAACGGGCGCCCACTCTTGCCATTCGGCGCCGCCGTGAGCGTCCTTGAGGGCGCAAAACAGCGCGTAATCGGAAAGCCAGCCGCTCTCCGCCTCGCAGAATGCCTCGTAATCGGGCGGAATTGCCCCGAAAAAGCGCGTAAACACGGTTTTGAACAGCAGAGGTCGGTACGCTTTTACGCGGTCGTAATCAACCCTATCGGGCGATTCTCCCCACGAAAAGGCGGCGCACTCGCTTTCACGCAGCAGACCGTCTTTCACAAGCAAATCGAGGTCGATAAACAGCGGGTTGCCCGCAAAGGTGGAATCGGACTGATACGGTGAATGGCCGAACCCGGTCGGGCCGAGCGGCAGGATTTGCCAAATCGACTGTCCGGCGGCGGCAAGAAAGTCCACAAACGCATAAGCAGACGCGCCGAACGTCCCGATGCCGTATTCCGACGGCAACGAAAAAATCGGCAACAACATTCCGCTTTTGCGCATGGCTCTCTCCCCTTTTATTCTTCCCGCAGCTCCACGCGGCGGATCTTGCCGCTGATGGTTTTCGGAAGCTCGTCGCGGAACTCCACGATACGCGGGTATTTATACGGTGCGGTGTGTTTTTTCACGTAGGTTTGGATCTCTTTTTTGAGCTCCTCGCTCGGCAGACGGTCTTTCGTCAGCACGATGGTCGCTTTGACCACCTGACCGCGGATCTCGTCCGGCGCGGCGGTAACGGCGCATTCCAGCACGTACGGCAGCTGCATCAGCACGCTTTCGATCTCGAACGGCCCGATACGGTAGCCGGAAGACTTGATAAGATCGTCTACCCGACCGACGAAGAAGGAGAAGCCGTCCTGGTCGCGCCACGCGGTATCGCCCGTGTGATAACAGCCGTCGTGCCACGCGGCTTTGGTGCTTTCCTCGTCGTTGTAGTAGCCGGCAAACAGACCGCACGGCGCGCCGTTATCGGTACGCACAACGATCTCGCCCACCTCGCCCACTTTGGCGGGCGTTCCGTCCGGAAGCAGGATGTCCACGTTATACAGCGGGCTGGGTTTGCCCATCGAACCGGGCTTGATCGGCTCGCCGACGAAGTTGCCGACGGTCAGCGTAGTCTCGGTTTGACCGAAGCCCTCCATCAGCGGCACACCGGTGCCTTTTAAGAATTGGTTGAACACTTCGGGGTTGAGCGCTTCGCCCGCCACCGTCGCGTATTTTACAGAAGTCAAATCGTACGCCTGCAAGTTTTCTTTGATAAAGAAGCGATAAATCGTCGGCGGGGCGCAGAACGTGGTGATGTTGTATTTTGCAAGCATCGGCAGCACGTCGGAGGCATCGAATTTCACAAAATCGTAGGTGAACGTCGCCGCCTCACATAGCCATTGCCCATACAGTTTGCCCCAAAGCGCCTTGCCCCAACCGGTATCCGCCACCGTAAAGTGGAGGCCGTTCGGGTCGACGTTGTGCCAATATTTCGCGGTGATGAAATGGCCGAGCGGATAGAGGTGATTATGCACCGCGATTTTCGGATAGCCGGTCGTACCGGACGTGAAGAACATAATGAGCGGATCTTTGCCGCCGCAGGAATCCTCCGTGCGCGGAAATTCGGCGGAAAACGCGGGCATTTCTTTGTCGAAATCGTGCCATCCCTCGCGGCTGCCGTTCGTCAGCACCTTCACGCGCAGGGTCTTGCTCGTTTTCGCCGCCAAATCGACCTGCTCCGCCACCGCGCCGTCGCCGCTGCACACGATCGCGGACACGCCCGCCGCATCAAAGCGGTAGATAAAATCGTGTTCGGTCAGAAGATCGGTCGCGGGAATGACCACCGCGCCGATTTTGTGAAGCGCCAGCACCGAGAACCAGAATTGGTAGTTGCGGCGAAGCACCAGCATCACGCGGTCGCCCTTTTTGATGCCGAGCGAGCGGAAGTAGTTGGCGGTTTTCGCCGACTGCTCGCTCATATCCTTAAACGTAAACGTGCGCGCCGTCTTGTCGGCGGACACGTGAAGCATCGCGGTCTTTTGCGGGCATTTTTCGGCCAGCGCATCCACCACGTCGAACGCAAAGTTAAAATGTTCCACGTCCTTAAACGCAATCGAGGTCAGGTGGCCGTTCTCCACCTTTTCGTCGATAAAGCGCGCGTAAACCGGGTCTTTGAGATTCGCTTTTTCCACGTTGGTGACCGACGGCATCGACACCGCCTTTTCATATTGTCCCACGTCCTCGCCGTTGGGGCTCATCACGACGGCGTAAATCGCCGCGTCCTCCCCGTTCATCGCGACGAGATCGTGCGGCGTGGAGCTGTCATAATAGATGCTGTCACCCTCGTGGAGGATCTCGTGATGTTCGCCGATTTGGATCTTGACCGTTCCCTTGACGACCACGTCAAACTCCTGCCCCTTATGGACGCACAGGTGCGCCGGCGCCATCAGCGCCTCGGCGGAATACGGGATCTCCACGTAAAACGGCTCGGCGATCTTGTGCTTGAACATCGGCGCGAGATGGTGGTAGGTGTAGCCCTCCATACGGGTGAAGTGCAGCCCGCCGCCCCTGCGTGTCACGGTGTAGTTCGTTAAAATCGGGCTGTTGCCCTCCATAATATCGGTGATCTCAATGCCGCAGACGTTCGCAAATTTATACACGAACGTAAACCCGAAGTCGGTCTCGCCCGCTTCGATTCGGCGATATTCCTCCACGGAAACGCCGGTGCGCTCCGCCATATCGTCGATCGCGATCCCCACGTCTTCACGCACGGCACGAATTCGCTCGGCCACCTCTTTCAGTTTCTCGGCAACAACAAACGCTTCTGCGGACATAGAAAAGACCCCCTTCGCAAATAATTTCAATAAAAAAAGTTCCGTCTCAAAGTTTCCTTTGAGACGGAACGAAATTCCGCGGTACCACTCAAATTGCGCCAAACGGCGCCACTCAGCAGGCTCCAACAAGCCCTTTGCCTTCACGCGGCAAGCACGGAAGCCGTCTACTGGTGGGGTTTCCACGTTCGGGACTTCAGCTCGGAAGGGATCGTTAAAACGCGCTGTTATCGGCTCGCAGCAGCCGCCGACTCTCTGAAAACGCGGACGCTTTAACCGTCTTCGTCATCGCCTTTAAATAGGTATTCAATTCATAACAGAAAAAAGAATATCACGTTCTTCGCGGTTTGTCAACCTCATTTTAGGATTTTTTTCGGTTTTTGCGAACGTTCTCCCGCCAAAATTCCAAAAATTCGTTAAACGGCAGCGCTTTACTATACAGATAACCCTGATAGATCTCGCACCCCAGCTCACGCAGCCGCACACGCTGTTCTTCCGTTTCCACGTATTCGGCGATGATTTGGAATTCCAGCTTATCCGCCAAACGGCACACCGCCTGCACGATGTCGGCGGAGCGCTCGTTGTTGAGAAGATCCTTCACGAGGTTGCCGTCCAGCTTCACGTAGTTGAAGCGGTTTTTCTGCATCGTGGTCATCGAGCTGTGCCCCATGCCGAAATCGTCCATAATGAGATCGACGCCGATTTGTTTCAAATCGTTCATCGACGACTCCACGAACGGCATGGCGACCAACGCATCCTGCTCTGTGATCTCCAGCGCCAGCGAGCAGGAGCCGAAATCGTGAGCGTCGATACGGTCTTTAATCTTCTTGGCGAAGCTCTCGTCCTCAAGCTGCATCGGCAGGATGTTGACCGACAGCTTAAAGTTTTCACAGCCTTCGGCAGAGAGCGCCTCGAGATCCTCGCACGCACGGTCGATAAGACGCAAGGTCAGCTGATCCACGTAGCCGTCTTCCTTTGCCAAATGAATGGCGAGCGGCGGATAGATAAATCCGCAGGTGGGATGATTAAAGCGGAACAGACCCTCCGCGCCGATAATCTCGTCGCGGGAGTTGACCTGCGGCTGATAATAGAGCGTAACCTCGTCGCGCTCGATCGCATCGTACATATCCGCGAGCAGGCGTTTGGCGGCGCGGTTCACTTCCTTGTCACCCTTGAGAAGCTCCGGCACAACGCCGACACGTTCGCCCTCTTTCACGATCTCGGTCAATTCTTTCACACGAGATTGCAAAAGGTAGTGACGCGGTTTGCCGAGCAGCCGCACGAACGGAACGTAAATCAGCGTGCCGATGACAAGGTTAAACACCTGGAACAAAGCGCCGCGCCACGATTCTGTCGCCAGAAAGCCGGACAAGCCGACCGGCATCATACCGTTCACCTCGTTGACGACGGCGGGCATCCAGCCGATGACCGAAAAGAACGTAGACAGAATAAACAAAATAAGCGGAGCGCCGATAAACGGGATCAGCAAAATCGGGTTAAAGAACACCGGCACGCTAAACAGCGCCGTCTCCCCGAAGTTGAACAGCACCGGCGCAAAGAGAAAACCGCTTTGCTTGCGAGTCTGCTGTTCCTTCGAGGCGATGAGAAGCGCCAGCACAAGGCACAGCGCACCGCCGCAGCCACCCACTTGCACGAACACGTTAAAGAACGTGCTGGTATAGCCGTCATCGGTCAAAAGCAAGCCGGTGACTTCCCCGGAATGGGCAAACACGGATTCCCGCACGTCCTCCAGCACCTCATCCGCCGGAATACCGATATACCACAGCAGGCCGGACAACAGAACGTACAGCAGGGCGTTGCCGTAGGAAGCGGTCGTCCCCTCCGGGAACACCGCGCTCACGAACAGCTTTACAAGCTCGAGGAACGTGCCGTTATCGCCGAACAACGCGTTCAGCGCCACGCGGATCCCCGCGACGCACAGCAAAAACACACCCACCGCAAGCCACATCAAGATGCTGCTGTGGAACCGCTGATCGCCGCGGATCTCCGACGGCGCCAAAGTAATGCGGTCGCTAAAGCGGATCACGTAATACAGTCCGACGCAGATAAGCAGCGAGACGACCACCGCCGCCAGTGCATACAGCGGCTGAAGCGCTTCGGCGGTCAGCCCCTCGTTTCCGCGGTACAACAAGAGCATATACGTGACCGTAACGGTTAACGGATATATGCCGTAGCGTTCGTGATCCATCAGGTTGCGGAACGAGATCGCCACGGTAATGGCCAAAATCAGCGAAAAGGCACCGAACGTATACGCATAGACCGAGTGGAGCGCGTTATACAGCGCCCCTCCCCACAGCGACGTGAGAAACGACGTATACGCCTCCACCGGGAAATCGCACAAGATTTTTGCGAGCGCGCCGATAATCAAAAACGGCGACGCCAGCATCAACGCGTTTTGTAAAATACGCGCAAACCGGTTATTATCCAGCTTTTCCAACACTTTCATCCACATAAGCGTAGCCTCCTTTTTATGCCGCGCTTATTCCGCGTCCGAAGAAGTCTCTTCGGACACAGAGTCAGAATTATCGGAGGGCTTTGTGAATTCGTTGATCGTTTCAACCGGTTGGTTTAAGGTATCGGGGATCGAGCTGACCGCAAACGAGCTTTCCACCTGCTCGTTCAAAGCGGAATCATCCAGCTCTTTTTCCATCGCGTGCAGCTTATCCAGCGCCTTGCCGCTACGCTTATCCTCGTACATCATCTTATCGATACGGCGCAGGAACGCTTTCATATTGCGATAATCGTCCGGCTCCGTCTCGGCATAACCGAGCGCCACGCGGATCGCCGGAACATGATCCTCGTTGTATTTGTTAAGCTCTTCTTTGAATTCGGCGATATGCTGCTCCATCTGTCCACCGGACATACCGCGGATGAACGCCACGAACTCGTCGCCGCCCACACGGAAGCAGGAACCGTTTTTGCCGAAGATTTTAAACAGAATATCCCCGACCTCCACGATGATATTATCGCCCATCTCGTGACCGTAGGTGTCGTTGGTACGCTTGAGGTCGTTGATGTCCGCAATAAGACCGTACATCCGGTCACCGGGCGGGCGCGAGGTGATGTCGGTAAGATACAGCTCGTAGGCGTTGCGGTTGCCGATACCGGTCAGCATATCCTTGTACGCCATTTCCTGCAACAGCATCGTCTCCACGTTGGTGCGGAACTGCCCCGAATACGCATACAGGAAATAGGAAAATTGGGCAATCAGGAACAAGAGCACACCGATCGCGAAGAACAGACAGCTCCCGAACGAGGGGTGCCCGATGATGCAAAGGAACATATCAACCATCGCGCCAAGCGCCACCAGCACCGCCGCGTCGTTGATCCACGGCACGCTGTCCGTTGTGTTTTTCGAGCGGTACACGCCCAAAAGCACCATGACCATCGAGCACGCGGTAATCAGCATCGTGACCGGCAGCAGCGAGCGGAAATCCGCCGCACCGAACAGCGCGAGAACCGTCTGCACGCCGGCGTTGAGGAAGTGCAGGATGACCGCGCAGATCGCGCGTTTACGGTATTTTTCGTCGATAATGCCGAGGAACATCATCACAAACGGGATCGGCATCAACAAAATCATTTCGTAAAGAATAAAATGCCGTGCCAGCGCATTCGAGAGCATATACGGCGCATACGGCGAGGAGATACAGATAAACACGGCGAAGAACAGCGCAAACACGCCGATGTTATAAAACGTATTGGCGAGCGCGGGGTTATTGTGGACGCGGGCCGTCATCAAAAGCACAACGATACCGGCAAGCGCCACCACCACCGCCACGACCGTATACGGAACGGCCTCTTTCACCGCGCGATCCAAAAACACGTCTTTGGTGGCAAATTCTACACCGCGCAGCTCATAAATCATCGAGGTCGCGCCCTGGAACGCATAGCGAACGGCCAGCTCCTTGCCCTGGGAATTCTCCGGCAGATCGATTTGGTGATAGGTAATGCCGGTCACAGAGGTCAGCGACGACGTCTCTTTCGGGTAACGGTAGATTTCCTGACCATCCAAAAAGACGGTAATATCTTCGTATTTCGAGCAGAGGCGCAGCACCGCGTCCGTATCGTTCACGCGGTCATCCAGCACGCGGGACAGCGTCGCCTCCCCCTCGCCGTACGACAGCGTTTGCGGCAGATTGACCTGTAAGTTGCGCCCCTCGGAATCGACCAAGTGCCAGCCTTTGTTCCACGCCTCGCGCTCTCCCTCCACGGGACGAAGCAGATTGGTGGGGTCCACGCACATGATAAGCAGCAAAATAAGCGCCACCGCGATCAACACGAGCAGCAGGATCTTTTGGCCGGTTTTTTTGTGGTAGAACGAATTGAGCAACGCAAACACCCCTCTGTAAAAGTTTAAACTTATTATCTTATTATTCTACCTTCATTTTCGTGAAATGTCAACAAAAACACGCGGAAATGAGGCAAAAATACTGTAAAAAAACACCCAAGTCAACGACTTGGGTGTAAAAACGCCGGAAATTTATCGGTTGATGATTTTAAAAACGTCCGAAAACGCGATAACGATAGACAGTAAAATCAACAGCACAAAGCCGATCGCGTGCACGATCGCTTCATACTTTTGCGGAACGGGCTTACGGATGACCAGCTCGATCAGCAAAAAGAGCAGCCGCCCGCCGTCAAGCGCCGGAAGCGGAAGGAGGTTGAACAGTCCCACGTTGACCGAGATGAGAATGACGAGCATCAAAAACCCGTACAAGCCTTCCAGACTGTTATTTTCCACCGCATCCGTCACCGCGGTATCCACCGCGTCGGCGATGATTTCGGTCGTCCCCACCGGGCCGGACAGTTCGTTTAAGCCGTACTCGCCCTTGAGGATACTGCCGAGGCTGCGCCACACGAGAACGGTGTAGCTGTATTCCATTTTTGCCGCCTGCGTAATAGTGGTCAGCACCGTGCGCTTCAGCGGCTTGACCGTGAAATCGTAGGACAAATACCGTGTGCCGTCCTCCGCCTCCAGCAGGCGGAATTGAACGTCGTTGAGCGTGACTTTTTCCTGCTTGTCTCCGCTTTGGCGGCGCACGACGAAGTCAAATTTGCCGTCCTCATCGCTTTGGAGGATCATCACGAGGTCCAAATCGGTGGCGATGCGCTTGCCGTCCACCTTTAGGATCGTATCGCCGTTACGAAGACCGCTTTTGTAGGCGGGCGACGTTTCGTCAATCGACGAGAGGGTCACGGTCGTGAAGCTGGCGGTTTCCTCCCCCGCCTGCATCGGTAAACAGCAGGCGAGCGCAAACAAAAGCAACACGAACGCCATGACAAAGTTCATCGTTGCGCCCGCGACAACCACCAAAATCCGCTTCCAACACGGTTTGTTGGAGAACGCGCCGGGATCGTCGGAATCCTCGTCCTCCCCCTCCATGGCGCAATAGCCGCCGATGGGAAGCCAGCGGAGCGAATACATCGTTTCCCCTTTTTGTTTTTGGACGATTTTCGGCCCCATACCGACCGAAAACTCGTTCACGCGCACGCCCATCCACTTGGCAACGGCGAAATGCCCCGCTTCATGGACGACGATGATCACGCCGAACACCAAAATCGCGGCGAGTATTTCTAAAATAAATACCAACGTGTGTACCAAAATCTAACCTCACTTGTAAAAGTTATGCGTTTGCAAGCACCAACTGCCGCGCCGCGCGGTCAGCGGCTAAAATCGCCTCGACGCTGTCGGCATTTCCCCATTCGCAGTCGAGCGTTGCCGCCACCAAACGGGAAATATCGCAAAAACCGATTTTGTCCTGCAAAAACAGCGCGACCGCCTGCTCGTTGGCACCGTTGACCGCCGCGGGAGCGGCCCCGCCGAGCGTGATCGCGCGGCGACAGACGTTCATCAGCGGGAACGTGTCGTTATCCGGCTCGAAGAAGGTCAGCTTGCCGAATTCGGTCAGCGACAGCTGACGAACGGGCGACGGAAAACGGTCGGGATAGGTCAGCGCGTATTGGATCGGAATGCGCATATCCGGCACACCGCATTGTGCCAGCACCGAGTTGTCGGCAAATTCGACGAGCGAATGCACCACGCTTTCGCGGTGAACGACGATGTCGATTTTGTCCGCCGGCATATCGAAAAGCCAGCGCGCCTCGATAAGCTCTAATCCCTTGTTCATCATCGTCGCGGAGTCGATCGTGATTTTTGCGCCCATCGACCAATTGGGATGCTTGAGCGCATCTTCTTTTTTCATCGTTTCGAGCTCCGCCTTCGTCTTGCCGAAAAACGGGCCGCCCGAAGCGGTCAGCAGCAAGCGCGACGCACCGCCGTTTGCGGGTTTTCCCTGCAAGCATTGGAAGATCGCGGAATGCTCGCTGTCAACAGGAAGCAGCTTGACGCCCTTTTCCGCCACCGCTTTGGTGACGAGCTCACCGCCCGCCACGAGCGTTTCTTTATTAGCGAGCGCCACGTCGTGTCCCGCCTCAATGGCGGCAAGCGTCGGCTGTAGCCCCGCCACACCGGTGACGGAGTTTAACACCGTATCGGCATCAGGCGTTGCGGCAAGCTCGCACACGCCGGAAAGCCCCGCCAACACGCGAATATCGGTGTCCGCAAGGCGCCCGCGCAAGTCCTTTGCCGCCGCCTCGTCCATCATCGCGACCGCTTGCGGCTTAAACCTGCGGCACAGCGGCTCGAACGGCTCGACACGGCTGCCCGCCGCCATGGCGGAGACGCGAATATGCAGTTTTTCCGCTACGTCCAGCGCTTGTGTTCCGATCGAACCCGTTGCACCGAGCAGCACGAGATTTTCCGTCAACAGAGGTCTCCCCTTTTAGTGTATCGTAAGAACGTGTCGGTTATGTGTAAAGATCAGTAACAAATAACCATCTCGTAAAAAATCGGCAGATTCGTTACCGCCAGCACCACGAGCGGCGCGGTCAGCAAAAGGCTGTCAAACCGATCCATCACACCGCCGTGACCGGGCATCAGGTTGCCGAAATCTTTAATGCCGGCGTGGCGCTTGATAAGCGAAGCCAACAGATCGCCGAACACGGACAGCGCCGCACCGCAAAGCGTCACCGCCGCCACAAGATTAAAGTTAATGCCGGTTTCGAGCGGAATACCTCTTTTATAGAGGTACGCCACGGCAAGGCAGATAACGACCGACGTGATCAGTCCGCCGATAAGCCCCTCCACCGTTTTTTTCGGGCTGATTTCCGGGCACAGTTTCGTTTTGCCGCACAACACGCCTGTAAAATACGCGCCGGTGTCGCTCATCC
>JAZUKW010000105.1:0-18352 GCA_045643425.1 Acutalibacteraceae bacterium
CGCAGTATTCCGGACGGTCTCGGCGCGAAAATCCAAAAGAGCGCGGTGAAAATCCTGCCGATTTTCGACCTCATCCAAAAACAGGGCGGCCTCTCCGAAGGCGATATGTTCAACACCTTTAATATGGGTGTCGGTATGAGCATCGTCGTTGCGAAAGAGGATGCCGAAAAAGCGCTTGCGACGCTGAAAGCCGCGGGCGAGGATGCTTACGTTATCGGCGAGATCATCGCGTCGGACGAAAAAATCATCATCGAATAAACAACGTATCACTCTCGATTACCGAAAGGGGAGATGGTTGTGAAAACGAAAAAAATCAAAATCGCCGTGCTGGTCTCCGGAGGCGGTACCAACCTGCAAGCGCTCATTGACGCGCAAAAGAGCGGCATTCTCAAAAGCGGTCAAATCGCACTCGTCCTCTCGAACAAAGCGGACGCGTTCGCGCTGCAGCGCGCGGCGGAGGCGGGGATCCCCACCGCAACGGTGCTCAAATCCGTCTGTCTGTCGCAAGAGCAGTTTGAGAACGAAATCATCCGTAAAATCGAAGAGGCGGGCGCGGAGCTGATCGTTTTGGCCGGCTTTATGTCGATTTTGAGCGAAAAATTCACCTCACACTTCGAGCGCCGTATCTTAAACGTGCATCCGTCGCTGATCCCGTCGTTTTGCGGCGAGGGATTCTACGGCTTGCGCGTCCACGAGGCCGCGCTTAAAAAAGGCGTGAAAGTGACCGGGGCGACGGTGCATTTTGTCAACGAAATTCCGGACGGCGGCGAGATCATCCTGCAAAAAGCCGTCAGCGTCCGAAAAAAGGATACGCCCGAAACGCTGCAAAAGCGCGTCATGCGCCAAGCGGAATGGAAGATTCTGCCGGCGGCTACCGAGATGGTCGCGGCAGAGCTGTTAGAAGCCAAAAATAATTAACGGAGGGAACTGTTATGAACATTTATAAAGTCAACGACATCGCCGAACTCATCAAAGACAACTCCTACGTCGGCCGCGGTATCGTCATCGGCAAAACCGCCGACGGCAAAAAGGCCGCTACCGCCTATTTCATCATGGGCCGCAGCGAAAACAGCCGCAACCGTATCTTCACCGAGAAAAACGGGGAAGTGTTCACCGAGCCGTTCGACGCGTCCAAGGTGCAAGACCCGAGCCTTATCATCTACGCTGCCATTCGTTCTTTCGAGAACAAGCTCATCGTGACGAACGGTAACCAGACCGACACGATCTACGACAGTCTCGCGAACGGCGGCTGCTTCTGCAAAGCCCTCAAAACCCGCGAATTCGAGCCGGACGCCCCGAACTTCACGCCGCGTATCAGCGGTATGCTGACCTTTGCGGACGGCGATTTTACCTATAAAATGAGCATTCTCAAGAGCATCGACGCGGACGGCTCCGACTGTGCGCGCTATACGTTCGATTACCCGTCGGTCGCCGGCCTCGGCCACTTTATCCACACCTACGTGTGCGACGGCAACCCGATCCCGACGTTCCAGGGCGAGCCGGAGCGTGTCGCGATCGACAACGACATCGACGCGTTCACCGACAAGCTGTGGAACGCGCTCGACGCGAACAACAAAATCTCGCTGTACGTCCGTTACGTGGACCTCGCGACCGGTGAAGCGGAAAACCGCCTTATCAACAAGAATAAATAAGGAGTGGGAACGATGAAAGAATTTGAACTGAAATACGGCTGCAACCCCAACCAAAAACCCTCGAAAATCTTTATGCACGACGGCTCCGACCTGCCGATCGAAATCCTCAACGGCCGTCCGGGTTACATCAACTTCCTCGATGCGTTCAACTCCTGGCAGCTCGTCAAGGAGCTGAAAGAGGCGCTCGGCCTTCCGGCGGTGACCTCGTTTAAACACGTCAGCCCGACCTCTGCGGCGGTGGGTATTCCGCTGTCCGACAAACTGAAAAAAGCCTGCTTTGTGGACGACATCGAGGGCCTCGACGAGTCGCCGCTCGCCTGTGCCTATGCCCGCGCCCGCGGCACCGACCGTATGTGCTCGTTCGGCGATTGGGTGGCGCTGTCCGACACCTGCGACGTGACCACCGCGCTGATGATCAAACGCGAGGTGTCCGACGGTGTGATCGCGCCGGATTACGAGCCGGAAGCGCTCGAGATCCTCAAATCCAAACGCAAGGGCGGCTATAACATCGTGAAGATCGACCCGAACTACGTGCCCGCCGAAGCGGAGCACAAGCAGGTGTACGGTATCACGTTTGAGCAGGGCCGCAACAACTTCAAAATCAACAAAGAGCTGCTGTCCGATATTGTGACCAAAAACAAAGACCTGCCGGACAGCGCGGTGCGCGATCTTATTATTGCGCTCATCACGCTTAAATACACCCAATCGAACTCCGTCTGCTACGCGGTGGACGGTCAGGCGATCGGTGTCGGCGCGGGTCAGCAGTCGCGTATCCACTGCACCCGTCTTGCGGGCAGCAAAGCGGACACGTGGTTCCTTCGTCAAGCGGACAAGGTGCTGAATCTGCCGTTCAAAGCGGAGATCGGCCGCCCTGACCGCGACAACGTCATTGACGGCTATATCAACCAAAACGAGGAAGACGTCTGCGCCGACGGAAATTGGCAAAAATACTTTACCGAGCAGCCGTCGCCGTTTACCCGTGAGGAGCAGAAAGCGTATCTCGCCACCATCGACGGTGTGGCGCTCGGCTCGGATGCGTTCTTCCCGTTCAGCGACAATATTGAGCGCGCCAAACGCAGCGGCGTCAAATACATCGCCGAGCCGGGCGGCTCGATCCGCGACGATTTGGTTATCGAGTGCTGTGACAAGTACGGTATGACCATGTCCTTTACGAAAATGCGTCTGTTCCACCATTAAGGAGGAAAACTATGAAACTGTTGGTCGTCGGCTCCGGAGGACGGGAGCACGCCATTATCAAAAAACTGAACGAAAACCCGAACGTCACCGAAATTTTCGCCCTGCCGGGAAACGGCGGTATGGCGGCGGATGCCACCTGCGTGGATATTAAAGCCACCGACCTCGACGGTATCGTGGATTTTGCGGTGAAAAACGGGGTGGACTACGCCGTTGTCGCGCCGGACGATCCGCTGGTGCTCGGCTGTGTCGATCGCCTCAACGAAAAGGGGATTCCCTGCTTCGGGCCGAAAGCGAACGCCGCTATCATCGAGGGCAGCAAGGTGTTCTCGAAGGATCTTATGAAAAAATACGGGATTCCCACCGCGCGCTACGAGACGTTTAACGACTTGAACGCCGCCCTCGCGTATCTCGAAACCGCGCCGGTGCCGACCGTTATCAAGGCGGACGGTTTGGCGCTCGGCAAGGGTGTGGTTATCGCCGAAACGCGCGACGAGGCGAAAGCTGCCGTCGTGTCGATGATGCAGGACAAAAAGTTCGGCAAAAGCGGCGAGAACATCGTGATCGAGGAGTTTTTGACCGGCCCCGAGGTGTCCGTTTTGTCCTTTACCGACGGCAAAACCGTCGTGCCGATGGTCTCGTCTATGGACCACAAGCGCGCCGGCGACAACGATACCGGACTCAACACCGGCGGTATGGGCACGATCGCCCCGAACCCGTATTATACGGCGGATATTGCGGCGGAATGTATGGAAAAAATCTTCCTGCCGACTATGAACGCGATGAACGCGGAGGGAAGAACCTTTAAAGGCTGTCTCTATTTCGGTCTTATGCTGACCCCCGACGGCCCGAAAGTGATCGAATACAACTGCCGTTTCGGCGATCCCGAAACGCAGGTGGTGCTGCCGCTGCTTAAATCCGACCTGCTCACCGTGATGCAGGCGGTGACGAACGAAACGCTTGCGGATTGCGACGTGGAGTTTTACGACAAACACGCCTGCTGTGTCGTGATGGCGTCGGAGGGGTATCCCGTCGCTTACGAAAAGGGCTTCGAGATGACCATTCCCCAAACGGTCGCGCCGTACGTCTACGTGGCGGGAGCGACGCTTAAAGACGGCAAATTGCTCACGAACGGCGGCCGCGTGCTCGGCGTTACCGCGGTGGAGGACACGCTTTCCGAAGCGATCAAGACCGCTTACGGACGCGTTTTCACCGTCTCGTTCCGCAACGCCTTTTACCGCCACGACATCGGTCAAAGAGCGCTTCGCGCTTTGGAGGAATAAACGATGGTTTACAGAATTTTTGTGGAAAAACGCGCGGGACTTCAAAATGAAGCCAACGCGCTGAAAAACGATGCGAAAAGCCTGCTGGGAATCAGCGGGCTTTCCGACGTGCGGCTGTTTAACCGCTACGACGCGGAAAACATCACCGCCGAGCAGTTCGACTACGCGGTGAAAACCGTGTTTTCCGAGCCGCAGCTCGATATTGCCACCGCCGACGTGGATCTGGCGGGTGCGACCGTGTTCGCGGTCGAATATCTGCCCGGTCAGTTCGATCAGCGGGCAGATTCCGCGGCACAGTGCGTCCAGCTGTTGTTCCAAAGCGAGCGCCCGCTCATTCGCAGCGCCAAAATCTATGCGCTGTACGGCGAGCTGTCCGACGCGGACGTGGCGGAAATCAAAAAATACGTCATTAACCCGGTGGAGGCGCGCGAAGCCACGCTTGACAAACCGGAAACCTTGAAGGTAGATTACGACATCCCCGAAACGGTGGAGACGCTTACCGGCTTTACGAAGCTTTCACGCGACGAATTGGCGGCATTTATCAAGACCTACGGTCTTGCCATGGACGTGGACGACATTGCGTTCTGCCGCGCCTATTTCGAGCAAGAACAGCGCGACCCGACCATCACCGAGATTCGTATGATCGACACCTATTGGTCGGATCACTGCCGCCACACCACGTTCGGCACGGTCATCGACGACGTGAAGTTCGAGGACAAGCTGCTCGAAGAGGCTTATAACGACTATCTTGCGACCCGTAAGGAGCTCGGGCGCGTAAAACCCGTTTGCCTTATGGATATTGCCACCCTCGCGGTGCGCTATCTCAAAAAGACCGGCAAGCTTACGAAGCTCGACGAATCGGAAGAGATCAACGCCTGTACCGTTAAAATCGACGTGGAGGTAGAGGGCAAAACCGAGCCGTGGCTGCTGCTCTTTAAAAACGAGACCCATAACCACCCGACCGAAATCGAGCCGTTCGGCGGCGCGGCGACCTGCATCGGCGGCGCGATCCG
This sequence comes from Acutalibacteraceae bacterium, assembly GCA_045643425.1. Classification (GTDB taxonomy): domain Bacteria; phylum Bacillota; class Clostridia; order Oscillospirales; family Acutalibacteraceae; genus RGIG426. The sequence goes on from JAZUKW010000105.1 coordinate 5,143, forward strand.
CGACCCGCTGTCCGGCCGCTCTTACGTCTATGGCGCGATGCGCCTGACCGGTGCCGCCGACCCGACGGTGCCCGTTTGCGACACGATCGAGGGCAAGCTGCCCCAGCGTAAAATCGTGACGACGGCGGCCAACGGCTATTCGTCCTACGGCAACCAAATCGGCCTTGCCACCGGCATTGTGGACGAGCTGTATCATCCCGGCTACGCCGCAAAACGAATGGAGATCGGCGCGGTGATCGCGGCGACTCCGGCGGAGAACGTCCGCCGCGAGGTACCCGCTCCCGGCGACGTGGTGATCCTCCACGGCGGCAGCACCGGCCGCGACGGTATCGGCGGTGCGACCGGCTCTTCCAAAGCGCACGACTCCCATTCGGTGGAGACCTGCGGCGCGGAGGTGCAAAAGGGTAACGCCCCCGAAGAGCGCAAGCTCCAGCGTCTGTTCAGAAACGGCGATGCCTGCCGAATGATCAAGCGCTGTAACGACTTCGGCGCGGGCGGCGTGTCGGTCGCTATCGGCGAATTGGCGGACGGCCTTTCGATCGACTTAAACGCCGTGCCGAAAAAATACGAGGGCCTCGACGGTACCGAGCTCGCGATCAGCGAATCGCAAGAGCGTATGGCGGTGGTCGTCGAAGCGGGCGACGTGGCGGCGTTCTTGGCGCTTGCCGAAAAAGAAAATCTGCAAGCCTGCCCGGTCGCGACGGTAACCGCCGAGCCGCGGCTGACGATGACCTGGAACGGCAACGTCATCGTGGACGTGAGCCGCGAGTTCTTAAATTCCAACGGTGCGGACAAGCATATTACGATTTTGCCGGCGGCGACCGCTAAACCCGAAAAGGAAATCGGCGGCACGTTTACCGACAGCTATAAAGCGCTTTTGGCTGACCTCAACGTCTGCTCGAAACGCGGCCTTTCCGAACGTTTTGACTCGACCATCGGCGCGGGAACGGTGCTGATGCCGTTCGGCGGCAAGTATCAAAAAACGCCGATCCAGGCGATGGTGCAAAAAATCTCTGTGGAGAAAAAGCACACGGATGATTGCTCGCTGATGTCGTGGGGCTATAACCCGTACGTCACCGAGCAAAGCCCGTTCCACGGCGCGTATCTCGCGGTGGTGGAATCGGCGGCGAAGCTCATCGCTACCGGCGCGAAATTCGAGGACGTGTATCTCACGTTCCAAGAGTATTTCGAAAAACCCGGCACCGACGGCAAGCGCTGGGGCAAGCCGTTTGCGGCGCTGCTCGGCGCGTTTAAGGCCCAAAAAGAACTCGGCATTGGTGCGATCGGCGGCAAGGACTCGATGAGCGGCTCGTTCGAGAAGATCGACGTTCCGCCGACGCTTGTCTCGTTCGCTGTAACGACCGAGAAAACCGCCTCGATCGTCTCGCCGGAGTTTAAAGCGGCCGGCAACCGCGTGGTGTGGCTCAAACCGGAGGTGGACGAAAACGGTTTGCCGACGGCGGAAAGCCTCTTAAAGCTCTTTGACAAAGTGACCGACCTGCTCCGTTCGGGCGTTGCTGTTTCCTGCTACACGCCGGGGATCGGCGGTGTCGCGGAGGCGGTTTACAAAATGGCGCTCGGTAACGGCTTCGGCTTCGATTATGCCGCGGGCCTTTCGATGGAAGACCTGTTCGGCTACGCCTACGGCAGCTTTGTGCTTGAGGTAACGGGGGAGACGGACGGCGTTCTCCTCGGCACGGTGACGAACGGCGACTGTATCACCCGCGAGGGCGAAAGCGTATCGCTTTCGGTGCTCAACGTGATTTACGAGAACAAGCTCGAGGGCGTTTACGCCTGCAACATCGCGCAGACTCCGTCGGCGATGGAGACGTTCTCGTTTGACGGCCGCAACACCGCGGCGCCTGCCGTTACGGTGGCGCGCCCGAAAGTGCTCATTCCCGCGTTCCCGGGTACCAACTGCGAATTTGACAGCGCGAAAGCGGTCGAGGATGCGGGCGCCGAGGCGCAGATTTACGTTATCAACAACCTTTCCGCCGACGGTATTCGCCGCAGCGTAGAGGAATTTGCGGCCGCGGTCAAGCAGTCGCAAATCGTGTTTGTTCCGGGCGGCTTCTCCGGCGGCGACGAGCCGGACGGCAGCGGTAAATTCATTACCGCGTTCTTCCGCAACGCCGCCATTAAAGAGGCGGTCACCGACCTGCTCGATAACCGCGACGGTCTGATGTGCGGTATCTGCAACGGCTTCCAAGCGCTTATCAAGCTCGGTCTTGTGCCGTACGGCAAAATCGTCGATACCGACGAGAATTGCCCGACCCTGACCTTTAACACCATCGCCCGCCACCAATCGAAAATCGTGCGCACCCGCGTGGCGTCCAACAAGTCTCCGTGGCTCAAGGGTGTCAACGTGGGCGACATTTTGAACGTCCCGATTTCTCACGGTGAGGGCCGCTTCTATGCGAGCGAGGAGCTTTGCCGTGAGCTTGCGAAAAACGGGCAGATCGCCACGCAGTACGTTGATTTTGACGGAAAAGCGACCGGCGTCGTGGCGTTTAACCCGAACAACTCCGCGTTCGCTATTGAGGGTATCACCTCGCCGGACGGCCGCGTGTTCGGCAAAATGGGCCACAGTGAGCGTATCGGAAACGGACTGTATAAAAACGTGGTCGGCGACTACGACATCAAGATGTTTAAGTCGGCGGTCAAGTATTTTAAAGGAGAGTGATCCCTATGGCGTATTTATCCGACATTGAAATCGCGCAGCAATGCCAAATGAAACCCATCGGCGAAATCGCCGCTCGTGCCCACGTGGACGAGAAATATATCGAGCAGTACGGACGCTATAAAGCGAAGGTTGATCCGGCGCTCATCAAAGAAACCGACCGCGAAAACGGCAAGCTGGTGCTCGTGACTGCCATCACCCCGACGCCCGCGGGCGAGGGCAAGACGACCACGACGATCGGCCTTGCGGACGGGCTTTCCCGTATCGGCAAGGACGTGACGGTGGCGCTTCGCGAGCCGTCGCTCGGCCCGGTGTTCGGCGTCAAAGGCGGTGCCGCCGGCGGCGGCTATGCCCAGGTCGTCCCGATGGAGGACATCAACCTCCACTTTACCGGTGACTTCCACGCCATCGGCGCGGCGAACAACCTGCTTGCCGCAATGCTCGACAACCATATCCAGCAGGGCAACGCCCTCGGCATCGACGTGCGCAAGATCACGTGGAAACGCTGTGTGGATATGAACGACCGTCAGCTCCGCTTTGTTCTCGACGGTATGGGCGGCAAAACCAACGGTGTGCCGCGCGAGGACGGCTTTGATATTACCGTTGCGAGCGAGATTATGGCGGTGTTCTGCCTCGCTTCGTCGATTACCGACCTCAAAGAGCGCTTGTCCCGCATCGTCGTGGCGTATACGTTCGACGATAAGCCGGTCACGGCGGGCGATCTCAACGCTGTCGGCGCGATGACCGCGCTTTTAAAAGACGCGATCAAGCCGAACCTCGTGCAAACGCTCGAGGGGACGCCCGCGTTCGTCCACGGCGGCCCGTTTGCCAATATTGCCCACGGCTGTAACTCGGTGATGGCGACCCGCTTGGCGCTCAAAATGGGGGATTACACGATTACCGAAGCCGGCTTCGGCGCGGATCTCGGCGCGGAAAAGTTCCTCGACATCAAATGCCGTATGGCGGGGCTGACCCCCGACGCCGTCGTGGTGGTAGCGTCCGTCCGCGCGCTCAAAATGCACGGCGGACTTGCCAAAACCGAGCTGAACACCGAGGATTTGACGGCGCTCGAAAAGGGAATCCCGAACCTGCTCCGCCACGTGTCCAACATCAAAAACGTGTATAAACTGCCGTGCGTGGTCGCGGTCAACCGCTTCCCGACGGATACTGACGCGGAAATCGACTTTATTATCGCCAAATGCCGCGAGCTCGGCGTCAACACCGTGCTGTCTACCGTGTGGGCAGAGGGCGGCAAGGGCGGCGAAGACCTCGCGCGCGAGGTGGTTCGTCTTTGTGAAGAGGAGCAGGGCGATTTCACCTTCTCTTACGAGCTGGATGCCTCGATCGAAGAGAAAATCGAGGCGGTGGTTAAAAAAGTCTACGGCGGCAGGGGCATTACCGTAATGCCGAACGCCAAAAAGCAGATCGCGCAGCTGACGGCACTCGGCTTTGACAAGCTGCCGGTGTGTATCGCCAAAACGCAGTACAGCTTTTCGGATGATCCGACGAAGCTCGGCGCGCCGGAGGACTTCACCGTGACCGTGAAAAACGTAAAAGTGTCCGCGGGTGCGGGCTTTGTGGTCGTTTTGACCGGCGACATCCTCACGATGCCGGGTCTGCCGAAGAAACCCGCCGCCGAGAACATCGACGTGGACGAAAACGGCAAGATCACCGGTTTGTTCTGATTGTTTGTAAGATAAACGCCTTTTGAATTTTCAAAAGGCGTTTTTTCTCTTTACGAAATCACAAATATGTGGTATACTGCCTATATTGTGAAAAAAGGAGGGGAGAAGATGGCTGAAAAAACCTCGTCGCTGATGCCGGCGCTTTTGTGGCTGCCGAACAAGCTGACGGCGCTTAACGCGAAAGCGGAGAAGATCGCCGGAAAAGTGCCGGAAACGATCGTTCTGTGTCTTTATTGTGTGCTGAAAGCCGTGATGGGACTGTTCCATGAGCCGTGGTTTGACGAAGCGGTTGCGTGGCAAATCGCCCGCGAGGCGACGCTCAAGGATATTCTCCTCACCGTGCCGCATTACGAAGGGCATCCGCCGCTGTGGCATCTGGTTCTCGCGCCGTTTGCCAAGCTCGGCGCGCCGTATGAGCTGTCGCTTATGCTTGTAAGTCTTGTGTTTATGGCGGTCGCCGTGTTCCTTGTTCTTTGGTACGCGCCGTTTCCGCGGCTTGTCAAATGGGTGCTTCCGTTTACGTATTTTTGCTTTTACCAATACGCGGTGATTTCCCGCCCGTATTGTATGATGACGCTTGCGTTCGTGCTGTGTGCGCTCGCGTTCGGAACGCGCGGCGAAAAGCCGCATCGCTACGTGCTGTCGCTCGCGTTTTTGTGCCTTACAAGCGCGTTCGGTATCGCGGTGGCGGGAGGCCTGGCGCTTGCGTGGGTGTGGGAGATCTTGCGCGAAAAACCGCTCGCGGAAACGCTCAAAGGGCTGTTTTGCGACCGTCGCGTGTGGTGGCTTTTGGGACTTTTGGCGCTCGCCATACTGCTGATTTTGGAAATCGTCCCGGCAAACGATACCTATGCGCTCGCCTCCAAAGCCGTCACCAAGCAGGAGCTGTCGGTGACGTCTTTCTTGTACGTGCTGCTCGCGATTCCCACCGACTGCTTTTTGGCGTCGATTTTCAGCGGATATAACTTTGTGTTTGATATGACGTTCGGCGGCGCGACGTTTTGGGCTTCCTGCCTCGTCGGGTTGCTGCTTTGGACGCTGTTTTTCCTCCTCGCCAAGCGAAAAGGGCTTGTCGTAACGCTGTTTTTGCCCTACGTGCTGTTTGCCGTGTTCGGCGCGGTCGTGTATATGTGCAGCCACCACGGCGGTATCGCGTATCTTTTCTTGCTCTTTTTCCTTTGGGTGGCGCTGAAATCCCCGGACAAGGCCCCGCCGAAGAATACGGCGCGCGCGAGCGGCGTTAAAGCCGCGGCAACGGTGCTTGTGGCGCTGTCGCTTTGCGTGTCGCTGTGGTGGAACGTGTCGTCTTGTATCACCGACGTAAAAAAACCGTATTCCACCTCGCGCGCGATGGTGGCATTTATCAAAGAACACCACTTGGATGACTATCGCATTATGACCGGCTGGAAGAACGACAACGGGGTGTCCGACATCAACCTGACCGTCTCCGCTGAGCTGATGCCGTATTTTGACCGCAACATCTTCTTTAACTTTATGGGCGGCGATGATCACAAAAACTACACGACCCACCGCTTTGCCACAAAGGAGGAGACGGTCGCCGCGTTTGCCGCGTGGAAGAAAACCGGTCTTCCGGACGTGCTTATCAACGACCCTGCGGCGGGCTTGGCTTACGGCGAGGCGTTCAATCTCAAGGATTACGCCGTGGTGTTCCATACCGTCGGCGGCAAGATATGGAAGGGCGGTGACCAGCTGGATTCCACCTCGATCCTTGTGCGGCGCGAGCTGCTTTCCGAGCTGGGACTTCAAGAAATGACCGTCTCCGAGATGCTGGCGATCGACCGAAAATGGGAATGACCCGAAAAGACGCGCTTTTCATAGCGCGTCTTTTTTATTTTATCTCTTTACGAAAAGGGAAAACTATGCTATACTGATTCTGTATAAGAAATAGTGGGGGAGTGTACCCCAAAAACGAAAGGATGTTTTTTACAATGAGCGAATGTACCCATGATTGTTCTACCTGCGGTGAGGCGTGCGCCCACCGTAATCAGCCGGAGAGCCTGCTTGCCGAGCCCCACGAGCTGTCCCACGTCAAAAAAGTGATCGGCGTGGTCAGCGGCAAGGGCGGTGTCGGCAAGTCGATGGTCTCGTCGCTGCTCGCGTGCGCGATGCGTCGCCGTGGCTGTGAAACCGCGGTGCTGGACGCGGATATTACCGGCCCGTCTATCCCGAAAGCGTTTGGCATCCACGAGCGTGCGGGCGCGAACGAGATGGGCATTTTCCCGGTGAAATCGTCCACCGGTATCAAAGTGATGTCCGTCAACCTGCTCCTCGAAAACGAGACCGATCCCGTCGTGTGGCGTGGCCCGATTTTGGCGGGTACGGTCAAGCAGTTCTGGCAGGAGGTCATCTGGGACGACGTGGACTATATGTTTGTGGATATGCCTCCCGGAACGGGCGACGTGCCGCTGACTGTGTTCCAATCGCTGCCGCTTTCGGGCATTGTGATCGTCACCTCGCCGCAGGAGCTTGTCTCTATGATCGTCGAAAAAGCCGTAAAAATGGCGGAGCTGATGCACGTGCCGGTGCTGGGACTTGTGGAGAATATGTCTTATTTTGAGTGCCCCGACTGCGGCAAAAAGCACGAGATTTTCGGCGAAAGCCACATTGAAGAAATTGCCGCCGCGCACGACATCAAAGCGGTCGCCAAAATGCCGATCGACAAGGATTTGGCGGCGGCGTGCGACGCGGGGAACGTCGAAAGCATTATTGTGAACTATCTCGATCCGATTTGTAAAGCATTGGAGGAGTAAGTATGGGAAAACGAGCGGAAAACGCTTACGCACAGTTTACGAACGGCTACAACTGCGCGCAATCGGTTGCGTCGGCGTTCGCCGACCTCATTCCGATGGACGAAAACCTGCTGCTTCGTGCCGCGTCGCCGTTCGGCGGCGGTGTCGGGCGGCTGCGGGAGATGTGCGGCGCGGTATCCGGTATGGTTTTGGCCGCCGGATTTCTGTATGGCTACGATGATCCGACCGACAAGGGTGTAAAGGCCGAATACTATGCAGTGATCCGCGATCTGTGCGAACAGTTCCGCACCCGTCACGGCTCGATCATCTGCAAGGACATCCTGGGCGGCAACCCGCAAATCGGCGGCGATCCTGCCGACCGAACGCCCGCGTTTTACGGCACACGTCCGTGCCTTCGGTGTGTTTACGATGCGGCAGAGATCTTAGAGGACTATATCGCCGCGCATCCTCTGAAAACGGAAGACGACAATACGTAAAGGCAATTGACTTTACATCAAATTTAGAAGAAACGAGGGGAAAACGACTATGAAACTGACCTTTTTAGGCGCTGATCATGAAGTGACCGGCTCGATGACCCTGATCGAAATCGGAGACCACAAAATTTTGGTGGACTGCGGTATGGAGCAGGGCGCCGATATTTACGAGAATGCGGAGCTGCCGGTGTCGCCCGGCGACGTCGAGGCGCTGCTGCTTACCCACGCCCACATCGACCACTCGGGCAAGATCCCGGTGCTGGTGGCCAACGGCTTCGGCGGAAACATCCACGCGACCGGTGCCACGACGAAGCTCTGCCACATCATGCTGATGGACTCGGCGCACATCCAAGAGAGCGAAGCGGAATGGAAATCCCGCAAAGCCCAGCGTGCCGGTAAAGACGCCGTCGCGCCGATGTATACGACCGACGATGCCGCCCGCGCACTCAAACAGTTCCGAGCGCACGGCTACAACGAGTCGTTCCCGCTGTTTGACGGCGTGACCGTGCGCTTTCTCGACGCCGGACACCTGCTCGGCAGCAGCAGCATCGAAATCACCGTCAATGAAGACGGCAAAGAGACCGTGCTGTTGTTCTCCGGCGACGTGGGCAACGTCTCGCGTCCGCTGATCCGCGACCCGCAAAAGCCGGAAAAAGCGGATATTGTGGTGATCGAATCGACCTACGGCGACCGCTTGCACGGCGAGCGCCCCGACTATCTCGGTCAACTGACCGCGATTTTGCAGGAAACGCTTGATCGCGGCGGCAACCTTGTCATCCCGTGCTTTGCCGTCGGCAGAACGCAGGAAATGCTGTATCTTTTGCGCGAAATCAAGGTGCGCGGGCTGCTGAAAGGTCACGACCGCTTCCCGGTCTACGTCGATAGCCCGCTCGCCGTCGAAGCGACCAACATTTACAGCGCCGACGATATGGAGCCGTATTACGACGACGAGACGATGGCGCTGAAGATCCTCGGTATCAACCCGATCCGTATGGACGATTTGTACTTATCCATCACGAGCGACGACAGTAAACGCATCAACGAGGACCGCGCACCGAAGGTCATTCTCTCGGCAAGCGGTATGTGCGAGGCGGGCCGTATCCGCCACCACCTGAAACACAACTTGTGGCGCAAGGAATCCACCGTGATGTTCGTCGGTTATCAAACCGAGGGTACGCTCGGCCGCCAACTGATCGACGGCGCGACCGAGATCAAGCTGTTCGGCGAAAAGATCACCGTCGAAGCCCACATCGCCCAGATGTCCGGCATCAGCGGTCACGCTGACCGCGATATGCTGCTCGGCTGGCTCGGCAACATCAGCCCCGCGCCGAAGCAGGTGTTTGTGAACCACGGCGAGGATACGGTGTGCGACCTCTTTGCTTCCACCGTGACCGAGACGCTCGGCGTCCCTGCCGAAGCGCCGTATTCCGGCGCGTGCTACGAGGTGTCCGCCGACGGCGTAACCAAGCTTGAAGACGGCAACCGCGTGAAATTAGAGAAGAAAGTTCCGGGCGCTCAAAGCGACGGAGCAATTCGTGCCAATTCCGTTTTGGAGCGCTTGCGCGCCGCCGGTCGCCGTTTGGTGGCAGTTATCGAGCGTAACCGCGAGGGTGCCAACAAGGATCTCGCAAAATTCGCCGACCAGATCAACGACCTTTGTAACAAGTGGGACAGATAAGGGGGACATTCGATGAAAACGACCGATATGAACCTGCGCGCCGCGCATCCGAAAACGTTTATCCACGAATCCGAGCGCGATTATCGCAACCAGATCCGCGCGGCGGCGGACTCGATTTACCGCCACCGTGACGAGCGCCCGATCGTGCTGATTTCCGGCCCGTCCGGCGCCGGCAAAACCACCACCGCAATGCTGCTCGAAAAATATCTCGACCGCGCGGGGGCGGAATCCACCACGCTGTCGATGGATAACTATTTCCTGCCGCTGACGCCGGAGGAAAACGCGCTTGCCAAACAGCAAAAGCTCGATCTCGAAACCCCGGCGCGCCTCGATATGGAGCTGTTAAACAGCCAAATGCGCGATCTTATGGAGCAAAAACCCGTTGTTGTGCCGAAATTCGATTTCGTCACCAACACCCGCATCGAGGGCGCGGGGATGCTTCTTGAACGTAAAGCGGACGAGATCATCATTATGGAGGGCATCCACGCGCTCAACCCCGCGGTGACCGGCGAGAGCGACGATTTTACCACGCGGATTTACATCAGCGTGCGTACCCGTATCGCCGATGCCGCCGATACGGAGATGCACCCGATGAAGGTGCGACTTATGCGCCGGATGCTCCGCGACAAGCTGACCCGCGGCCGCGAGATCGCCGGCACGCTCAATATGCTCGACAGCGTGAAAGCGGGCGAGGATAAACACATTATGCCCTATAAATACCGCGCGAATTTCGAGTTTGATACGTTCTTAAAATACGAGCTGAACGTCTATAAAGCCCTGCTCGCGGACGATGTAAAAGCCCTTGCCGCGACGGACGAACGCCTCGTGGATATGGCGCGCATTCTTGACGAGTTAGAGCCGATGGGAACGGACTATATCCCCGCCGACTCGCTCATTCGTGAGTTTATCGGCGGCAGTTCGTTCGAGTATTAAAAAGGAGGTGGCGGGAGTGCCGCAACCACAAAATCACAAGCGCAAGCCCGCCCCGAAAACGGGTAAAAAGCCGCAAAACGCGATTTCCAAAGGCGCGGTTGCCGCGTGTCCTTACGCGAAAAAATGCGGCGGCTGCCAACTGCAAAATATGGACTACGAACGGCAGTTAGCCTTTAAGCAAAGCCGTGTCGTGTCGCTTTTAGGCCGCTTTGCCCACGTTGAGCCGATCCTCGGCATGGACGAGCCGTATCACTACCGCAACAAGGTGCAAGCGGCGTTCGGGCTGACACGCTCGGGTAAAGTGGTCTCCGGCGTGTACCAAGCCGCGAGCCACCGCATTGTCAACGTCGATTCGTGTCTTACGGAGGACACGGTTGCCGACACGATCATCACCGATATCCGCGAAATGCTGCCCGATTTCGGCATTGTGCCGTATAACGAGGACAGCCGCAAAGGTTTTTTGCGCCACGTGCTCGTCAAGCGTGGATTTGCAAGCGGGCAGGTGATGGTGGTGCTGGTCGGCGCGACGGCGGCGTTCCCGCAAAAGCGGAAATTCTGCGATGCACTTTTGAAAAAACACCCCGAAATCACCACCGTTGTCTTTAACCAAAACGCCCGCGATACGAGTATGCTGCTCGGCGAGCGGGAGGAAGTGCTTTACGGCGACGGCTATATTGAGGATACCTTGTGCGGGTGCCGGTTTCGCATTTCCGCCAAGTCGTTTTACCAGATCAACCCCGTGCAGACCGAGAAACTCTACGGTACGGCGATGAAATTCGCCGCGCTCAAACCTACCGACACGGTGCTCGATGCTTATTGCGGTGTCGGCACCATCGGGCTTGTCGCCGCGAAGCAGGCGGGGCAGGTGATCGGCGTTGAGGTGAATCCCGATGCCGTCCGCGATGCGCGGCGCAACTGCCGCTTAAACGGCGCGGAAAACGCCGTGTTTGAGCAGGGCGATGCCGGCGAATGGATGACCGCCGTCGCCGCCGAGGGGGCAAAGGTGGATGTGGTGTTTATGGACCCGCCGCGCGCGGGAAGTGATCTGCCGTTTCTCAAAGCGCTGTGTACGCTTGCGCCCGAACGGGTGGTGTATATCTCCTGCAACCCCGAAACGCAGGCGCGCGACCTGCGCTTCCTCACCACCCACGGCTATAAGGTCAAAAAAATCCAACCGGTCGATATGTTCCCGCATACCGCACACATCGAGTGTGTAGTATTGCTCACCCGAAGCAAGGGATAGGTACTATGCCAAATATTCTAACAAGTATCCGCATCGTTTGTGCGGCGGCGCTTGTCGTTTGCCCGACGTTTTCAACGTGGTTTTATGCGGTGTATCTCCTCGGCGGTATCAGCGACGTGCTTGACGGAGTTGCGGCAAGACGGTTAAAAAAAGAAACGCCGTTTGGCGCAAAGTTCGATACGGTTGCGGACGTTATCTTCACGGCGGTCGTTATCCTGAAAGTGGTGCGGGCGATAGATATTCCGCTATGGCTTATCGTTTGGATTGGCGGTATTGCGGTTATCAAATGTTTTAATATTGTCCTCGGTTTTGTTCTGCACAAACGGTTTGTTGCGGAACATACGGTGCTGAACAAACTGTGCGGCGTGCTGTTGTTTTTGATTCCGCTTTGTATCGGCTGGCTGCCGCACCTGCCGCTTGTGGTGCTGATTGTTCTGACAGGCGGCGTGGCAACCGTTGCCGCGGTGCAGGAAGGGCAGTATATCCGCGCGGGGAAAGAAATGGAGTAAAACCAAAGGAGGGCTGTCTATGCAATACAAACCACTCGGGAACACCGGGATGAACGTGTCACGCGTGGTGTACGGCGGCATTGTGTCTGCCGGCGAAATTGACACGATTGTGTGCAAAGACGTGGACCAAGCCGCCTCCGACCGCTTTGTGGCGTATGCGCTGGAACGCGGTGTCAACTACTTCGACGTCGCGCCCTCTTACGGCAACGCCGAGGAACAGCTCGGGCGCTCGCTCGAGGGACACCGAAACGACGTGTATCTCGCGTGCAAAACTCTCTGCCGCGACCGCAAAAGCGCCGAGGAAGAGATGAAAACCAGCCGCAAACTCCTGAAAACCGACTATTTTGATACCTATCAACTCCACGCCATCAACGGTATGGACGACGTGGAGCAGGCGTTTGCCAAAGGCGGCGTGATGGAGCTGCTCGACGAGATGAAACGCGCCGGAATCGCCCGTCATATCGGCTTTACGGCGCATAACGAGGAAGCGGCGCTCGAAATGCTCCGCCGCTACCCGTTCGAGACGGTGCTGTTTCCGATAAATTGGCTTATGAATATGAAAACCGGCATGGGCTCGCGGCTCGCAAAGGTGGCAAAAGAGCGGGGAATCGGCCTGCTCGGGATGAAATTTATGATCGACCGCGCGTGGGACAGCCGCGAGGAGCGCTTTTCTTCGCGGTATCCGAAATCGTGGTGTAAGCCGTTTGACCCCGAAGACGGGGCGCTCATTGTCGCCGCGATGCGGTATGCGTTGTCCGTTGGAGCGGACGTGCTTGATCCGCCCGGCAATTTCGAGAGTTTTTCGTTCGCGGTCGAGCACGCGGACGAGGCGGTTTCGACAGAACTTTCCGCGCACGACAAAGAACTTCTTGATGCTCGATTTTTGCAAAACGAGGACAAGCTGTTCTTTTAAGGGGGACTAAGGAAAGATGAAACAAGAAGAAACAAAACAAAAGCAGGAAGAAACAAAACAGCCGAAAAAGCTGAAAAAAGTTTGGAAAATTCTGCTTATCATCCTGCTCGCATTCCTTTGCGCGGTGGTGTTGTTTACGTTGGTGGTGTTTGTGCTCCACCGCGTGAAAACTTCCGACGAAATAAAAAAACTGAAAGCCGCCGGCTACTATAACCCCGTTTCGGTGGGCGATTACTCGCTCAACGTGGCGGTGTTCGGCAACGAACACGGCAAGCACACGGTGGTGGGGATTGCGGGACTCGGCTCGGCGGATTATTCCGTTGCC
>JAZUKW010000106.1:0-4245 GCA_045643425.1 Acutalibacteraceae bacterium
CGACAAATGGCCGGGAGTGCGTTCAAAAGCAGATGTATATAATGGTGATTATCATTCTGATTGTGAATTCTTTACAGATGTATTCTTAAAAAATGGTGTTCCAGCTTGTGCTATTATTGGTGAGGATAAATCCGGACACACCCGTGACAACGCGTTTTTCTCTCGAAAAGTCATTGATAAAAGTGGTATTGAAATAAAAACTGCTATGATTGTCTGCAAGGCATTTCATGCTCGCCGTTGCTTAATGTTATATCAAATGGCTTTTCCTGATGTATCTTTTATTGTATGTCCTGTGCATTGTTACAACATTACAAAAGATAATTGGTATACAAACGAAAAAGGTATTGACAGAGTTTTGGGAGAGCTTGCACGTTGTGGGAACCAGTTTGTAGAAGACATTAAAATGTATTTGAGATGACAAATCCCAGTTTATCGAGAAAAAAGGAACAACCCGCTGAAAAACAATTTTTCAGCGGGTTGTTTTGTCTCATACCATAGCAAGCAGGGAAATTATATATAATTTCCGAGTGATGTTTGCCCTGTCGGGCAAGTGATGTTATGCCTTGCGGCACAGTGATGTTTTGCGGCGTTGCCGCAAAGTGATGTGATGTATTCCACCCACGCCCGCAGGCACATCACTTGCCGGAGGCGAACATCACGCACGAAGTGTACATCACATTCCACGCAGTGGAATACATCGTTTTCGGCGCGTGACGGTAATGCTTCAAAAAACATCCTTATCAACACGCGCCGAACCGTTCAAGGGCGTTTTGTTTTTTCAAGAAACATTACCGCATATTGTTGCTGTTTTTGCCGCGCGCCAACAGCACGACAAACGCGGCTGAAATCGCCGCCGCCAGCGCAAGTCCCACGGGAACCGCCACCGAAGCGGGCAGGCGAAGGCCCTCCGGCGCCATTAAAATATACGTTGCGCTCACTCCGGTCATAAACGTCGCGGGAAGCGCCGTTAAAAGCAAATGGGAAAACGGGTGGTTTTCTTTTTGCAGATACGCGGTCGCCACCCACAGCGCGACCATCGCGAGCGTTTGGTTGCTCCACGAAAAATACCGCCACAGCACGTCGAAGTCGAGCTGGGTCAAAAGCAGCCCCGCAAAAAGCAGCGGCAAGGTGATTTTCAGGCGGTTTTTGAACGGCTTTTGCGAAAGCCCCGTCCATTCCGCCAAAATGAGACGTGCCGAACGGAACGCTGTGTCGCCCGACGTGATCGGGCAGGCGATCACACCGACCACCGCCAACACGCCGCCTACCGCGCCGAGCATTCCGAACGAGATGTCGTAGACGACACCCGACTGCCCCACCGCGGCGAGCGCCTCGGACAGCGCGCCCGTGTTTTCATAAAACACCACGCCGGCCGCCGCCCACACAAGCGCGATCACCGCCTCGGCGATCATCGCGCCGTAAAGGACGAACCGCCCCTGTTTTTCGCTGGTAATACACTTGGCGACCATCGGCGACTGCGTCGCGTGGAAGCCGGAGATCGCGCCGCACGCCACCGTAACGAACATATACGGCCACGTGGGCTGTCCCTCGGGATGCAGGTTTTTGAGCGTCACCTCCGGCAGCGTATAGTCGCCGGAAAAGAGGATCGCACCGAGGATGCCCGCCGCCATCGCGATCAGCACCGCGCCGAACACGGGATACAGCCGCCCAATGAGCTTGTCGATCGGAAGCAAGGTCGCGAGGATGTAGTAGGCGATGATCACGAACACCCAAAACGTCACGCCGAGCGCTTTGGGGGTGAGCCGCGCCAAAAGCGCCGCGGGGCTTGTGACGAACACCGTTCCGACAAGCACCAAAAGCACTACCGAAAACACCCGCATCACCCATTTGGCGACGTTTCCGAGATAGTCGCCCGACAGCGCGGCAATAGATCTCCCCTCGTGGCGGCAGGAGATCATCCCGACCATATAATCGTGGACCGCGCCGCCTAAAATCGAGCCGAACACGATCCACAAAAACACAACGGGGCCGAATTGCGCCCCCATCAGCGCACCGAAAATCGGGCCGGTGCCTGCGATGTTGAGCAGCTGGACTAAAAACGCCTTGCCGGGCTTCATCGGCACACAGTCCACCCCGTCGTTGATCGCCGTTGCCGGCGTTTCGCGATCATCCGGCGCAAACACGCGGGTCACGAGCCGCCCGTAGACCGCATAGCCCACGATCAAAAGACCGAAAGCACACAAAAGAGAAATCACAGACACACCTCCGTTTCCACTTGGTTTTCTTCACAAAAAACGCCCGCACCGACCGAACGGCGCGGGCGAAAGGTTATTCGGAACGGTCGTCGATGCCGTTTTGGTCAAAATCCGGCACGATTTCCGGGCCCATCGCCGGATGATGTCCGTCCGGGAAATCGGGCAGTTCGTGGTGCGGCATACCGACCATTTCGGACGTGCGCACACCGTTTTCGCGGCGGGAGGTCTCGATCGACTGACTGACGACCTCTTTCACGTTTTTCGGGTTTTTGACGTGGCGCAGCTCCTGCGTCGGGTTGGACGTGTCACTCGAGCGCAGCGTGATCGTGCCGAGGTTAAAGATACGCTCAAAAAGGCCGCGCTTCATCGACACGTCGGTAATGCGATAGAGGCGGATCTCCTCTTCCTCCTTGCTCAAAAAGCCGGTCTCGACAAGCAGCTTCGAGGGGGTCAGACGGTATTTCGTAAACGTCCACGGCAGGCCGAAGAACGTCCAGCGCTTGCGGTCGGTCCAGATGGGCTCTTCTTTTTCGATCGATACGGTCATTTGACCGTTTTTCAGTTTGTTTGCCATAGAAAAAACCTCCTTTTCCTATCTTTTTTATTATACCACACCGCAAAAAAATGTCAAATTTTCTTTTGATTTCGCGCATTTTTCTTGCAAATCCGCCTCGCTGCGTGTATACTTGTGTCATCCGAAGCAAAAAGAGGGATTCTCTATGCAACTCGTTTGGTTTCTGCTTATACTGATGTTCGCCGTGTTCGTGCAGGCGCTGTCCGGCTTCGGCGGCACGCTCATCGCCATGCCGCTCGGCATCGCGCTGATGGGGCTCGACCTCACAAAGCCCGTCATGACGATCGTCGCGTGGATCACCGGCGTGGTGGTTGTGGCGGCGGAGTGGAAAAACATCAACCCGAAAGAGCTTTTAAAAATGGTCGGCGTGATGCTTGTCGGCGTGCTCGGCGGCCTGTTCGTAATGGATGCGGTCAAGGATCTCAAAATCCTGCTGATTTTTTACGGCATCGTCGTCGCCGGCATCGGGCTGAAAAAGCTGTTCGTCAAAACCGAAAAGCACCCGCCCGTCTGGTGGCAAAACACGTCGCTCGGGCTTGCCGGCATTATGCAGGGGTTATTCGTCTCCGGCGGCAGTTTTTTAGCTGTCTATTCGGTCGAAAAGCTCCCCGAAAAGAAAGAATTTCGCGCCACGGTCAACGCCGTGTGGGCGATTATCAACACCGTGATGATCACGACCTACGGCTTTACCGGCGCGCTGACGTTGCCGGTACTCAAAGCCGCCGCCATCGCGGTTGTACCCACGCTTATCGCCATTTGGCTCGGGTGGAAGCTCGCGAGCAAGGTCAACCAGGAGACGTTCCTCAAAATCATTTACGTGATTTTGATCGCCTCCGGCGCGGTACTGCTCTGGACGAATTTATAAAAGTAAAAAGCCCGCTCGGCCGAGCGGGCTTTTTTATTTCTGTTTCATTTCTTCCAAGTAATCGTTGAGCTTGGCGTTTTCGATGTCGGTGATGAACATGTGCCCCGGCGAATGGGTAATGACGGTCGGCGGCTTGGCGTTTTCCACCGCCGCCTGCGGGGTGACGCCGCACGGCCAAAACACCGGCACTTCGCCGTCATAAATATCCACCGCGTCGCCGTAATCGGGCTTCATCACGTCCGCAATGCCGATCTCCGCCGGGTCGCCGATATGCAGCGGCGCACCGTGAACATTGGGCATTTTTTCGGTGATTTCTTTTGCCTTTTGCGCGTTTTCAGGGGTCATCGGGCGCATGGAACACACCGTGGGGCCGAAAAACGGGCCGGCTTTTTTCGTTTGGACACCCGTTTTATACATCGGCACGTTGCGCCCCTGCGCGATATGCCGCACCTCGATGCCGGCTTTCAACAGCGCTTCCTCAAACGAGAAGCTGCACCCGATTAAAAAGCCGACGAAATCGTCCTGCCAATACGCCGACGCGTCGCGCACCGTTTCGCACAGTACGCCGTCGCGGTAGATGTAATATTCGG
>JAZUKW010000107.1:0-11588 GCA_045643425.1 Acutalibacteraceae bacterium
GGCATTCGTCTCGTCGACGCTGACAACCTTCTTCGGGCTAACTAAATCCCCATACAGCCACACTTTTTCCGCTTCATTAAAGTTCACATGGCCACAGAGAAACGCCCGAAGCATCAGCACGTCTTTCATATTCACCACGCCATCCGCGGTGATGTCACCGCGCAGTACCGGTTTGGCGTTCGTCGCCGTACCGGTCGCCGTCGGCTCGGCACTCAAAATCTGCTCGTCCTGCTCTTTGGTCGCGGCGGCAGACATCGACCCGACCGCCACAACGCTCACAAGCAAGCACAAGACCGTCAACACACAAAACAGTTTTTTCATAAAATTTCCTCCTTACGCGGGATTTCTATTACCATAACGTTTGAAAACGCAAATGTATTGGAAAAATTTTGCAATTTTTCAACAATTCCATTATACCCTCCCCCGAAAAAAAATCAAGAGGCAATTTTTCCTCGTCGCTTTTTTGTTATTCGCAACAAATCTCTTCGATCGCGCGGGCGTAAATGAGGGCGGTTTTCATCCATTTGTCGATCTCCACCCGCTCGTTGGCGGCGTGGATACGGTTGTCGTCGCCCGGAAACTCCGCCCCGAACGCCACCCCGGTTTTGGTATCGTGGACGTACGTCCCGCCGCCGATGGCAACGGCGTAGCCCGGTTGCCCCGTCACCTGCTCGTACACGCCTAAAAGCGTTTGCACAAGCGGGCTTTCCTCGGGAACGTGGTGTGGCTCGACGCCGTTCGCAGAGAGCGCAAAGCCCTCTCGCTCGGCGGCAAACGCCAACGCGGATTTCATCCCCTCCAGGCTCTCGCACGTGGGAAAACGAATATCAAATCCCGCTTTTACGCCGTTTTCGGTAAACGTGATCGTATCGAGCGACGCGGTCAGCGCCCCCGATTCCTTGTCATAGCAGGCAACGCCGAGCGCCGAGCCGTCCGTTTCGCCGAGCGGGAACAGCCGCGACAGCGCCTGCACACATTCCGTGCCGTCGCACTTGTCCAGCGGAAGCGACGACAGCACCCACAGCAGCACACACAAGGCGTTGAGCCCCTCCTCCGGCGTGGAGGCGTGCGCCGCCTTGCCGAACACGGTCAGCACGGTATACTCCCCGTCCTGCTCCACCACCACGGTGGCGGCATCCGGCAGCGCCACCCGCTCGCACAGCGCCGACAGCTCGTCGGCGGAAAACCCGCGCAGCGTCGCCGTTGCCCGCTCGGGAACGGCGTTGATCGCGACCCCCGCGTCGATATTCGTCACCACACGCGGCGCGGCGGTCGGCTCACATTTGCGCGTCAGATTTCCCTGCACGCGGCCCTTTTCGATGTGGATGACCGGAAACTCCGCGTCGGGAGTAAACAAGAGCTTCGGGAAGCTCTCCCGCGCGGTGTAATAGTCCATATCCTCCCAATCGGTCTCCTCCGCACAGCCCGCAATAAGGCGCACGCCGCGCACAAGCGGCTTGCCGGTCGAAAGCACAGCCAAAAGCGCATACAGCACCGCGACGGTCGGGCCTTTGTCGTCGATCGCGCCGCGACCGTAGAGAAAGCCGCCCTTTTCGGTCAGCGTAAACGGGTCAAAGTCCCAGCCCTCGCCCGCAGGCACCACATCGAGGTGACAGAGGATGCCGAGCGGCGACGTTTGGTCGCCGATTTCGGCAACGCCGACGTAGTTATCGACGTTGCGCACGGCAAGCCCGCTCTTTTCACACAGCGCCAAGAACGTGTCAAGCGCCGCTTTGACCCCTTCGCCAAACGGCGCGGTTTCGGTCGCCTCGCCGCGTACGCTTTTGCACGCAACAAGCTCGCCGAGCGCCGCCTTCATCTCGGCTTTATGCTCTTTTAAGAAGGATCTGAGTTCGTTCATCGTGTTTCCTCCGCTTTTCGATTTCATTTCATAAAATTCGTAACGAGTCATTTTTCTTTGATGTTTTCACTCGCTTTGGGTGATGTTGTAGGGGTCGGCGTCCCCGACGACCCCAATGGACAAGCACCGACCGTGGGGCTGTCGAGGACGCCAGCCCCTACAAGAGAATTTTGGTTGTTCACAAAATTTTCCGCCATACCAAAAAACCGCCCATCTTGCGATGGTCGTTTTTCTTTAGCAAAAATTAGGCTTTGCCGACGGAACCGAACAGCTCCATCTTCTCTTTGACGGTCGCTTTGATCGCCTCGAAGCCCGGCGCGAGCAGCTTGCGCGGGTCGTAGCCTTTGCCCTGCTGATCTTTGCCCTCTTCGATGTATTTGCGGGTAGCGGCAGCGAAGCTCAGCTGGCACTCGGTGTTGACGTTGATCTTGGAAACGCCGAGGGAGATGGCTTTTTTGATCATGTCCGCCGGGATGCCCGTACCGCCGTGCAGAACGAGCGGCATCTCGCCGACTTTCGCGTTGATGGCTTCCAGAACGTCGAAGCGGAGTCCCGGCCAGCCTTCCGGATATTTACCGTGGATGTTACCGATACCGGCAGCGAGCATGGTGATGCCGAGGTCGGCGATCGCTTTGCACTCGTCCGGATCAGCGCATTCGCCCATGCTGACAACGCCGTCTTCCTCACCGCCGATGCCGCCGACTTCGGCTTCGAGGGACATACCCTTTTCGCCGGTCACAGCAACGAGCTCTTTGGTTTTGGCAACGTTCTCGTCGATCGGATATTTAGAACCGTCGAACATGACCGAGGAGAAGCCCGCCTCGATGCACTTGTAGCAGCCTTCGTAGCTGCCGTGGTCGAGGTGAAGCGCCACCGGCACAGTGATGTTCTGCTCTTCGATAAGGCCTTTGACCATACCGACGATGGTTTTGTAGCCGCCCATGTATTTGCCGGCGCCCTCGGACACACCGAGGATGACCGGGGATTGAAGCTCTTGAGCGGTGAGCAGGATCGCTTTGGTCCATTCCAGGTTGTTGATGTTAAAAGCACCGACGGCATAGTGACCGGCGCGAGCCTTTTGCATCATTTCTTTTGCAGAAACTAACATATTGACATACCTCCGTTATTTTTAGGTTCGTATAATATTATACACCATTTTCCGTAAATTGCAAGCGAAAACCGCGCGTTTTTGGGGAAATTTTCAAAATGTTTTGTAACCGCCGTAAGCGTGCCGCCGTGCACGGCGGAAAGATGAAAAAGCCTCACGCCAAAAGACATAGAAAAAAATCCGGTCGCCAAAGCGAACGGATTTTTTGGTCGGAGTGTCGGGATTTGAACCCGAGGCCTCTTGGTCCCGAACCAAGCGCGATACCAAACTTCGCCACACCCCGTTATGGGAACCGCTGTTTTTTCACAGCCTTGTCATTATACTTTACTTTAACCCGTTTGTCAATGACTTTTTTATTCTTTTTTTAAAAAAGCCTTGACGAGACCCCCAAAAGCCTTTATAATTCAACTAATCTTGTTTTTTCGGGAGGGTTTTTTATGAAATTCCTGAAATCTTACGCAAAGCATCTGTTTATCGACGGATTTTCCGGCATGGCGTCCGGCCTGTTTGCCACGCTGATCGTCGGCACGATCTTGGCGCAGGTCGCGTCGCTCGTCGCCGCCATCGGTGGTGTGTGGGTAACGGTCGGCGCGTGGATCGGCCTTATGGCGTCGGTCGCCAAAACCGCCATGGGCGCGGGTATCGGCATCGGCGTTGCCCGCAAATACAACGCTTCTCCTCTCGTCACCGCGTCCGGCGCGGTCGCCGGTCTGATCGGCGCGTTTGCGAGCCCGCTTCTTTCCGGCGCGGGTTCGATTACGTTTGGTACGCCGGGCGAGCCGCTCGGCGCGTTCGTCGCTGCGTACGTCGCGATCGAGCTCGGCTCACTTGTGTCTGAAAAAACCAAAATCGACATCCTTGTCACGCCGCTCACCTGCATTTTGAGCGGCGGCGCGGTGGGACTGCTCATCGGGCCGTCGGTGTCGGCGTTTATGACCATGCTCGGCGGCATCATCGAAGCCGCCACCGAGAACCAGCCGTTCCTCATGGGCATTCTCGTCGCCACGCTGATGGGTCTTGCGCTTACGCTGCCGATCAGCTCCGCTGCCCTCGGAATTATGCTGGGGCTGTCCGGCATCGCCGCCGGTGCCGCTGCGGTCGGTTGCGCGGCGCAGATGGTGGGCTTCGCGGTCAGCAGCTTTCGCGAAAACAAAACGGGCGGTCTTGTTGCGCAGGGCATCGGCACGTCGATGCTGCAAGTGCCGAACATCTTCCGCCACCCGCTGATCTGGATCCCGCCGACGCTCGCCTCCGCGATCCTCGGCCCGATTTCCACCTGCGTGTTTCACCTCGTCAACAACCCGAGCGGCTCGGGTATGGGTACGTCCGGCCTCGTCGGCCCGATCATGGGCTTCCAGGAAATGACCGCCGCCGGCACGTCCGCCGTCGTGGCGCTGCTCGAAATTCTCTTAATGTACTTCATCGCGCCCGCCGCGCTGTCGCTGTTTTTCTCCGAGTCGATGCGCAAGCTCGGCTGGATCAAAAAGGGCGACATGAAATTGGATCTGTAATTTTTCCCCGACGGTCCGTTTGTGAGATTTTGATATAAAGTAAAAACACACATCACAATGCGATGTGTGTTTTTTATTGCAAAATTATTCCTTCGGGATTTCTCCGTGTTCTTTTTCGTAACCCTCGATGCACTTTCTCACCAAGTACAAAATCTGACCGTTGATAGAACGACCTTCATACTCGGCGACATATTTCAGTTTTCTATGAAGAACCGGGTCAATTTCAATGCCTAAATGCTTGTTTTCCTTGTTTCTCAAATTTTTCACCCCGTATCATCTTAATTTAAGTATATTTTAAGATGAGCATGTGCTATAATGGGGTAAGTATACTTGTTTTGAGTATACTATATTTGAGAAGAGGTGGCAAAATGACTTGCACTTTTTTCGGACACCGTTCCGTCCCAAAAGAAATAGAGCCGGCCTTGCGGACGGCTCTGATAGATTTGATTGAAAACCACGATGTCAACTTGTTTTATGTCGGCAATCAAGGCGGCTTCGATGCGATGGTGCGTCGCGTGCTGAAAGACCTTGCAAAAACGCACGACATCACCTACTATGTGGTGCTTGCCTATATGCCGGAAAATTCTGACGAGGAGTACGCCGATACTATCCTACCGGACGGCATTGAAACCGTCCCAAAACGCTTTGCGATAACCCACCGCAACCGGTGGATGATCGACAAAGCAGATTTCGTCGTGACCTATGTGAGCAACCATATCGCCTCCGGCGCGGCACAGTTCAAGGAGCTGGCAGAGCGAAAAGGCAAAGCGGTCATTGAACTCTCTTTGTAACGGACCGTCGAGGACGCCGGTCCCTACACCGCGTTTGTGTGTCGCCACAGGTATTCAAAAAGGCACCGTCCGCGGACGGTGCCTTTTTTGTGCCTTTCTTACTCGTCGTCGGCGACTTTGTATTCGGCAACGACCTTTTGCGCGACCGCTTCGGGGGCTTGCTCATACCGCTCGAAATCGAGGGTGAAGTGTCCGTGCCCTTGGGTCAGCGAGCGAAGCATCACGGCGTAATCGCCCATCTCCGCCATCGGCACCTCCGCCTCAACGCAGGTGAGATCGTCCTCGGCGGGGTTCATACCGAGCACACGGCCGCGGCGCTTGGTCGCGTCACCCATCACGTCACCGGTGTTATCGCCCGGCACGTACGCACGCAGCACACCGATCGGCTCGAGGATCGCGGGGCTCGCCTGCGCCATACCCTCTTTATACGCGATCGACGCGGCGGTTTTAAACGCCATCTCGGAGGAATCGACCGGGTGATACGAGCCGTCCACCAGCGTGGCTTTCACGCCCACGACCGGGAAGCCGGCAAGCACGCCTTTTTGGGCGCTGTCCATAAGTCCCTTTTCGACCGCCGGGAAGAAGTTCTTCGGAACAGAACCGCCGAACACGGTCTCCTCAAAAATGAGGCCGTCGCAATCCCACGGCTCGAACTCCACCCACACGTCACCGAACTGACCGTGACCGCCGGACTGTTTCTTGTGGCGACCCTGGACTTTCACTTTCTTGCGGATGGTTTCACGATAGGCAACGCGCGGAGTGGCAAAATCCACCTCCACGCCGAATTTGCTCTTGAGCTTCGACGCCACCACGTCGAGGTGCTGTTCGCCGAGACCGGAGAGAACGGACTCTTTCGTCTCTTTGTTGACCTCAAAGTGGATGGTCGGGTCTTCTTCCATAAGACGGTCGAGGCCGGAGGCGATTTTCTCCTCCTCGCCCTTTTTCTTCGCCGAGACCGCCACCGACAGGCAGGGGCTCTCGAACGGAACGCGGTTTAAGGTCACCTGCGTTCCGACGCCGCACAGCGTATCGCCCGTGCGGGTGGTCGCGAGCTTCGCCACGCCGCCGATGTCGCCGGCGGTGATGAACGCGGTTTCTTCCTGCTTCTTGCCGCGGATGAAGTACACCTTGCCGATTTTCTCATTCGCGCCGGTGCGCATATTCACAAGCGTGGAATCGGCACACACTTTACCGCTGATAACTTTGAAATACAGCAATTTGCCGACAAACGGGTCGGCGATGGTTTTAAACACGATCGCGACCGTCGGGCCTTCGGGATCGACCGTCAGCTTCACGTCGTTGCCCGCGCCGTCCTTGCCGACCTCACCCGCGACCGTCTCGGCCCACGGCGCCAGATCGCGCATACCGTCGAACAGCGTGGTAAGGCCCGCCATCGTGGTGGCCGAGCCGCAGAACACCGGCGCGATCTCGCCGCGGCGCACACCGCCCGAAAGCGCTTCCACGAGTTCCTCGTGAGAGAACGGCTCGTCGTTGAAATATTTTTCCATCAGCTCTTCGCTCGTCTCGGCGACCGCCTCGCGGATCTTTGTGCGGAACTCGTCCGCGCGCTCCATTTCGGGCATCGGGCATTCCAGCGGGATACCGTCTTTGTAGACGTAGGCCTTTTCATCGATCAAATCGACAAAGCACTCGACCTTGCCGTTGACCACGTGCGGCAGCACCATCGGGCAGATCATCTTGCCGTAGGTGTCGAGCAGCTGCTGATACACTTTATAGAAGTCGGCGTGCTCCTCATCCATCTTGTTAACGAAGAACAGCTTGGCAATGCCTTTCTTGGTCGCGGCACGGAACGCTTTTTCGGCGCCGACCTCAAGGCCGCTCTTGCCGGAGACGACGATGAGCGCGCAGCCCGCGGCGCGGATGCCCTCGCTCATACCGCCGGCAAAGTCGAACAGACCGGGGGTGTCGAGCAGGTTCACTTTAATATCCGACCACTCCATGGGAAGCACGGCGGTGGAAACGGAGGCTTTGCGCTTGATTTCCTCCGGATCAAAGTCGCAAACGGTGGTACCGTCCGCCACCTTGCCGAGGCGGTCGGACTGACCGGTCAAATAATACGCGGCTTCGGCGAGGGAGGTTTTACCCGCGCCGGCGTGGCCGACCAAGACGATGTTACGGATGTCTTTTGCAGCATAGGTTTTCATAATGGGGTTTTCTCCTTTCGTTTTCGCCCGTTTATGGGCAAAAGTACCAAAAATTTCAAGAAATGTTGAAAAATTGTGGTGCTTTTAACAGTATACATCATCCGAATGAATTTTTCAACTGTTTTTTCTTAAAAAAACGCAAAAAAACAGCGAAAGCCGATCGCTTTCGCTGTTTTGACTTTTTTCGGTTATAATCGCCGCACCTTCGGGACAAGCGCGCCCACCGCCGCGGTAAGCAGCACGTACAGCACCGTTACCAGCGTAGAGGGCATCGTTTGGGTGGAAAACGCCAGCAAGCCGCACAGAAGAATGCCCATAATGCCCATTCCCAGCGTAGCGAACGCGGTCAGCGGCAACGCACCGTGCAACCGGCGGCAGGCAATGACCGACGCCGCCTTGCCGATACCGGAGCCGTCGCATACCAAAGCGGGCGCTTCCCGATCGTCCTGCTGCGGGGCATCCTTCGTCAGCTCGCCCAGCGCCCGGCGACCGTTGGCATCCAGCACCTCCACGTTACGGGGAGACAAATCAAAATCCTCACACAGCGAGTCGCGGGTGATGTTCGAGTCGGCAGACCGCACCAACAGCTTTACGCCGTTGCGGTTGAGCGCGCGCAGCACCCGACGGTGCGCCGCGGTGGACGAATAGGACACGAGGAACATCGCCGTCAGCTCGCCGGACACCGCCAGGTAGACGATCTTCTTGCCGCCTTTGGTATACCGCTCCTCAAAATCGCGGGAGGGCTTCCCGATACCGTGGTTGAACATCAGCTGTCCGTTGCCGAGGAACACGCGGCGGCCGCCCACCCAGCCGGAGAGTCCCATCTCCTGCTCGTAAATGAGGGTGTCCACTTCCTCCAAAATCTCGGTTTTGTTTTGAATCAAGCGCAAAAACGGGCCGGCAAGCGGCACCCCGGCGGCGATCACCAGCGCCGCCGCATTGGACAGCACCTCGTCGATACGGGCGTTGCCGAAGGTCTTGAAGCCGGCAACCAGCACGGTCTCTCCGGGATACAGGTCAGAGGCCTCAAGGCACAAGGCATCCGTGCCGCCGAAGGCTTCTACCTCATCCGCACCGATCACCGTGCCGCCGTAACGCAGCGCATACCGATCCGCCCGCCAAAACGCCGCCGAATACGACAGCGGCAACGTCACCGGCAGCGCCACACAGAAGCTGACGGCAAACAGATACAGCGCGTGCCAGGGTTGACCGGCAACGATCCCGTACGTCACCGCCAGCGCCGCGCATACCGCGGCCGCCACCGGCACGTACACCCGCAAGAACGACGCTTCCGCGTGACGGGTATACGAGCGATCCAAAAAGCGGTGAAGAAACTCCACCGGCGTAAAATACACCACGTCCGGCGTACCGACCACAACGGAGCGCCGACCGAGATCCCGCGCGGCGGACTCATCCTCCACACGGTGGGCGACAAACACGTCTTGGCCCTTCGAGATAAGCGCAAAATTCATACACAGCCGCCGCAAATGCAGCTGTTTTCCGAGGCAGGCGGCGCACAGCCCCATACCGGCCAGCGCCGGCAGCAGTCCGTACCGCAGCGCGGAATCGATGTGAAAGAGCTGCAAAAGCGTGTGAACGATCGCAACGGCGCACCCCAAAAACACGGTGAAATCACCGGTCATTCGGCGGTTGCGCACGTCCTCGATGCCGTCCGCGAGCAACCCGCGGTTGACGACCATCATCGCCACCAGCATCAGCGTGGAATCGATGATATACACGAGCGGCTCCTCAAACACGCCGATACAAAAACACAGCGTATTCAACAGCAGCGCCGCCTCGATCACCGCCGTAACGACGGCGTTCGCACGGTGACGCGACCGACGGTACCGCAGCTCCGCGGCCACCGTCGCCGTCTCCTCATAAGAGTTGTAATCCTCTAAATACTCCTCCTCGGAAGCGGAGGGCGCCTCACCCTCGCTCGCGGGAGCGGGTTCCTCCAGCTGTTGGCGGCGTTCCTCGTCGAACATACGAATTTTTTCGCCGCGGCGTTTCGCCAAAGCGGCTTCCATTTCTTCCTCGCTTTTTTCGCGCTTCAGCCGTTCCTCCTCCTCGCGGCGGGCAACCTCCTCCCACTCGGCGAACAACAGCTGATCTCCGTCCGCCTCCCGCTCGTCCTCGAGCACCTCGTCCGGCGGAACGCCCACCGACTCCACGGGCTTGGTTCTCTCCTCCTTGCGGGAAACGAAGACTTTTACGTCCTCCTCTTCCTCCGGCGGCAGCTCCGCCGCCGGCTCGCCGACGATTTTCATATCGCCGTCGTCCTCCTCCGGCACGCTCGTTTCCGGCTCCGTCTTGTTCGGCGGCAGAACGGCGTTCGGCAAAATTTCGGCGAGCAGTTCGTCGGTATTATATTTTTTATCCATAGAACTTCCCTCCGCTTACACTTATTTTCCGTTTTGGCGGCGACGCACGACCTCATACATCAAAATGCCGCCGGCAACCGAGGCGTTCAGCGAGTTGATCTTCCCCGCCATCGGCAGGGAAACGATGCCGTCGCACCGCTGACGGACAAGGCGGGAAATGCCGTGTCCCTCCGAGCCGATGACCAACGCCACCGCCCCCGAAAGGTCGGTCTTGTCCCACGGCTGACCGTCCATATCCAACCCGAACACCCAAATGTTTCGGTTTTTTAACTCGTTCACGGTATCCGCGATATTGGTCACGCGCACGACCGGCATATACTCCACCGCACCGGCGGACGCCTTATACACCGTGCCGGTCAGCCCGACGCCGTGACGCTTCGGAATAATGACACCGTGCGCGCCCGCGCATTCGGCAGTACGGATCACGGCGCCCAAATTGTGGGGATCCTCCAGCTCGTCGCAAATCACGAGGAACGGCGGTTCTCCGCGGCTTTCGGCAAGTGCCAGCGCTTCGTCCAGCGTCGAAAACGCCTTGCACGCCGCGACCGCCACCACACCCTGATGATGCGGGCCGGCGGAAAAGTCCAGCTTGCGGCTGTCCACCTCTTTGACGGGGATGCCCCGCTCCTTCGCCTTGGCAAGAAGAGCCACGATACTGCCGGTACGTTCGCCGCGCGCCACCTCGATATGGTCAATGGGACGTCCGGACTTCAGCGCCTCGCTCACCGCGTTGCGCCCTACCAGCAAATCGGTAGGTTGTTTTTCCCGTTTTTCCTCCGTCATACCGTCACCCCGTTTCGTCATAATGATCCTATCCTAAACAGTATACCACAAAACCCGCTCTCGTGTAAAGCGAAAAAAGCGGGTTTTTGTCTTTTTATAGATAAATTGTCTTGCCGCAGGTCAGGGAATGCAGCTGCGCGCCCATTTCTTCTTTAAGGAGCGCAAACGCCTCCGTGCCGGTGCAATGTCCGGTATAAAACGTTACGCCGGTTGCCGCGAGCGCCCGCCCGAGCGCCCGCACGGCGGCGGTTTCGTCCGCCGTATACGGCGTGGGCTTCGCCGTGTGAAACCCGCTGAACACCGCAGTCGGCATCCCGCCGTACAGCGCGGAAAACCGCTCCAAAACGCTGAGGATCCCGCTGTGGGCACAGCCGGAGATCAGCACCCGTTTGTCCCCCTCGGTGATCACCGCCGCCTGCTCGTGCGAAAACGTGTCCGGCCGCGCGCCGGCCTCGTCCCGAACGGTCAGCACCGTATTCCCCTCCGGGCGGGGGAAGGTCGCCCCGAATCCGCCGAACAGCGACAGCACGTCGTCCACGCGCGTGATACCCGCATCGTCGATTTGCT
This sequence comes from Acutalibacteraceae bacterium, assembly GCA_045643425.1. GTDB lineage: Bacteria > Bacillota > Clostridia > Oscillospirales > Acutalibacteraceae > RGIG426. The sequence continues at coordinate 11,171 of JAZUKW010000107.1, forward strand.
TTGTCTGCGGCAGCGTCGCCAGCGCCTTGTCGATACCGATATACCGCTCGCCGTGGAAAAAGTCGCCGTCGGCGCCGCGGCGCATATACAGCGGCACGTCGGGATGCGCGGTCAAAAACGCGGCAAACCCGCCGCTGTGATCATAGTGGCCGTGAGATAACACCGCCGCACACACGTCGTCGAGCGGCGCGCCTAACGTCGCGGCGTTGTGCCACGTGGCATCCGATTGCCCCGCGTCACACAGCACCGTTCGCCCGCTCGCGTTCACGAGCAGCGACAGCCCGTGCTCCGCCGTAACGCCGTCGCACCCGGCGGTATCCTCCGCCAAAACCGTCACCCGCATTTTCCCGCCTCCTTTTCGTTCGCTTGCGTTCAGTATACCACATTTTCCGAAAAAAGCCAACAAAAATCGCACAGG
>JAZUKW010000108.1:0-6848 GCA_045643425.1 Acutalibacteraceae bacterium
TGGGATGTTTTTAAACCCCACGGCGGCATAAAAGCCTCCCTTGTGTAAAGGGAGGTGGCACGGCGAAGCCGTGACGGAGGGATTGTCAGCGGAATTTACGAAACAATCCCCTACCCGCTTCGCGGGAGCCCCCTTTACACAAGGGGGCCATACGCTCACCGGTGGTTGGGTGTGAAATATTTACCGCAAAAGCGCGAAACACTTGCATTTTGGCGGCGGGCGGGGTATCATATAGAGGTTGTGATTTTACGAAAAAAAGGAGGCGACACCGATGGAAAAATCGCGGCGCGATTTGGTGCGCGGCTTCCGCTGCGGCGCTGATCGCCGGATTTTGGCTTTAAAAAGCCGACCTGTTACGGGTCGGCTTTTTGCTTTTCAAAAAGTGCTTCCCACCACTCGACGAGCTTGAACTTGACGCGATACCGCTCGCCGTCGGTGACGAGAGCGTCCTCGTCGGGGGTCAGCACGTCGGCGGTGGTCTTTTTGTCGGTTGCCGCCGCCACGCACAGCGGCGGAAACAGCACGCACCACCAATTATGCCCCTTGCCCTCGCCGAGCAGCAGCCACACCGCGGGATACCGCCCGGCGGGCAGCGTCACGTTGTCGTAGACGCGGGTGGGGAAATACGCCGTCGTTATTTCGCCGACAGCGCCGTACTCCGCGCCCTGCTCGCGCAGCACCCGCTCGGCCACGGCGCAGACCTCGTTGAGCCGCGCTTTTGCGATCGCGGCAGCATCGTCGGCGTTTTTTGCATCGTCGAGCAGCCCCGCGCACTCCTTTACGACCGCGTCGCGGACTTTGAGCTTTACGCTTTGGTCGGCTTCGCTGTCGGAGTTTGCGAGGATATGCAATCGCAGCACCCGCCCGCGCAAATCGTCTACCTCGCCGGCAAAGCCGCAGATCGAGAGACACAGACACAGACAAAGCCCGCCGCACACGGCGCGCACCCATCGGTTTTTAAGCATAAAAAATCCCGCCTGACTGTCAAAATTTCCCTTTCGGGTAACGACAGTATGGGCGGGATTTTGCGGTTTAATCATTTACGCCGTTTTTGCGGCGATTTTTTCTTGGCGGCCGCGGGCTTTTGCGGTCGTTTTCCGGCTTGCGGCGGCTTCGGGTCGGGTTTTACAAGGCAGTTCGGCCCGTTACCGATCAAGTCGGTGCGCCCGGCTTTTTTGAGGGCGGACAGCACGATTTGCCGATTTTGCGGCAGGAAATATTGGAGCAGCGCGCGCTGCTCCGCTTTCTCCTGCGGCGTGCGCGGAACGTAGACCGGTTCGAGCGTATACGGGTCAAGCCCCGTGTAGAACATACAGGTCGAGATCGTGCCGGGCGTCGGGTAAAAGTCCTGCACCTGCTCGGGGCGCAGCCCCTCTTTTTTGAGGAACAGCGACAGCTCGATCGCATCCTTTATCGTGCTTCCCGGGTGGGAGGACATCAGATACGGCACGAGGTATTGCTCCTTGCCGACCGATTTGGTCAGCTCGTAAAACCGCTTTTGGAAGCGGCGGTAGGAGCCGATTTCCGGCTTGCCCATTTTGGCGAGCACCGCCGCCGAACAATGCTCCGGCGCGACCTTCAGCTGACCGCTGACGTGATGCTCGACAAGCTCTTTAAAAAAGCTCTCATCGGGGTCGGCGATGAGGTAGTCGAAGCGGATGCCCGAGCGGATGAACACTTTTTTGATTTTCGGCAGCGCTCGCAGGCGGCGCAAAAGATGTAAATATTCCTCGTGATCGGCTTTGTGCGCGGGGCAGACGGTCGGCGCCAAACACTTTTTGCCCTTGCACAGCCCCGCCGTTTTCTGCTTTTCGCAGGAGGGGTGACGGAAGTTCGCGGTCGGCCCGCCGACGTCGTGGATGTAGCCCTTGAAATCCGGCAGCTCGGTGAGCTTTTTCGCCTCGGCCACCAGCGATTCCTCGCTCCGCGTTGAGATCGCGCGGCCTTGGTGGTAGGCGATCGAACAGAAGTTGCACGCGCCGAAGCACCCGCGGTTGTGGGTGAGCGAGAATTTAACTTCTTTGATCGCGGGAACGCCGCCCTGCGCTTCGTACATCGGGTGATAGTCGCGCATATAGGGAAGCGCGTACACCGCGTCCATTTCTTCCTGCGAAAGCGGCGGCATCGGCGGGTTTTGCAGCACGATCTTGTCGCCGTGCCGCTGGATGACCGCTTTACCGCGCACCGCATCCTGCTCGTCTAATTGCTTGCGGCAGGAGATGGCGTACTGCTTTTTGTCGGTTTTGACCGTCTCATACGGCGCACATTCCACGCACGGGCGCGGCACGTACTCTTTTACGGGAATCGCCACGCACGTCCCTAAAATATCGGTCATCGTTTTGGGAGATTCACCTGCCGCCCATCGGTCGGCAATTTCTACGGCGTGCTTTTCACCCATACCGAACATAAGAATGTCCGCGCCGCTGTCGATGAGCAGCGAGGGCCTCACCGCATCGTCCCAATAATCGTAGTGGGAAAAGCGGCGCAAAGACGCTTCGAGCCCGCCGATCGCGAGAGGAACGTCCCCATACGCCGCGCGCACCCATTTGCAGTAGGTGAGCACCGCGCGGTCGGGCCTGAGCCCCGCTTTGCCGCCGGGAGAATAGGCGTCCTCCGAGCGCTTGCGCTTGGCGGCGGTGTAGTGGGCGACCATCGAGTCGATGTTGCCGCCGGTGACGAAAAAGCCGAGCTTCGGGCGGCCGAAGCGCTTGACGTCCGCCACGCCTTGCGGCTGCGGCAAAACGGCCACCTTATAGCCCGCGTGCTCCAGCACGCGCGAGATGATCGACACACCGAAGCTCGGATGATCGACGTAGGCGTCGCCGGTGATATAGACGATGTCCGCCGCGTCCCAGCCGCGGTCTTGCATCTCTTTTTTGGTTACGGGTAAAAACGGCATATCGCCACCTCGTTTCGTCTTACAAATCAGCCCTTGGCGTCAAACCACGTGTCGCCGACGTGGGCGTCCACCGCCATCGGAACAGACAGCGACACCGCCTTTTCCATTTCTTCGGCGAGCAACGCGGCAACGCGCTCGGCTTCGGCTTTCGGGGCTTCGACGATGAGCTCGTCGTGTACCTGCAAAATGAGTTTTGCCGAAAGCCCTTCGGCTTTCAGGCGGTTTTCCACGCGGATCATCGCGATTTTGATAATATCCGCCGCCGTGCCTTGGATCGGCATATTGCGGGCGGCGCGCTCGCCGAACGCGCGCAGCATGTGGTTGGACGAGGCAAGCTCGGGCAGGGGACGCCGGCGACCGAACAACGTTTCGCCGTAGCCTTTCGCTTTCGCGCTTTCCACAAGCGCGTCCATAAACGCGGTGATCGCGCTGTATTTGTCAAAATACGCGTCGATATATTTCTTCGCCTCGCCGTAGCCGATCGAGAGATCCTCGGCGAGCGAGTGAGCGCTGATGCCGTAGACGATGCCGAAGTTGACCGCTTTCGCGCGGGTGCGCCAAAGGGGAGTGACCTCGCTTTCGGGCACACCGAACACCTGCGCGGCGGTGGTGCGGTGAATATCCGCGCCGGAGACGAACGCCGCGGTCATCGTCGGCTCGTTCGCCATCGCCGCCAAAACGCGCAGTTCGATTTGGGAATAGTCCGCGTCGCACAGCACGCAGCCGTCGGCGGCTTTGAAGAAGCGGCGCAGCTCGCGGCCAAGTTCCGAGCGCACGGGGATGTTTTGCAGATTCGGCTCAAGCGACGAGATGCGCCCGGTGCGCGTTTCGGTTTGGTTGAAAGACGTATGCACCCGCCCGTCGGGGGCGATGACCTTTAAAAGTCCGTCGCAGTAGGTGGATTTGAGCTTCGCGAGCGAACGGTAGTTGAGTAAATCGTCCACAACGGGATACAGCGGGCGCAGCTTTTCCAGCACGTCCGCGTTGGTGGAGTAGCCGGATTTGGTCTTTTTGCCGTGCGGCATTCCGAGATCCTCGAAAAAGGCTTTGCCGAGCTGCTTCGGGGAGTTTAGGTTAAATTCATACCCTACCGTGTCGCAGACGGACTTGCGATAGGCTTCGATCTTGTCGTCCAGCGTCTCGCCGAACGCGGCGATCCCCTCGCCGTCCACCGCAAAGCCGCGGTGTTCCATTTTGGCGAGCACGAGCGCGAGCGGAAGCTCCACCTCGCGGAGCAAATAGTCCTGCCCGTTGTCGGCCACAAGCGCGGGAAGTGCGTCCGCAACACCCGAAAACGTCGCTGCGGCGCGTACTGATTCCTCGGCGGCGTCCGACAGCGGCAATTCGTATTCCTGCGCAAGCCGAAGCACGCCGTAATCGGAGGAAAGCGGGTTTAAAAGATACCCGCAAAGCCGCGTATCCATCGAAACAAGCGTTAAGTCCTCTTCCTTTACACCGTTGTCTAAAAGCAGGCGGTACAAGGCTTTACTGTCGTTTGTCCGCACAGAGGCGAGCGGCAAAGCGGGGAGCAAATCTGTAAAGTTCGAAACCCTTACAACCTCGTTCGGCAGGCAGACGAGCAATTCGCCGTTTTCGATCACCACGTCGAGCGTTTTGCCCGCTTTAGCGAGGGAAATCACGTCGGAAAGTCGCTCGTCGCCGCTGATGTTCACGGCGGGAGCGGGCGCGGCGGTCACTTCGGGCGCGGGAGCGGCTTCGTCTAATTTGAGGTGCTTGATAAATTTAAACAGCTCCAGCCGCGCGAGCAGGCGGGCGAGCTCATCTCGCTTCATCGGCTGCTGTCCGTAATCGGAAACGGTGGTCGTCGCAAGCGGCACCGTTTTGCAGATCGTGCCGAGCGTGCGGGAGAGAAGCGCGTTGTCGTAGTCATTTTTCAGCTTCGTTTTGAGAGTGTCGCGCACGTCGGAGCCGTCCAACTGTTCATACAGCGCGTCGAGCGTGCCGAACTGCTGCAAAAGCGACACGGCGGTTTTTTCGCCGACACCGGCAACGCCGGGGATCTTGTCGCTCTGGTCGCCCATCAGCGCCTTTAAGTCGATGAGCTGATCGGGCGTCAGCCCGTATTTTTCAAAAATGGCGGCGGGATCGTACACCACCGTTTCGGCTTGTCCCATTTTGGTGGAGGCTAAAAGCACCGTCACCTTGTCGGAGACGAGCTGTAAGCTGTCGCGGTCGCCGGTGGCGATAAAGCACTCGTGCCCCTGCGCTTCGCAGGCGGCGGCAAGCGTGCCTAAAATATCGTCCGCCTCAAAGCCCGGCTGCTCGAGCACCGTACAGCCGAGAAGCGTTAAAATCTCTTTCACAAGCGGCAGCTGCGCCGCCAGCTCGTCCGGCATCGGCTTGCGCCCGGCTTTATAGCCGGCGTACAGCTTGTGGCGAAAGGTGGGCTCTTTTAGGTCGAACGCCGCCACGATGCCGTCGGGGGAGACTTGTTCTTGCAGCTTGGAGAGAATGCTCATAAACCCGAAGACGGCGTTTGTGAACGTGCCGTCTTTGGCGGAAAGCAGGCGCACACCGTAAAACGCGCGGTTGACGATGCTGTTTCCGTCCAACACCAAAAGCTTCATAAAATCGGTCTCCTTTTTCGGTCATATATAAGAAAAGTATACCACTTTTCGCCCGTCTTGGCAACCGTTTCGCAAAAAAGAACAAAAAATACGAAAAAAACGGTTTTCGCACTTGCAACGGACGAAATTATCCGTTATAATGAAAAATGGTTTGAAACTAAATAACCGAAAGGAGTTTCTTGTTATGAACTATTCCCGCGAAGTGGAAAATATGTGCGTTGTCCAAAAAGGCCCGCACCACGATCCCGCCCCCATTCCGGAAGAAGGCAAATGGATCGCGTCCAAACAAATCACCGATATTTCCGGCTACACCCACGGTGTGGGTTGGTGTGCGCCTCAGCAGGGCGCCTGCAAGCTCTCGCTGAACGTCAAAAACGGTATCATCGAGGAAGCCCTCGTTGAGACGATCGGCTGCTCGGGTATGACCCACTCGGCGGCTATGGCGGCGGAGATCCTGCCGGGCAAAACCCTGCTCGAGATGCTCAACACCGACCTCGTGTGCGACGCCATCAACACCGCCGCCCGCGAGCTGTTTTTGCAAATCGTTTACGGTCGTACCCAATCCGCGTTCTCCGAGGACGGTCTCGTCATCGGTGCCGGTATGGAAGACCTCGGCAAAGGCGCCCGTTCCATGGTCGGTACCATGTACGGCACCAAAGCCAAAGGCGTGCGCTACCTCGAAATGACCGAGGGCTATTGCACCCGTATGGCGCTCGACGAAAACGACGAGGTCATCGGCTATGAGTTCGTTTCTCTCGGCAAGATGACCGACTTCATCAAAAAGGGCATGGAGCCGAACGAAGCCTACGACAAGGCGAAGGGCACCTACGGCCGTTTTGACGAAGCCGTCAAATACATCGATCCGCGTAAAGACTAATTGAAGGAGGAATATCGAAATGGCACAGTTTGAAGGTTACGAGAGACGCGAGGCGAAAATCCTCGCGGCGCTGAAAGAATTCGGGATTTCCTCCATTGACGAGTGCAAGGAAATCACCCTGGCGAAAGGCATCGACATCGACCAAATCGTCCGCTCGACCCAGCCGATCTGCTTCGAGAACGCGATTTGGGCGTACACCGTCGGCGCCGCCATCGCCATCAAAAAAGGCTGCACCAAAGCTGCTGACGCCGCTGCCGCGATCGGTATCGGTTTGCAGAGCTTCTGCATCCCCGGCTCTGTTGCCGAAAACCGCAAGGTCGGTCTCGGCCACGGCAACCTCGGCAAAATGCTTTTGAGCGAGGAGACCGAGTGCTTCTGCTTCCTCGCCGGTCACGAGTCCTTTGCCGCCGCCGAGGGCGCTATTAAAATCGCCCTCAACGCGAACAAAGTGCGTGAGAAGAAACTCCGCGTTATCCTGAACGGT
>JAZUKW010000109.1:0-2451 GCA_045643425.1 Acutalibacteraceae bacterium
ATCGACGGCAAAATCGTCACCCCGAAACTCAACGGGTCCATCCTCCCGGGTATCACCCGCAACTCGGTTATCGAGCTGTGCTAGAGCTGGGGGATGAACGTGGAAGAGCGCCTCGTCTCGGTGGACGAGCTGATCGAAGCCCAAAAGACCGGCAAGCTCGAAGAGTGCTTCGGTTCCGGTACGGCGGCGGGCATCTCCCCGGTCGGCAAGCTGCGCTATAAAGACGACGTTATGACCATCAACGGCGGCGACATCGGCCCGATCAGCCAGAAGCTCTACGACGCCATCACCGGCATCCAGGGCGGCACCGTGGAAGATCCGTTCGATTGGGTGAAGGTCATTTGAGTACGTTGTTAAAGGACTATCCGCTGTTCGGCGGGCGCGCGCCCAAACGGGTGACGCTGTTCGCCGGACACTACGGCTCCGGCAAAACGAACATCGCCGTGGACACCGCGCTCGCGCTCAAACAAAGCCGTGCGCAGGTGGCGATCGCCGACCTCGACATCGTCAACCCCTATTTTCGCACGAAAGACGCGGAAAAGTGGCTTGAGGAAGCGGGCGTGCGGCTGATCGTATCGCCCTACGCCAACTCCAACGTGGACGTGCCCGCCCTGCCGGCGGAAACGTATGCGATTTTGGACAACCCCGACCTGACGGCGGTGGTGGACGTGGGCGGCGACGACCGCGGCGCTCTCGCGCTCGGGCGGTATGCCGAGTCGATCGTGAGCGAAAACAACTACGAGATGCTTCTCGTCATCAACAAATACCGTCCGCTCACCCGCACGGGCGCGGATGCGGTGGAAGTGATGCGCGAGATCGAGGATGCCGGCAAAATCAGGTTCACCGGCATCGTCAACAACTCGAACTTGGGCGACGAAACGACCGCCGAGGACGTGCTGTCCTCGGTGGCGTACGCCGAAGACATCGCCGCAAAAACGGGGCTTCCCATCGTGATGACCACCGTGAAAGCGGAGCTGCTGCCGGAGCTTTCCGGCAAGGTGGCGGATCTGTTTCCGCTGTCTCTCTACGTAAAACAAGCGTGGGCGCGAAACGTCTGACGCTATGGAATAAGGAGGAATTTTCCTATGGCAAAAGTCACATTTGACAAAGAGCGCTGCAAGGGCTGCGGGCTGTGCGTCGGCGCTTGCCCGAAACACATTGTGGCGCTGGCAGAAGACGTGATCAACGGCAAGGGCTATCACCCGGCGGATTGCGTCAACCCCGACGAGTGCATCGGCTGCGCGTTCTGCGCGACCATGTGCCCCGATTGCGTGATTACGGTTGAAAAGTAAGGAGGTTTAAACAATGGCCGATAAGGTTCTTATGAAGGGTAACGAAGCCCTGGCGGAAGCCGCGATCATGGCGGGCTGCCGTCACTATTTCGGTTACCCGATCACGCCGCAGACGGAGGTCGCGGCGTATATGTCCAAACGGATGCCCAAGGTGGACGGCGTGTTTCTGCAAGCGGAAAGCGAAATCGCCGCCATCAACATGGTCATCGGCGTTTCCTCGACGGGCAAACGCGTGATGACGAGTAGTTCTTCCCCCGGAATCTCGCTGAAGAGCGAGGGTCTTTCGTACCTCGCGGGCTGCGACCTGCCGGCGCTCGTTGTCAACGTGCAGCGCGGCGGCCCGGGTCTCGGCGGCATCCAGCCGTCGCAGTCCGACTACTTCCACGCGACCCGCGGCGCGGGCCACGGCGACTTCCACATGATCGTCCTCGCCCCGAACTCGGTGCAGGAGATGGTCAACCTGACCTTCAAAGGCTTCGACCTCGCCGACAAGTATCGTATGACCTCGATGCTTCTCGCCGACGGCACGATGGGTCAGATGATGGAGCCGGTGTCGCTCGATCAGGGCGTTGTCAACACCTACGAGAAACCGTGGGCGCTGACCGGCACGAAATGCGAGCGCAAGCCGAACATCGTCAACTCGCTGCTTATGGATCCCGAAACCCTCGAGCGCCTCAACTTCGAGCGCTTTGAGCGTTATGCGCAGATCGAGCGCGACGAAGCGATGTATGAGGAGTATCTCATGGACGACGCGGAGTATTGCGTCGTGGCGTTCGGCGTTGCCGCGCGCGTGTCCAAAAACGCGATCGACGAGGCCCGCAAACAGGGCATCAAGGTCGGTATGATCCGCCCGATCACCCTGTGGCCGTTCCCGAAAGCGGTGCTGAAAGCCGCCGCCGACAAAGTGAAGGCGTTTATCTCGGTCGAGCTGTCCATGGGTCAAATGGTGGAGGACGTGGAGCTCGCCACCCGCTGCAAAAAGCCGGTGCTGCTGTGCAACCGCGTGGGCGGTATGATCCCGACCACCAAAAACGTGTTGGATTCCATTAACAAAGCTGTGGAAATCGGAGGTGCCGAATAATGACTGTTTTTGAAAAACCGCAGGCGCTGACCGAAGCGCCCTTGCACTACTGCCCGGGTTGCACCCACGGCATTATCC
>JAZUKW010000110.1:0-8567 GCA_045643425.1 Acutalibacteraceae bacterium
GGGGGATTTCTTTTTGCAATTTTTCTGTTTTCGGGGTGAAAGGGTTTAAGCTTTACAGAGGAATTACCGAATGCCGGAAAACGAAAGCGCCGAAAAACCGTGGAATATCAGCGGTTTTGTTGCGGAATCGCAGATGCGTAAAGTTAAAAGCCTTGTCGGGGAATCGGACGAAAATCAAGTTGTTTTTGTGACTATCGAGCATTATAAAACTTGTCGAGTGTCCATTTTATCGGATTTTCATCAACATATTGCCAAATTGCGTCATAATCTTCATTGCGTCGGACAATGTGGTCGTAAAATCCGCGCTGCCATATTTTTTCGCGGCACTGTTTATTACAGTATCGCTTAAAAGTGGAAACGAAGCGAGAAATGTGCGAGTTGTATGTAGGGGTCGGCGTCCCCGACGACCCCTTCTCATCCGCTACGCACAATATACGAATAAGCAAATGAACGTGGTTCGGCATAATCACGTATTTATCCACGCTCAAATTCTCATATAACGCGTTCATCACTTGTATCTGTTTTTCTGCGACATTCCCATATTCCGTCAAAACAACTTTGGGGCTGTCGAGGACGCCAGCCCCTACAATCCTGGACAAGATACATCGTCTGTTTTTGGTACAAATCGTGACGAAATAGGCACCGGCGCTATTGTAATCATAATCCGGCAACCGTGTCGCTTTTCTCTCTTTTCGTTCCATGTCGTTCAGATTTCCACGCCGGTTTCGATGACGTCGTTGTTTGCGAACGAGTAAATCAGGCAGGATTTGACCGGCTTGCCCAGCGTTTCGGCGAGGGCTTTGGCATACAGCCGCAGTTGAGGCGCGTAGTAGTCGCGCAGCTGTTCCATCGTTTTGCTGCGGTCGGTTTTGTAGTCCAGAATGACCAGCTCGCCGGCTTCCTCAAACACGCAGTCGGCGATACCCTGCACCGGCAGCGTTTCGGCGGCATCCTCATCGGAGAACGCCGTTTCCAATCCGACCAGCTTTTTGTAGTCGCCCACCGACAGCGCGTAGGTGAACGGCAGCTCTCGCCACGAATCGTCCGCGGCCCGGATGCGGGAGTAGAGGGGGTGGCTGAAGAACGCACAAACGCAGGACAGATCCACCGAGTCGGCTTGGGCACGGGTGAGCTTGCCGTCTTCAACAAGCCGTTCGCGTTCGGCGGCGGCATCCTTTGCGGCCGCCTCCCAATCGGCAAACTGCATATACGCGTGGGTGGCGGTGCCTTTTTCGGCGGCGGTCAAGCTGCCGTCCCGCGCAAAGGCGGGAACGGAGGATGCCGCGTACTTTCGATCGCGCGCGGAGTGGGTCACAGCGGAGGCGGCAAGCTTGCCGGGGATGGATGCCAGCGCGCTGTGAGGATAGACGAAGGCGAAACGCTCCTTCAGCGCTTCGATCTGTGCTTCGTCCGCGGCGGGCGCTTCCGCCTCTTCTACGGCGCAGTCGCCCTGCAGCGTTTCGGCAGAGCGGATCTCGACGTTGATGCGCGGCGCGTCGGCGGCAACAGCGGGAGTGACGCCGATCAGACGGCTGCGGAGCGCGTCGGCATCGGGGTGGTGGAGCAGCGCTGCTACGATCCATTCGAGATAGGAGGCGGCGCGCATAATGCCGCCGGAGGACAGCTCGAAGGGGCTGTCCGGCTCGGAGGGAACGTCTACCATACGGGCGGATTTTTCGACAAGATTTTTTACGGATTTTACCGAGCCGACAAGCATCAGCTTTTCGCGCGCGCGGGTGGTGGCTACGTACAAGAGCCGCAGCTCCTCCGCGTGCGCATCGCGGTCGATGGCGTCGGCAACGCCGCATCGGGTGACGGCGTTGTGCATGGCGTGGTGCTCGTCGTCCATCCATTTCATACCGATGCCGGCTTCCGGGTGGACGATGACCGTTCCGTTTTTCTCTTTAATATCGAAATTTTTATCTAAGTTGGCAACGAACACAAAGGGGAACTCGAGCCCCTTTGAGCCGTGGATACTGTCGATGATGACGGCATCCGATTCGCCCGCGGAGGCGGCCAGAGCTACCTTGGAGCCGTTTTCCTGCAGGCGGTTGAAATAGCGCAGGAACGCGGACAGACCGCGGAAGCCGTTTTGTTCGAAATCGCGCGCGTAGTTGAGCAGCAGATCCAGGTTGCGTACCCGCAGAGAACCGTTTTGGCGAATGGAGCACAGCGAAAGCACGTCGGTTTTTTCATAGACGTCCCACAGAAGGCGGTCGGCGGGAACGGTGGCGGCCAGCACGCGCCACTCGTCGGTCTGCTCCAAAAAGAGCCGGCAGCGGTTGCCGAGCGGAGAATCCTCCTCGGCGATCTTTCGCAGCTTCGTATACAGCGAGCGCCGATGCTCGCCGCCCGCTTTGACGGCGGCCATATCGTCCGGCGTAAAGCCGTAAAGCGGGGACATCAACACACTCAAAAGCGGCACGTCGAGCAGCGGGTTGTCGATAAACCGCAAAAGCGACAGCACCCAGCGCACCTCGGTGGCGGAGAACAGGTCTCCGTCTGCTTTTTTGGAAACGACGGGAATGCCGCAGGCCGCGAGCTCTTGCGCGTAGTGGGCGCCGCGCCCCTTCGGCGCGCGCAGCAGAATGCAAAAGTCGCTGTAGCGCGGTTTGCGCGGCACGTCATCCTTGACGGAAACGGTGGCGTACTCCATCAAATGCCGGATCTTTTGGGCGATGAGCCGCGCCTCGATCTCGTTTTTGGAGAGCTCCGCTTCGACGTTTTCCTCGTCGTTTTTCGTGTTGCCGGTGGTGTTGGCATCTTCGTTGGGCGTGTCGTCGTCCGACAGCGCCTCGTTTTCGATGAGCAGCAGCTCGGTGTTGTATACGCCGTCGGGATCGTCGGCGTAAAAGTCGGCGGCGCCGTAGTGGAGTTCTTCGAGGCCTTTGTAGTTGATGCCGCCGGCATCCTTTTTCATCAGCAGATCGAACAAAAAGTTGACCGCCTCGGTCACGCTTTTGCGGCTGCGGAAGTTGTGGTTGAGGAAGATGGCGCGGCCGGCAACGTCGGGGGTTTCGTACATATCGCGCCGCTTCATAAAGGATTTGGGGGAGGTGTGACGGAACCCGTAAATGCTTTGTTTGGCGTCGCCCACGAAGAACAGATTTTTCTCATCCTGGGACAGCAGGCGATACATCAGGTTTTGCAGGTCGTTGGTGTCCTGATATTCGTCGACGTAGATTTCTTTATAGGACGCGGACAGCGTTTTGGCGAAATCGGTTTTGATATAGTTGCCGTTTTCGTCCTTCAGCGGAACGCCTTTTTCGTCGTGCTCGGCCAAGAGGCGCAGCGTATACCGCTCCAAATCGGCGTAATCGAGCATACCGGCGTCCAGCTTGCAGCGGCTGTAGGTCTCGTTAAAGTTTTCGTACAGCGTGAGCAGGGCGCTGACGAGCGGCTTCAGATGACGAAGCTCCTCCCGCAAACCGGTCTCGGAAAACCCGGAATAGTCGGAGAGCTTATCGAGCAGCTTTTTGTAGGAGTCCGCCACGCTCTTGGGGGCGTTTTTGTATTCCGGTCGGAAGAATTTTTGGCTGAAACGGGGAATATTGTCGATGTTGATGGCGGCGGCGATCTCGTCAAGAGAGGGCGCCTGCACGTTCAGCTTCGAGAGAAGAGTATCCAAATGGTTGCGGAACGCGACGTATTGCGGCGGGTTGTCCGGATCAACGGAAACGTCGGGATTGACCATATCCGTTAAGCGCTTCAGCGTCGATTGCATGACCGCGGTAATGCTGCGGATGCCCTCCAGCAGATAGTTGCCGAACGTAGTAGAGGTCAGCAGCCTCTCGGAATCGAACAGTTGGAGCTGGGCGCGCACAAATTCGTTCGGATCGGGCAGGACGTTCAAAAACGCATACAATCGCAGGATGCAGTCGGACAGCGCGGCGTCGCCTTTTCTGTTGACCGTATCGAACAAAACGAGAAAATCCTCGTCTCCCTTTTCGTAGGCGGCTTCGAGCGTTGCTTCGACCGCTTCGGCTTTCAGCAAATCGGCCTGCATCTCGTCGGCGACCTTGAAATCCACCGGGATCCCCAGCTTGACGGCGTTTTCGCGCACCAGCTTGGCGCAGAAGCTGTCCATATTGGACACGTCGGCGGTGGGCAGCAGCATCTGCTGTTGGATCAGGCGGGGAGAGGGAGATTTCTTGATGATCTCGGACAGCCGTTTTTGGAGCCGGAGCTTCATTTCGGCGGCGGCGGCGCGGGTGAAGGTCATTACCAAAAGCTCGTCCACGTTGACCGGGTTTTCGTCTTTGGCGATGCGGGTGACGATGCGTTCCACCAGCACCGCCGTTTTGCCGGAGCCGGCGGCGGCGGAGACCAGCAGCGAACCGCTGCGGTCGTTGATGGCGTCTTGTTGTTCGGATGTCCAGCCCATAGTCGTATCTCCTTTTCGCTTGTTTTCTTCAGTATAGCACACGACGGCACCGTTTTCAACAAAAAAAGAGGGCAACCGAGACGGTTGTCCTCTTTTTGGTACGTGAGATTTATTTGCGTTCTTTGTTTTCGACTTCGACACGCAGCTTTTCCATCAGCGCCTCGAGCGTCATCGCGCCGAGATCGCCGTCCGCACGGTGGCGGGGAGAAACGGTGCCGTTTTCCATATCGCGGTCGCCGACGACCACCATATACGGCACTTTTTCCAGCTGTGCATCGCGGATCTTCTTGCCGATTTTTTCGCTGCGGTAGTCCACTTCTACGCGGAAGCCCTGCGCCTCCATCTTCTTGGCGGCGTCGGCGCAATAGTCGGCGGCGCGGTCGGTGACGGGCAGGAAGCGCACTTGCTCGGGCGCCATCCACGTGGGCAGCGCGCCGGCGTATTCTTCGATCAAATACGCGAGCGTGCGCTCGTAGCAGCCGAGGGACGTGCGGTGAATGATATACGGAAGCGCTTTTTCGCCGTTCTCGTCGATGTAATACATACCGAAGCGCTGCGCGAGGAGCATATCGATTTGGATGGTGACGAGCGTGTCCTCTTTGCCGTATACGTTCTTGTATTGGATGTCGAGTTTCGGGCCGTAGAACGCGGCTTCGTCGATGCCGATTTCATACTGCAACTCCAGGTGATCGAGGATCTGGCCCATCACGCGCTGCGCTTCTTCCCACTGCTCGGCGGTACCCTCGTATTTGTTGTTGGGGTTCGCGGGATCCCATTGCGAGAAACGGAAGGTGCATTTATCCAAAAGACCGACGGTGCCGAGGAAGTATTTGGCCAGCTCCAGGCAGCCTTTGAACTCCTCTTCCAATTGGTCGGCGCGGAGCACCAGGTGACCTTCGGAGATGGTGAATTGGCGGACGCGGATAAGGCCGTGCATCTCGCCGGAGTCCTCGTTGCGGAACAGGGTGGACGTTTCGCCGAGGCGCATCGGCAGGTCGCGGTAGGAGCGCTGACGGTTCAAAAAGACCTGATATTGGAACGGGCAGGTCATCGGACGCATCGCGAAGCACTCTTTTTCCTCATCAAAGGGGTCGCCGATGACGAACATACCGTCGAGATAGTGATCCCAGTGGCCGGAGATCTTAAAGAACTCGCGTTTGGCCATCAGCGGGGTTTTGGTCAGCAGGTAGCCGTTTTTCTGCTCCACGTCTTCGACCCAACGCTGTAACAGCTGTACCACGCGCGCGCCCTTGGGCAGCAGAACGGGCAGGCCTTGACCCAGCGTGTCCACCGTGGTGAAATATTCGAGCTCGCGGCCGAGCTTGTTGTGGTCGCGCTTTTTGGCTTCCTCGAGCTGTTCGAGATACTCGGTCAGGTCGGCGCTCTTCGGGAACGCGGTGCCGTAGATGCGCTGAAGCATTTTGTTTTTCTCGTCGCCGCGCCAATACGCACCGGTGCAGGAGGTGAGCTTATACGCTTTGACGCCGCCGGTTTTCATAAGGTGCGGGCCGGCGCAAAGGTCGGTGAAATCGCCCTGGCGGTAGAAGCTGATGGCTTCGCCGGAGGCGGCGTGCTCTTCCATAAGCTCGAGCTTGTACGGCTGGTCCGCCATGAGCTTGCGGGCTTCTTCGATCGGCAGCTCGAATTTTTCGATCGGCAGGTCTTCTTTGATGATCTTTTTCATCTCGGCTTCGATCTTTTCGAGGCTCTCGGGTGTGAAGCTCGTCTCGCTGTCGAAGTCATAGTAGAAGCCGTTGTCGATCGACGGGCCGATGGCGAATTTGGTGTTCGGATAAAGACGCTGCACCGCTTGGGCCAGAATATGGCTCGCGGTGTGGCGATAGGCGCGTTTGCCGTCCTCGTCGTCGAAGGTGAGGATCTCGAGGGTGCAGTCCTCGGTGAGCGGGGTGCGCAGGTCAACGACGTTGCCGTTGACTTTGGCGGCGCAGGCGGCGCGGAACAGGCCCATCGAAATATCGCGGCAGACGGCTTCGACAGCCGCACCGTTTTCGACCTGCATGGTGTCGCCGGATTTGAGGGTAATGGTCAGCATACAATCAGACTCCTTTTCGGATTATTTTGACAATTTAGAAAATAAAAAAACCGCTGTCCCAAAAGGGACGCGGCTACGCACGTGGTTCCACCCTTGTTCGGCGGAAGATCCGCCCTCAAGCGACCGGTAACGAGGTCAACCGTCGCGCCTTACTGCATTTTTCGGGCGCGCGCTCCGAGACGGTGGCGACAGGTCGATTTTTCGCGCCGCTTTCAGCCGGTGACGGCGCTCTCTTTCGAAAAATACTTGACAAGTCGCGTTCTCATCAACGCTTTACAGAGTTAGTGTAACACCATTTTTTGCGGTTGTCAAGCCCTTTTTCCGCAGAGATTTTTTCCAAGTTATGCGAAGGACAAACAAGGCGGACGCGCTTTGTGCATAGGATAGAGCGTCGAGGTGAATTGGATATGTTGTTATCTTTGTTGCAGGCTTTGTCTAACGTGCTGTTTATGGCGCTGCACGTGACCCACAGCGGTTCGTTTCCGAAGCCGCTTTCCGCCGAGGAGGAGCGGCAGGCGCTTTTGGCGTTTCACGAAAACGGGGATATGGCGGCGCGCAACCGTTTGGTCGAGCATAATTTGCGTCTTGTCGCCCACATCGTGAAAAAATATTACGGCACGCCCGTGGAGCAGGAGGAGCTGATCTCCATCGGCACCATCGGGCTGATGAAAGCGGTGGGGACGTTCGATTACGAAAAGGGGACGCGGCTCGCGACCTATGCGTCGCGCTGTATCGAAAACGAGATCCTTATGTATTTTCGATCCATAAAGAAAACGGCACAGGACGTGTCGATGAACGAGCCGATCGAGACCGACCGTGAGGGCAATCCGCTGACGCTTCAGGACGTGTTGGCGGACGGGCGCTGTTTGCCCGAGGAGATCGAGCTGAAGATCAACGGAGAAAAATTGGCGCGGTTCATCCGCGAGGAGCTGGACGAGCGGGAGCGGGAAATCCTTATGCGGCGGTACGGTATGGGGTGCGAGCCGATGACCCAGCGGGAGGTGGCGACCTTTTTCGGTATTTCGCGGTCGTACGTTTCCCGCATTGAGAAAAAGGCGCTTCAAAAATTGCGGCGGCGGTTTGAAAACGGATAAAAAAGACTTGCAAAAGCGGGGAAAAGTCGGTATAATAAGCGTATAAAGAAAAGGAGGCGGTCAGTATGGCAAAAAAAACGATCGTGACCATCGGACGGCAATTCGGCAGCGGCGGTAAGGAGATCGGCGTCGCCATTGCGAAAAAACTCGGCGCAAGATTTTATGATAAAGAGCTTCTCAAGCGTGCCGCGCAGGACAGCGGCCTTTGCGAGACGCTCTTTGAGGCGATCGACGAG
The DNA here is from genome assembly GCA_045643425.1 of Acutalibacteraceae bacterium. Taxonomy (GTDB): domain Bacteria; phylum Bacillota; class Clostridia; order Oscillospirales; family Acutalibacteraceae; genus RGIG426. The sequence goes on from JAZUKW010000110.1 coordinate 7,768, forward strand.
CGGCCGAAGAGCCTCTTGTATTCGCTCGTGATGGATCCGTATGCGGTGAGCGCGATGACCTCCGCGCCGTATAATACGGTGGAGCAGGACGTGTATAAAGCTGTTTTTGAGACGGTGCGCCGTGTGGCGGACGAGGGGCCGTGCGTGATCGTCGGTCGCTGTGCCGACTATGCGCTGCGCGACCGGGACGACGTGCTGCGCGTCTTCATTTACGCGCCGGACAAAGCGCGGATCGCGCGGGTGGCGCGCCGCCACGGGATGCCCGAACAGAAGGCGCGTGATTTTATCCGTAAGATCGACAAGCAGCGCGCGTCCTATTATAATTATTATTCCGATGGAAAGTGGGGCGACCGTTCGTCCTACGATCTGCTCATCGACGCGACCGTGCTCGGCGTGGACGGCACGGCACAGCTGGTGTGCGATATGATGGAAAAAGCGGAATAAACCGAAAAGAACGGGCGTCTCGTCGCATAAGCGGCGAGACGCTTATATTATGCACGAAAACACCAATAAAAACTGAATAAAAATGCAAAAGCGGATCGAAAGATGGGCAAAATCGGAAAGATTATTCAAAATTTGTGAAAAAATTTCCAAAAAACCTTGACAAAGGGGAAATTCGTGTTATAATCATACACGGCGAGGAAAAAGACTTCGTCAAAAAAGATTTGTTTTAGGAGAGTTTTGTTATGAAAAAGATTCTTGCTCTTACCGTCGCGCTTCTTCTTTGCGTGACTCTGTTCACCGCCTGCGGCGGCGACAGCAAACTGACCGTGGAAAAAGGCAAACTGCACATGGCGACC
>JAZUKW010000111.1:0-5224 GCA_045643425.1 Acutalibacteraceae bacterium
CTGGCCGAGGAGCTGGAGCAGGACAAGCCCTGCCCGGTCTGCGGCAGCACGGAGCACCCGCATCCCGCGCCGAAAGCGCCCGACAGCGTCGATAAGGCGACGGTGGAAGCGGCGGAAACTTCCGAAAATGTTAGCCGGAAACTTTGGGATGCGGCGGAAGAGAGGCGTAAGCAGGCGGAAGAGGCGCAGAAAAACGCCGACAAGACGCTGACGGAGATCAAGGAGCGCGGCACCGCTGCCAAGGCGGCGTTGGATGAGGCGCAGAAAAACCTGATCGACGATATTGCCGACGCGGCGGCGCTTGACAAAGCGGTGAAAGCCTGCCAGGACAAAATCACGCAGTATGAAGCCGACAGCGAAAAGAAGAAGAAAGCGCTCGACGAGGCCAAAGCCGACGTGACGCAGGCGAAAACGGCGCTGAAAACCGCCGAGGACGAGGAGAAAACGGCGAAAACGAAGCTCGAAAAAGCGGTGGCGGCGTTGCAAAAGAAGCTGGAGGAAAACGGCTACGACAGCGAAGAGGCCGCGCGTGCGGATATGATGGACGAGGCGGTCTATCGCGACAAGCTCCGACGGGTGACCGAGCATGACACGACTAAAAAAGACGTGGAAAAGGCGCTGAAGGAAAAGCGGGCGGAGCTTTCCGGCAAGACCGAGCCGGACGCGGCGCAATTTGACGCCCGCGATCGGGATATCAGCAACGAGGAAACGAACTATGCGGCCCAAAAGGGCAAGCGCGATATGCTGGTGATCAGCCTTACCGAAAAGCAAAAGAGCGTGGCGGAAATGGAGAAGCATTACACCGCCGAGATCGTGGGGGCGCAGAACGACGAGGCGTTTGCCAAAAAGCTGCGCGGCGACTTCGGCGTGGGCCTTTTGCGGTACGTGTTGGCGGTGATGTTCGGCCAGATCGTCGGCGAGGCCAACCGGATGTTGCAGATGGTTCACGGCGGCCGGTATCAGCTTTTCTGCACCAGCGAGACCACGGACCGGAAAAAAGGCTTGAATTTGCGGGTGCATGACAATCGCAGTCCCGAAAAAGAGGGACGGCCGGTGGATACGCTGTCCGGCGGCGAGAAGTTTTTGGCGTCGCTGGCGCTGTCGATCGGGCTTTCGACCGTGGCGCAAAACTCCGGAACGCCTATCAAAGCGCTGTTTATCGACGAGGGCTTCGGTACGCTCGACAGCACGTCGATCAACGACGCGATGGACGTGCTGAACAACGTGCGCCAAAAGGACGGTATGATCGGCATTATCACCCACGTGAAGCTGCTGGAGGACAACATCCCCACCCACCTCGAGGTGGTGAAGGAGAACGCGGGCAGCCACGTTCGGATGGGATAAGCGCGAAAAAACGCAACAAAAAAAGAGCAGGAGACTTCCTGCTCTTTTTTTCGTATTTAGGTGGTCAATCGCCGGCGTTCTCGTTCGCGCCGCAGCATTTTTTGTATTTCTTGCCGCTGCCGCAGGGACACGGATCGTTGCGCCCGACCTGTTGCTTGGCGGTTTTGCGCACCGGCTGTTTTTTGGTGGTGCCGTCGCCGGAGGTGGCGGTCGGTTTCATCACCTGCTCGCGCTTCGGCTCGTTTTCCTGGGAGCGCAGCTCGACGGTCAGCATCACGCGCGCCGTTTCCTCGCGGATGGCGGCGACCATTTCGTCGAACATATCGAAGCCCTCGATACGGTACATCACGACGGGGTCGTGTTGGCCATAGGCGCGCAGGTAGATACCGTTGCGCAATTCGTCCATATTGTCGATGTGGTCCATCCAATGGTTATCGACGGTGCGCAGCAGCACGACGTTTTCGAGCTCGCGCATAATTTTTTCGCCGTAACGCGCTTCTTTGTCTTCATAAATCTTGTGGGCGCGCTCGGTGAGCGTGTCGCGGATGTCCTCCGGCTCGGCGTCCTCAAGCTGTTGGGCGGTGTATTGGAAATCGTTGTCGCCCGCGAGCCAGCCGCGGTAATATTCGCGCAGCGCGGTGAGGTTCCAATCGTCGTGCGGCACGTTGCTCGGCGCGAACTGCGCGACGGTGCCCTCGATCGACTCGTCGATCATCTTTATGATCGAGTCGCGGACGCTCTCGCCGGTCAGCACCTGATCGCGCTGGGAATAGATGATCTCGCGCTGCTTGTTCATTACGTCGTCGTATTGCAGGACGTTCTTGCGGATGCCGAAGTTGCGTTCCTCCACGCGCTTTTGGGCATTTTCGATGGCGTTCGAGAGGATCTTGTTCTCCATCGGCATATCTTCGGGGACGTTCAAGGTGTCCATAATAGCGTACATCCGCTCGCCGCCGAACAGACGCATAAGATCGTCCTCCATCGAGAGGAAGAACTGCGACGCGCCGGGGTCGCCCTGACGGCCGGAACGGCCGCGGAGCTGGTTGTCGATACGGCGGGATTCGTGGCGCTCGGTGCCGAGGATGAAGAGGCCGCCGGCCGCGCGCACTTTTTCGGCTTCCGGCTCGATTTCCTCTTTATACTTCGCTTCGAGGGTGCGGAACGTCTCGCGTGCTTGCAAAATTTCCTCATCGGCGGTGTCGCCGTAGTTGGTGGACTCCACGATAAGCTCTTCGGCGAGGCCCATACGCCGCATTTCGGAGGTGGCGAGGAATTCGGCGTTACCGCCGAGTTTAATATCCGTACCGCGGCCCGCCATGTTGGTGGCGATCGTGACAGCGCCGAAGTGACCGGCCTGCGCGACGATCTCCGCCTCGCGCTCGTGCTGTTTCGCGTTCAAGACCTCGTGCTTGATCCCGCGGCGGGACAGCATTTTCGACAGCAGCTCGGATTTTTCGATCGACACCGTGCCGACCAGCACCGGCTGCCCTTTTTCGTGGCAGGCGGCGATTTGGTCGATAACCGCGTTGAATTTTGCGTTTTCGGTTTTATAAATCGAGTCGGGCAGATCGTAGCGGATGACCGGCTTGTTGGTCGGGATCTCCACCACGTCCAGATGATAGATCTGGTCGAACTCGGCGGCTTCGGTCTGCGCCGTACCGGTCATACCGGACAGCTTTTTGTAAAGACGGAAATAGTTTTGGAACGTGATGGTCGCGAGGGTGCGGGATTCGCGCATGACCTCGACGTGCTCCTTTGCCTCGATCGCCTGGTGTAAGCCCTCGTTATAGCGGCGGCCGAGCATCAGACGGCCGGTGAACTCGTCAACGATGATGACCTCGTTGTCCTTGACGACATAGTCCACGTCGCGCTTCATCACGCCGCGCGCCTTGATCGCTTGGTTGACGTGGTGGAGCAGGGTGGTGTTTTCGGGGTCCATCAGATTTTCGACGCCGAAGAATTTTTCCGCTTTGTGCACACCGTCCTGGGTGAGAGTGGCGGTTTTGGCTTTTTCGTCCACAATGTAGTCGCCGTTGAGCTGGTCTTGGTCCTCTTTGTCGTTCATCTCTTTGACCTTGACGAGCTTCAGCGTTTGGGCGAAGCTGTCCGCGCGGGCATACAGATCGGAGGATTTGTCGCCTTGACCGGAGATGATGAGCGGGGTGCGCGCCTCGTCGATCAAAATGGAGTCCACCTCGTCCACAATAGCGAACGCGTGGCCGCGCTGTACTTTATCGTCGGCGTAGACCACCATGTTGTCACGCAGATAGTCGAAGCCCAGCTCGTTGTTCGTGCCGTAGGTGATGTCGGCGGCATAGGCGGCGCGGCGCTCGTCCTTTTGCATATCGTGGACGATAAGGCCCACCGAAAGACCGAGATAGCGGAACACCTTGCCCATCCATTCGCTGTCGCGGCGGGCGAGGTATTCGTTGACGGTGACGACGTGGACGCCCTCGCCGGTCAGCGCGTTCAAATAGGCGGGCAAAATCAGCGTCTGGGTTTTACCCTCGCCGGTCTTCATCTCGGCGATGCGCCCGCCGTGAAGCACGATGCCGCCGAGGATCTGAACGGGGAAGTGGGGCGTGCCGAGCACGCGGTCGGTCGCCTCGCGGCAGGTGGCGAACGCCTCCGGCAAGATGTCGTCGAGCGTTTCGCCCGCGGCGAGACGCGCGCGGAATTTGGCGGTCTGCCCTTTTAACTCTTCCTCGCTCATGGCTTTATAGGTCGATTCGAGCGCCAGCACTTTGTCGCAAAGCGGCTGGATGCGCTTGATCTCCCGTTTGGAATAATCGCCGAATAAGGCGGTGAGTAAGCTCATATCGTTCATCCTTTCAAGATAGAGAAAAATGCTTAATTAAAGTCAGTATAGCATACAATTTTGGATATTTCCATAGAAAAATGCAAAAATCCGCCGTTGCAGTTGCGGTTTTTTTGTGGTATGATAGGGAAGATGAAAAGCGAAAAATGTCTTGCCTCTGTGTAGAGGGGAATCTGCGGAGAATGCCGCCAAAGAGCCTCCCTTGTGTAAAGGGAGGTGGCACGGCGTAAGCCGTGACGGAGGGATTGTCGATGGATAGAAAACATAATAGCCGAAATACCGCCGTTGCCAGAATGCTTCGAAAAAACATGACCAAAGAGGAACGTCACCTGTGGTATGATTTTTTGCGAACGCATCCGGCACGATTTACGCGGCAAAAGGTGCTCGGAAAATATGTTGTTGATTTTTATTCTCCCTCTGCAAAATTAGTGATAGAGCTAGATGGCTCACAACATTTTGTGAAAGAAGGACAAGCATACGACGAGGAACGAACGACGTATCTTGAGCAGTATGGGTTAACGGTATTGCGGTTTGCGAATAATGAAGTGACGGGCGATTTTCAAGGCGTATGCGAAAAGATAAATTTGATTACGAAACAATCCCTCAGTCAGCCATTCGGCTGACAGCCCCCTTTACACAAGGGGGCCTTGCGGGGTCGACATTTTTGGACGGTGGTTTTCGGAAGGAGGGATCATTATGCACATCGGAAACGTGGAAATCGCGGGGTACGCGGCGCTGGCGCCGATGGCGGGCGTGGCTGACCGCGCGTTTCGGATGCTGTGCCGCGAATACGGCGCGGCGTTTACCGTCAGCGAGATGGTGAGCGCCAAGGGGCTTTGCTACGGTGACACGAAAAGCCGCGAGCTGCTTGTGCTTGACGAGGGCGAGCGCCCCGCCGCCATTCAGCTGTTCGGCGACGATCCCGCCATTATGTACGACGCGGCGCAGATCGCCGTCGAGGTCGCACGTCCCGATTGGATCGACATCAACATGGGCTGTCCCGCGCCGAAAATCGCCGGCAACCACTGCGGCAGCGCGCTGATGCGCGAGCCGGCGCTTTGC
>JAZUKW010000112.1:0-2079 GCA_045643425.1 Acutalibacteraceae bacterium
AGCCACTTCTTCGTCGGGATCCCAGTTGTAGAGTTCCGATAGATCACGGAACATTAACGTAAACTCTTTTTCCACCTTGTAGTCCACCGGCGAGAATTCCTTATGCAGCGTTTCGGGGTTAATCGCGTGCTTATCCACGTAAATCTTTTCGAGGTCACACAAGTCCGCCAAATACTTGCGCACAAGCAGAACGTCTTTCATATCGAGTTCGCCGTCGCGGTTGGCATCCGCCAACGTTTGGTCCATTTCCACGTCCAAATCCGCCAAATACTTGCGAATAACGAGCACGTCTTTCATATTCACAACGCCGTCGCCGTTGGCATCGCCGTAAAACCCGATCGGCTGCGGCTCGTCGGTGGCGGTCGCGGTCGCGGTCGGCTCGGCGGGAAGAATTTGCTCGTCCTGCTCTTTCGTTGCCGAAGCGGACATCATCCCGAAGCACAGCGCGACAACCACAAACACAGTCAGCACACAAAACAGTTTTTTCACACTCAACATCTCCTTGTTTTTCGGGATTTCGGCACCGAAACCCCCGTTTTTTACACAACGCATTCAGTATACGGGATGTCGACCGAAAATACAATAGTTTTTTGCGTTTTTTTGCGACTTTTTTGCGATTTTTTTGCGCTAAAATTCCCCTTGCGCAGGCAGACGGCGTGTGGTACAATAAAAAGGACAAAAAACGAAAGGCGGAAAACGTATGTATGTGTTGATTACCGGCGCATCCAGCGGCATCGGGCGCGAAATGGCGCGCTGCTTTGCCGAATGCGGATACGATCTCATTTTGGCGGCGCGGCGGCTCGAGCGGTTGCAGGAGCTCGGCGCAGAGCTCGCCGACACCTACGGCTGCCACGTGCTGACGAAGCAGACCGATCTCACCGACGAGCGCCAGGTGCGCGCGCTTCACGCCGCCTGCCTGCCGCTTGACCCCGAAATCGTGGTCAACTGCGCGGGCTTCGGCAAAATGGGCTATTTTTCCGACATCGCGCTCGAGGACGAGCTCGATATGGTGAAAACGAACGTCACCGCGGTGCATATTTTAACAAAGCTGTTCGCCCAAACGATGAGCGAGGGCACGATTCTCAACGTGTCGAGTATCGCGTCGTTCGCGCCGGTTCCCCTGCTCGCCGCCTACGGCGCGACCAAAGCGTACGTCCAAAGCTTATCCCGCGCGGTCAACTATGAGCTGAAAAAGCAAGGCAAGCCCGTGCAGGTCGCGGTGCTTTGCCCCGGGCCGGTTTCGACCGAATTCAACGACGTGGCGGACGCCTCGTTCCGCATTCCCGCGATGTCGGCGAAAACCTGCGCCTGGCTCGCGGTGGACGGTATTTTGTCCCACCGCAAGGTGATTTTGCCGGGGCTGATCCCCCACGCGATGAACGTACTCGCGAAGATTACGCCGGCGGCGGTCGTGATGCCGTTCGAATTCCTCGGCGAAAAGGCAAAAATGAAGAAATGAGCGATTTTCCGGCCTCGCTCCCCACAGAGTTCACGACGCGGATGCGCCGCCTGCTCGGGGACGCATTTTCTGATTTTTACAGCGCGCCGCCCCGCCGCGGGCTGCGCGTGAATACCGCGGTGATCGACAGCAACACGGTCAAAAAACGGTTGCCGTTTGCGCTCTCCCCTGCGCCGTTCGCCGAAAACGGCTTTTTTGTGGACGGCGACAACAAAGTGGGTGCGCACCCGCTTCACCACGCGGGCGGCTTTTATATGCAAGAGCCGTCGGCGCAGTCGGCGGTGACGGCGCTCGCCGTAAAGCCCGGCGAAAAGGTGCTCGATACCTGCGCCGCGCCCGGCGGCAAGTCCACCGCCATCGCCGAAGTGCTCGGCGACACGGGGCTTTTGTGGTGTAACGAATACGTGCGCCCGCGGGCAAAGATTCTCTGCCAAAACCTCGAGCGGATGGGCGTTAAAAACCGCGTGGTCACAAGCGTGGACGTGGCCGACCTCGGCGACGCGCTCCCCGCGTTTTTCGACGCGGTTTTGTGCGACGTGCCCTGCTCCGGCGAGGGAATGTTCCGCAAAGAGCCGGAAGCGATTCCCGAATGGAGTATCGAAAACGTAAAAACCTGCGCC
>JAZUKW010000113.1:0-5511 GCA_045643425.1 Acutalibacteraceae bacterium
TTTCCGATCGGCACCACCAAAATCGGTGCCCAAAGCGGCGTGCAAAGTGCGCAAATCGGCGGGGATGTGATGCCGCGCGAGATTATTGCGGCGTTTGCGTCGCTTAAAAAAGCGTGTGCGCGTGTAAACGGGCAAATCGGCAAGATTTCCGCCGAAAAAGCCGCGCTTATCGAGCGGGTGGCGGACGAGATCTTAGCGGGTGAGCTCGACGGCGAATTTCCGCTGTCGGTGTTCCAGACCGGCTCCGGCACGCAGACGAATATGAACCTGAACGAAGTCATCGCGAACCGCGGCAACGCGCTCGCAGGCGCGAAAGCGCTGCATCCGAACGACGACGTCAACGCCTCGCAAAGCTCCAACGACACGTTCCCGTCGGCGATGAATATTGCCGCGGTGTGCGCGATCGAGCGGCAGCTGCTGCCCGCGCTCGACGTGCTGATCGACGCGCTGGCGGCGCTCGAAGAGCGCAACCCCGACGTCATCAAAATCGGGCGCACGCATTTGCAGGATGCGACCCCGATCAAGTTCGCGCAGGAGGTTTCCGGCTGGCGGGGGCTTCTCGAAAACGCGCGGGATATGATCCTCGTGTCGTTGTCGCCGCTTTGCAAACTCGCGATCGGCGGCACGGCAGTCGGCACGGGCCTCAACGCGCCCGACGGTTTTGACGAGGCGGTGTGTGCGGAGTTGTCCGTCTTGTGCGGCACGCAGTTTAGGCCGGACGAAAACAAGTTCCGCGCGCTGACCGGCAAGGAAGCGTTTGTGTTCGCGCACGGCGCGCTCAAGGCGCTCGCGGCGAATCTTATGAAAATTGCGAACGATATTCGGTGGCTGTCCGCGGGGCCGCGGTGCGGGCTTTCCGAGTTACATATCCCCGAAAACGAGCCGGGCAGCTCGATCATGCCAGGCAAGGTCAACCCCACCCAATGCGAGGCGGTGACGATGGTCGCCGTGCAGGTGATGGGCAACGACGTGGCGGTCGGCATGGCGGCGTCGCAGGGCAATTTTGAGCTGAACGTCTTTATGCCGGTGTGCGCCGCGAACTTTTTGCAATCGGTGCGCCTGCTCGCGGATGCGATGCGGTCGTTTACCGAAAACTGCGTGCGCGGCATTACGGTAAACGCCGACAAAATGGAAGACTATCTCGCGCGCTCGCTGATGCTCGTCACGTGTCTTACCCCGAAAATCGGGTATGACAACGCCGCTGCCGCCGCGAAATACGCCCACGAAAACGGGCTGACGCTTAAAGAAGCGGTCGTGTCGCAAGGGCTTTTGAGCGAGTGGGAATTTGACGAAGCGGTCGATCCCAAAAAGATGGTTTAAGGAGCAAAAACGATGGATTATGCGAAAGAATCCCTCCGCTTGCACGGCGAGTGGAAGGGCAAAATCGAGGTTGTGGCTACCGTTCCGGTGGAGTCGAAGGACGATTTGTCGCTCGCGTATACGCCCGGCGTGGCACAGCCGTGCCTTGCGATCAAGGACGATTTGGACAAGAGCTATGAGCTCACGCGCCGCCATAATTTGTGCGCTGTCATCACCGACGGCAGCGCGGTTTTGGGGCTCGGCGACATCGGCCCCGAGGCGGGAATGCCCGTGATGGAGGGCAAGTGTGTGCTGTTTAAGGCGTTCGGCGGGGTGGATGCGTTCCCGCTTTGCGTCAAGACCAAAGACGTGGACGAATTTGTCGAGACGGTCTATAACATCTCGGGCAGCTTCGGCGGCATCAACCTCGAGGATATTGCCGCGCCGCGGTGTTTCGAGATCGAGGAAAAATTAAAAGCGAAATGCGATATTCCCGTCTTCCACGACGATCAGCACGGCACCGCCGTCATCGTTTTGGCGGGGCTGCAAAACGCGCTGAAGCTTGTGAAAAAAGATCGTGCCGACGTCAAAGTGGTCATCAACGGCATCGGCGCGGCGGGCTCGTCCGTCTGTCGGTTGTTGCTTGCCGCCGGGTTTAAGAACATTACGCTGTGCGACAAGATCGGCATTCTATGCGAGGGCTCGCCCGACATTCCGCACGCGCACATGGCGCATCTCGCGACACTTACGAACCGCGAAAAGAAAACCGGAACGCTCGCCGATGCGCTTGTCGGCGCGGACGTGTTTTTAGGGTTCTCTGCGCCGGGGCTCGTGACCGCCGAAATGGTCAAAACGATGAACCGCGACGCGATCATCTTCGCCTGCGCCAACCCGAACCCCGAGATTTTCCCGGACGAGGCAAAAGCCGGCGGCGCGAAGGTGGTTTCCACCGGCCGGTCGGATACCCCGAACCAAATCAACAACGTGCTCGCGTTCCCCGGCATTTTCCGCGGGACGTTCGACGTGCGCGCGAGCGAAATCAACGAAGAAATGAAAATGGCGGCGGCAAACGCGCTGTCGGCGCTGATTGCGGACGACGAATTGTCCGCCGATTACATCATTCCGAAAGCGTTTGACCCGCGTGTGGGCAAAGCGGTCGCCAAAGCGGTTGCCGACGCCGCCCGCAAAACCGGCGTCGCGCGGATTTGAACGATACGCCGCGGTATTTTTGAAACGGTTGACGCCTCCACACGCTCTGTGCGGAGGCGTTTTTCGACGAAGCTCGTGGGACAAAAACGGGACGGCGACCGGCGTATACTGAACAGGAAAGGATGGGGTGACGATGCCGCTTGAGCTGATACGAAACGATATTACCAAAGTGAAATGCGACGCGATCGTCAACGCCGCGAACGTATCCCTTTTGGGCGGCGGCGGTGTGGACGGCGCGATCCACGCGGCGGCGGGGCCGGAGCTTTTAGAGGAATGTCGCACGCTCGGCGGCTGCCGTACCGGCGACGCGAAAATCACCGGCGCGTATCGGCTGCCCTGCCGTTACGTGATCCATACCGTCGGCCCGATTTGGGACGGCGGCAAGAACGGAGAAAAGGCTCTTTTGCGCGACTGTTACCGTCGCTCGCTCGAGCTGGCGGTAGAAAATCGCTGTGAGAGCGTGGCGTTTCCGCTCATTTCCACGGGCGCGTACGGATACCCGAAGGAGGAAGCGCTTGGCGTAGCGGTGGAGACGATCACCGCGTTTTTGAAGCAGCACGAGCTGCGGGTGATGCTGGTGGTGTTCGACAAAGCCTCGTTCGCCGTCAGCAGCGAGCTGCTCTCCGACGTAACGGCGTATATCGACGACAACTACGTGGATGCGCGCGTCGCCTTTAACCGCAGCCCGATGGGGGCGAGCCGTATGCTCACGCCGACGAAAAGCGCTGCGGAGGAAGCCGCGCTGTTCGATATGGACGAGGGGCTGTGTGAGACGTGCGCGGTGCCGCCGGAGCTGAACGAGCAGCTTTCCCGCTTGGACGAGAGCTTTTCCGAGATGCTGCTGCGCAAGATCGACGAGGCGGGCATCACCGACGCGGAGTGCTATAAAAAGGCCAACATCGACCGGCGGCTGTTCTCTAAAATCAAGAGTGACCGCTTGTATAAACCGCGTAAAGCCACCGCGGTGGCGTTTGCGGTGGCTTTGCAGCTGTCGCCGGGGGAAACGGACGAGCTGCTCGAAAAGGCGGGATACGCGCTGTCCCGCAGCAACAAGTTCGACGTGATCGTTGCGTATTTTATCTTTAACGGGATCTACAATATTTTCGAGATCAACGAGGTGCTGTTCGCGTTTGACCAGCCGCTGCTCGGCGCGTAAATTTGTCGCTTTTTCGGCGACCTTTCACAAAACCGAATCGTCTATACTGTGGTTGTAAGGAAAACCTTGCGACCACAGTATTATTTTTCAGGAGGATTTTGTGATGAAAAAGACGACGAAAAACAACGTGACGGAATTGGTGTTTATCCTGGATCGCAGCGGCTCGATGGCGGGGCTGGAGTCGGACACCATCGGCGGGTTCAACTCGCTGATCGAAAAACAGAAGAAGCAGGAGGGGACGTGCCTCGTGTCCACCGTGCTGTTCGCCAGCCGGGTGAACGTGCTGCACGACCGAGTGGAGCTTTCGCAGGTGGAGCCGATGACCGACCGCGACTATAGGGCGTGCGGCTGCACCGCGCTGTTGGACGCGCTGGGCGGCGCGATCCACCATATCGGCAACATCCACAAGTATGCCCGCCCGGAGGACGTGCCGGAGCACACGCTGTTCGTCATCACCACCGACGGGATGGAGAACGCCTCGCGCGAATACTCCGCCGAAAAGGTGAAGTCGATGGTCGAACACCAAAAGGAAAAATACGGCTGGGAATTTCTCTTTATCGGCGCGAACATCGACGCGGTGGAGACGGCGGGCAACTACGGGATCGACGCCTCCCGCGCCGCCAACTACAAAGCGGACAGCCACGGCTCGGAGGTGCTGTACGAAAACGTGAGCATGGCGGTGGAGAATCTGCGCTGCAGTCGGGAGATGGGAGACGCGTGGAGAGCGAACATCGAAGAGGATCTGGAGGCCCGCGGCGAAAAATAAGCGAAAAAAAGACAAGTGCGGTCGGCACTTGTCTTTTTTCTTTGGATGAGGTAGAATGGAGAAAAGGGGTGAGAGTATGGACGTATCGACGCTGACTTGTTTTGTCGATTTGCATTTGCATTTAGACGGCTCGCTGCCGCTTTCCTGCGTGCGGGAATTGGCGCGGCGCGCGCGGGTGGAGCTGCCGGCAGAAGAAGCGGCGCTTAAAGCGCTGTTGACCGTGTCGCCGACCTGCCGCGATCTAAACGAATATTTAGAAAAATTCGATCTTCCGCTGCGGCTGTTGCAAACGGAGGAGAACTTGACCTTTGCGACCGAGGCGCTGCGCCGAAAGCTTGCGGCGGACGGCGTGCAATACGCCGAGATCCGCTTTGCGCCCCAGCTGCACACGCGAGAGTGTCTGTCCCAGCGACAGGCGGCAGAGGCGGTGCTGCGCGGGCTGCGCTCGCCGGGAACGCCCGCGCGGGTGATCCTTTGCTGTATGCGCGGGAGCGACACCCACGCGGCAAACCTCGAAACCGTGAACGTCGCGGAGGCGCTTGCCGAAAACGGCGTATGCGCCGTGGACTTGGCGGGAGCGGAGGCGCTGTATCCCACCGCGGAGTTTGCCGCCGAATTTGCGGCGGCAAGTGCGGCTTACGTGCCGTTTACCATCCACGCCGGCGAGGCGGCGGGAGCGGAGAGTATACGCGCGGCGCTCGCGTTCGGCGCGTCGCGGATCGGTCACGGCGTTCGGGCAACGGAGGACGCGGCGCTCTTGGCGGAGCTTGCGGCGAAAAAGATCCCGCTGGAGCTTTGCCCCACCAGCAACCTGAATACCGCACTCTTTTCCGATTTGACGGAATATCCGCTGAAAGCGCTGACCGAAGCGGGCGTGGCTTTTACCGTCAACACCGATAATCTCACCGTCTCCGATACCACGCTGCGGCAGGAGTACGCGCGGCTGCTTTCATCCGGAGTGCTGACCGAGGCACAGCTCAAATCCGTGCTGATGACGGCGGTCTCTGCCGTGTTTGCCGACGAAAAGACCAAAGCGGCGCTTGCGGCGACGATCGACGCGCAGCTTCCCGATTAAAAGAAA
>JAZUKW010000114.1:0-16555 GCA_045643425.1 Acutalibacteraceae bacterium
GTCTACCTTTATGGTGGAGATGAGCGAGGTGGCCTCTATCCTGAAACACGCCACCCGCGAAAGTCTCATTATTTTCGACGAAATCGGCCGCGGTACGTCTACGTTTGACGGTATGAGTATCGCTCAGGCTGTTTTGGAATATGTGACCTCGAAGAAAATCGGGGCCAAAACTCTGTTTGCAACCCACTACCACGAGCTGACCGCTTTGGAGGGAACGATCCCCGGCGTGGTCAATTACAGCGTGGCGGTGAAAAAGCGCGGCGACGATATTACGTTTTTGCGCCGCATCATCCGCGGCCCGGCGGACCAGAGCTACGGTATCGAGGTCGCCAAATTGGCGGGCGTGCCGAACGACGTGGTCAAGCGCGCGCGGGTGATTTTGGACGAATTGGATGCGGGCGAGCGGCCGGAATACGTGCCGCGCACGGCGAAAGAGGACGACGGGCAGCTGTCGCTTCTTGATGCGATGGCAAGCCCGGTACTCGAAAAGCTCAAAACTCTGGACGTCAATACGCTGACGCCTATTGAAGCGATGCAGACACTGTACGAACTGCAAAAAGAAGCCAACGAATAAGAAAAGGAGGGACGTTTGATGGCTAAAATTCAAGTGCTTGACCGCCACACGGCGGAGCTGATCGCCGCGGGCGAGGTCGTGGAACGTCCCGCTTCGGTGGTAAAAGAGCTGTTTGAAAACGCGGTGGACGCGGGTGCGACCCTCGTTACCGTTGAAATCGAACGCGGCGGCATTACCATGCTCCGCGTGACCGACAACGGGTCGGGTATCGAGCGGGAGGACGTGCCGATCGCGTTCCTTCGCCATGCGACGAGCAAGGTCCGCACGGCGGACGATCTCGAGAGCATCGGAACGCTCGGTTTCCGCGGCGAGGCACTCGCCTCGGTGGCGGAGGTGGCGCGGGTGGAGATGATCACCCGCACCGAAGAGGAAGAGGTCGGAACGCATTACGTGATCGAGGGCGGCGAGGAGCGTCTTTGCGAGGACGTGGGCTGTGCCAAGGGCACGACCGTGTGCGTGCGCGACCTGTTCTTTAACATCCCCGCACGAATGAAATTCTTAAAAACCGAAATGGGCGAGGGCAACGCTGTTGCGGGCGTACTCGACCATTTGGCGCTGTCTCACCCGGAGGTCGCCGTTCGCTTTGTGCGCGACGGGAAAGAGGTGCTTTCCACCGCCGGTGACGGCGACGTGTACGGCTGTATCTACGCCGTTCTCGGGCGCGAGTTTGCCAAAACGCTTATGCCGATCGATTACGAGATGGGCGGCATTCGCGTGACCGGCTTTGCGAACAAGCCGGAATTCGGCCGCCAAAATCGCACGATGCAGCGGTTTTTCTTAAACGGTCGTTACGTCAAAACGCGCACAGCGGCCGCGGCGCTGGAGCAAGCGTATAAGGGTTCGCTGATGGTGGGCAAGCTGCCGACCTGCGTTTTGTATATCGAATTGCCCGCCGACGCGGTGGACGTGAACGTCCATCCGACTAAGCTGGACGTGCGCTTTTTACGGGACAAGCCGGTGTTTGACGCGGTGTATTACGGCATCAAATCCGCGCTCGAAAATTTGCATACCCGCAAGGAAGCGCATCTGCCCACCCCGAAAGGCGGCGCGGTTTCCGTGCCGTCCGGCGGCGGCTTTTCCGCGCCGACGGCGGAACAGCTCAAGCTGTCGTTCTCGGCACTTCAGCCGCCGAAACCGGCGGTAGAAACTCCGGCTGCGCCCGTCTCGCGACCCGTTGTTCCCGACGCACCCGCGCCGAAAACGGTGCTTCACGATGACGGAGACGAGGGCTTTGCCGCGTTCCGATCGTTCGCACCTGCGCCGACGGCGGAAACGCCCGAACCCGCACAGAAAGCGAGTTTGGAAGCTGTAAAGGCACCTGCCATTACAGAGAAAACTGCCGAAATTGCGAAGGAAACGCCCGCGAAAGAGCCGGAAATGCCGACGGAGATCCCGATGACAACGGAGGAAGAACGCGGCGGCGAGATCACGGTTCTCGGCGAGGCGTTCGCTACCTATATTTTCGCCGAAATGGACGGCGAGCTGTACGTGATCGACAAACACGCCGCCCACGAGCGGATCTTATATAACCGGTTGCGCGAGACGCCCCACAACGAGGCGCAGCAGCTTTTGGCACCGGTGACGGTGACGGTGAGCCCGGAGGAAATGGATGCGTTGACCGACGCTGCCGACGAATTGGAAAAGGCCGGTTTTGAAATCGAAGCCTTCGGCGCGCGGGATGTGATCGTTCGCGCCGTGCCGTTGCTTTTATGTGACCGCGATGCCGCCGAAACGGTGTTGGAGGTGGCGGGAGGTCTTTGTTCCGGACGCCGTGAGGTGACGACCGATCGCCTCGATTGGCTGTATCACAACACGGCCTGCCGTGCCGCTGTCAAGGCGGGTGACCGCAGTACGCCGGAGGAGTGGAAATCGCTTGCCGAGGCGGTGTTGCATAACGACGCGATTCGCACCTGTCCGCACGGGCGGCCGGTGTGTATCACCATTACCCGCAGAGAATTGGAAAAGCAATTCGGGAGGATCGTATGACCGCCGACACGCGCCTGCCGCTTTTGGCGTTGGCGGGGCCGACGGCATCCGGCAAAACGGCGCTTTCGGTGGCACTCGGAAAACGCTTTTCCGCCGAGGTCGTGTGTGCCGACTCGATGCAGATTTACGCGGGGTTGTCGATCGGAACCGCGCGTCCCACCGAGGAGGAGACGGACGGCGTCCCGCACCATCTGTTCGGCTTTGTCCCGCCGGAGCGGGCGTACAGCGTGGCGCAATACGCCGCCGATGCCCGTCGCGTTATCGACGAGGTGCATTCTCGCGGGAGCTTGCCGCTGCTTTGCGGCGGAACGGGGCTGTATCTCGAGGCGGTGCTGCATAATCTGCAATACGCCGACGAGCCGGAAAATTCCGACGTGCGCGACCGCTTAAAAGCGGAGGCGGCGCAGATGGGGAACGAGGCGATGTTAGAGCGCCTGCGCGCGGTGGACCCCGAAACCGCCGCACGGCTTCACCCGAACGATCAAGGCCGCATTTTGCGCGCTCTTGAGGTGTTTGAGGTGACGGGCGTGACGATCGCCGAGCAACAGCGCCGCTCGCGTGCGGTGCCGTCACCGTATAAAAGCAAGCTGCTGGTGCTCGACTACCGCGACCGGCAGACGCTGTATGACCGCATCAACCGTCGTGTGGATTTGATGCTCGAGGCGGGACTTGCCGACGAGGCGAAAGCATTTTTGTCCGCCGGCCACGCGCCGACGGCGATGCAGGCGATCGGCTACAAGGAGCTGATCCCGTGGCTTTCGGGAGAAAAGAGCCTGACGGAAGCGGCGGAGGATCTTAAACAAAGTACGCGCCGATACGCCAAACGGCAGTTGTCCTGGTTTCGGCGGATGGAGGACGCGGAATTTCTGTTTGCGGACGATTACGCGTCCGCGGATGCGCTGGCGGATGCCGCCGCCGCGCGTATTTCGGAGTTTTTGGAAAACTGATTTTTGAGAGGAGGAGCTTTTATGAAACGAGTGATTGCCGCGCTGTTGTTTATTGTGCTTTTGGTCGCGTTCGTTGTGGTTCGCGTGGCTACGTCGTCATCAAAGGTGGAGGTGCAGGTCGCCAATACGTATACCGTGTATGACAGCATTGAAGCGAAGGGCGTGGCCATTCGCAGCGAAGAAGTGTTGGACAAAAGCTCCTCCGGCTACGTGTATTACACGCTGCAAAACGGTGCGCGTGTGCCGAAGGACGGCGAGATCGCGCAGGTGTATGCCAACGAAGCGGATGCGCTTGCCAAGAAAAACATTCAGGCGGTGGACGAAGAGATCGAGGCGTTGCAGACGCTGCAAAAACAAGGCTCGGTCAGCAAATCCAATATGGAGACCATCACCGGCCAGCTGAACGATTCCCAAAGAAAATTCTCGCGTATGGCGAACAGCAACGATTTTTCCGAGCTGACCGCTGTGCGGACGGAGATGCTGGAGCTTTTGAACCGCAAGCAGATTTTGGCCAACAACGTCGATAACTTTGAGACGCGCATCGAGGCGCTGGAGGCAAAGCGGGATTCGCTGACCTCCGGCAACTACGGTGAGGCGACCGGCACGATCACGTCGCCGGTGCCGGGCTATTTCGTGTCCTCGCTGGACGGCTATGAGTCGATGTTCGATTACAATAAGGTGCAGACGCTGACGGTGGACGACGTGCAAAAAGCGATAGATGCCAAGCCGAAGGCGGATTTGAACAGCGTCGGCAAGGTGGTCGGAAACTATGAGTGGTATCTGGCGTGTATTGTGGAAAAAGAATCGCTGACGCGCCTGAACGAGGGGCTGGAATGCCACGTGCTGTTGCCGATGGTGGGAGACGAAAAAATCCCCGTAACGGTGGAAAAGATCAACAAGCAGGGCGATCAGGCGATGGTGCTTCTTAAATGCTCGTATATGTCCGAGGCGCTGTCGGGCGTGCGCTGTGAGCAAATTCAAATCGTGCTGAGCGAGATCACCGGTCTGTACGTGCCGTATTCCGCGATTCACTTCAACGAAAAGAACCAGCGCGGTGTGTTCGTCCGTCAGGGAATGACGCTGTCGTTCCGCTTGGTCAAGAGACTGTCGAAAAACGATGACGGTCAGTATATGATCAGCGACCCGAACATGAACAAATCTATCTTTGAGGCGGCGGAGGAAACCAAGCCGAAGACAACGGCTACCGGCGCGGAGCCGGAGGAGGAATCGGACGTATCGACGACCGGCAAGGCAGAGACCTCGGCGGTGGAAAACGATTCCGACGATACCGAGGAAGTTTTGTATTTACAGCAGTTTGACGATATGGTGGTAGGAGGGAAAAATCTCTATGAAGGAAAAGTCGTTCGCTAACGAAATTGCCGAAAACTGCCGCCGTGTTGAGGAGCAGATCTGCGAGGCTTGCGCGCGAGCCGGCCGATCCCGTGAGGAGGTCACGCTGATCGGCGTGTCTAAAACGGTTGAAGCCGAGCGGGTGCAGGCGGCGGTGGATGCGGGCATTACGCAGCTCGGCGAAAACCGTGTGCAGGAGCTTTGCGAAAAACAGCCGCAAATCAGCGGCGACCCCACGTGGCACCTGATCGGCCATTTGCAGACCAACAAGGTCAAGCAGGTGGTGGGGAAGGTGGCGCTGATCCAATCGGTGGACAGCACGCGGCTGGCAAAGCATATCGAAAAAGCTTCCGCGGCGCTGGACGTGGTCACGCCGGTGCTTGTTGAGGTCAATATCGGTCGTGAGGCCAGCAAATCGGGCGTGTTTGCGCCGGATTTGCAAAAAACGTTGGAGGAAATCGCTGTTTTGCCGCATATTTCGGTGCAAGGACTTATGTGTGTACCGCCGATTTCCGACTCCAGCGATAAAAAAAGAAATTATTTTTTAAAAATGCATCAACTGTTTCTTGACATTCGGGACAAAAAGTTGGATAATGTAGATATGAGTATTCTGTCCATGGGGATGTCTGCGGATTTTTCGGAGGCCATCTTGGAGGGCAGCACCATGGTGCGCGTCGGAACCGCGTTGTTCGGACAGCGCAACTATCTGTAAGTTGTATTTTATTTTTATAGGAGGATCATAGATATGAGTTTCGTTGACAAACTGTTTCCCAATCCCCGCCCCGAAGAGGAAGAGCTCGAAGGCAGCGAAGTGGATTTGATCGTTCCCGCTTCGGTGAATGCTCAAGAGCGTGCCCGTGACAAAAAGGTTCTCAACATCAACGCTACGGCTCAGCTGAAGGTCGCGCTGGAGAAACCGCAACGCTTCGACGACGCCAGCGCGGTGGCGGATCACCTGAACGCTAAGCGTACCGTTGTTTTGAACCTGGAAGCGGCGAACAAAGACGTTTCCCGCCGTATCCTGGACTTTTTGAGCGGCGTGGCGTATGCCCTCAACGGCCAAATCAAGAAGGTCGCCAACTGCACCTTTATCATCACGCCCTACAACGTGGACATTATGGGCGATTTGTTGGACGAGCTGGAGAATAATGGCCTCTACTTCTGATTCTCTGCTGAAAGCGCGGGTGAAAGACGCCGCCGTGTTGTGCGTGCGTCGCAGCCGCCCGTGTTTTGTGGGGTTTCTGACGGAGGAGGAACGCGGACTTGCCGAACAGACGGCAGCGCGTGAGCCCGACGTAGGCTATAGGTTTTTCGGCGGCTACGACCAAGCGGTGCGCGGAATGTTGGCGCTGTTTCCAAAGGAGTTTCCCGCGGAGGCGATACGCTTTCCGTTTTCGGCGCTGGGGTTTTCCTACCGCGAGGAAGCGACGCTCTGCCATCGAGATTTTCTCGGGACCCTTTTGGGGTGCGGCATTGAACGCGACGCGGTGGGGGACATCCTCTGCGGCCACGGGTTGTCCGTGGCGTTCGTGCGGTCGGAGCTGATGCCGTATTTGAAAGAACAAATTTCCCGCGTGGGGCGAGAGGGAGTGGAACTTCTTCCCGACTACGAGGGAGCGCTTCCCGCCTTGCAGGAGGCGCAGGAGCTGCGGGTGACGGTTGCGTCGCCGCGGCTGGATGCCGTGCTCGCCGCTTTGACCGGGTGTTCCAGGGGAAAGGCGACCGAGCAGATCGAAGCCTGCCTTGTGGCCGTGTGCCATACCGTTTGTACCGCTCCGGCGAAGGAGATCAAGCCGGGCGATACGCTTTCCGTCCGCGGTGTGGGGCGCTTTTCGATAGAGAGCTTCGGCGGCGAAACCAAAAAAGGACGGAGCATTATTATCGTTAAAAAATACCGCTGAATGTGGGTTTTTTAGAAAGAATTTTAGGAGGACAATGCGATGTTGACTGCCCAGCAAATTCGTGAAATTGCCTTTACCAAAACTCTTGGAGGCTACAAGACTAACGAGGTCGACCTGTTTATCGACGAGGCCGCCGCTACGGTGGAGGCTCTGACCGCGAAACAGGCCGAGGACCATTCCAAAATGGAGGTTCTGGCCTCGAAACTGATGGAGTACCGTTCCCAGGAGGAGAATATCCAAAACACGATGCTCAACGCCCAGCGTTCGGCGGATTCGCTGATTCGTGAGGCGCAACAGAGCGCCGACCTGACGTTGCAGGACGCGGAAATCAAAAAGACCCAGACGTTGGAGGAGATGGAGCGCCAGGTTGCCGAAAAGCAGGCGGAGTTCGAAAAGATGACGGCCGACCTGACGGCGAGCTTTGAGCAGAAGAATGCGGATATGACCGCGGATTTCGAGCAAAAGTCGGCCAACGCGCAAGCTTCTTTTGACGCGGACAAGGCGGACAAGGAAGCGAAAATTGCCGCGAAAGAGCAGGAGCTTGTTGACCTGAAGGATAAGGTCGCCAAATTCCAAGACGATCTGTTGGATCTTTACAGGAAGCATTTGGAGCTGATCGGTATGATGCCGGGCGAAAAAGCTCCGAAGAAAGCCGAGCCGGTGGAAGCGCCTGTGGCGGCCGAGCCGGAGATCACGTTTGAAGCCCCCGCGGCGGTCGAGCCGGAGATCAGCTTTGACGTCCCGACGGTGGAGCCGATCGCGGTGGAGCCGGTGTCTTTTGAAGCCCCTGCGGCGGTCGAGCCGGAGATCACGTTTGAAGCTCCTGCGGCGGTTGAGCCGGAGATCAGCTTTGACGCTCCCGCGGCGGCCGAGCCGGAGATTACTTTTGACGCTCCCGCGGCGGTCGAGCCGGAGATCAGCTTTGGCGCTCCCGCGGCGGTCGAGCCGGAGATCAGCTTTGGCGCTCCTGCGGCAGCCGAGCCGGAAGCCAATCCGTTCGGCGCGAACGACGGCGGCCTTGAATTCGGCACTCCGTCCTTTGATTTGGGCGACGGCTCCGGCCTGGAGTTCACGACGCCGGTGAACAACGACGGCGGTCTCGAGTTTACGACCCCTGCCGCGAATGACGGCGGCCTGGAGTTCAGCACTCCGTCCTTCGATTTGGGCGACGGTTCCGGTTTGGAGTTCACGACGCCTGTCTCTAACGACGGCGGTCTGGAATTCACCACCCCGGCGGCGGATGACGGCGGCCTGGAGTTCAGCACTCCGGCGGGCGCCATGTGGCCGGATGACGAGATCGCGGATCTCCCGGCGGACAAAGAGAAGCTGTTTGCGGATCTGCAATTCGGCGATAACTATGACGTTGGCGGTGACTCGAATCCGTTCGGCCGTTCCAACCAATAATCTTTAAAATCAAAAAGCGGCGTACCGCACGCGGTGCGCCGCTTTTTATGAAAGAAACGAGAAACGGTATATGAACGAAAAAGAAAAGCTTGAGCTCCAATTGCGCCTGTTGGCGCGAAGCCCGTGGCTGCTGGCCGCGTTGGTTCTGACGGTGCTCGATCAGTGGACGAAGCACGTGGCGGCCGACAATTTTAAGACCGCGCCGCGCGTCTTGATCCCCGGCGTTTTAGAGTTGACCTACACGGAGAATACCGGTGCCGCCTGGAGTATGCTTTCGGGCAAACAGACCTTGCTGATCATCGTTACGGCGGTGATGCTCGGCGTTGTTTTGTGGGCGCTGCTCAGAGGCAAGTGGAAGAGCCGCGTGTTGCAGGCGGGGGAAGCGTTGTTGATCGCCGGCGGGCTCGGCAACCTCATTGACCGCGTGTGGAACGATTACGTGGTGGATTTTATCTACGTGCGGGCGATCGACTTTCCCGTGTTCAACGTGGCGGACTGCTGCGTTTGCTGTGGTGCGGCGCTGATGGTCGTATACGTACTGTTTTTTGAAAAGGGGGATGCGCGTGAAGACAGAGCATCTGCCGACGATACAGACGGCGGGGGAACGGCTGGATAAGGTCGTGGCCGCCGCTTTGGCGGTAACGCGTTCGACGGCGCAAAAGTGGTTGGAACGCGAGCTTGTGACGGTGAACGGCAAGCCGCAAACAAAAAAATATCTCGTGCAAGCGGGGGACGACGTGGTCGTTACCGTGCCGGATGCCGCGCCTGCTGAAACAGCGGCGCAGGATATTCCGCTGACGGTGCTGTATGAGGACGACGATCTGCTTGTCGTAGATAAGCCGAAGGGCATGGTCGTCCACCCCGCACCCGGCCATACGGACGGCACCCTCGTCAACGCGCTTTTGGCGCATTGTGGCGAGAGCCTTTCCGGTATCGGCGGTGTGGCGCGCCCCGGCATTGTTCACCGTATCGACAAGGATACGAGCGGACTTTTGATGGTGGCGAAGAACGATTTTGCTCACCAAAAGTTAGCGGCGCAGATAAAGGCTCACACCTTTACACGTGAATACGAGGCGATCGTGGTCGGTCATCTGAAAGAAGAAAAAGGCACGGTGGACGCGCCGATCGGCCGCCACCCGAAAAACCGCAAGAAGATGGCGGTGACGACCGAGCATTCCCGCAACGCGGTCTCCCACTATGAGGTGCTGGAGCGACTGCGAGGCTGTGACCACGTGCGCGTGCGGTTGGAAACCGGCCGCACACACCAGATCCGTGTGCACATGGCGTATCTCGGCCACCCCGTTTTGGGCGATACCGTGTACGGCTCGTCAACACCCGTTCCCGGGCTTTCCGGGCAGTGCTTACACGCCAAAACGCTCGGCTTTGACCACCCGCGCACCGGCGAATATATGGAATTGACCGGCGAGCTGCCGTCCTATTTTACGGCCACGCTGGAAAAATATAGGGAAAGGGAATAACCTTTACAGATAAAAAGAGAGGCTTTGAGTATGGAATATCATTTTTCTGACGGTCTGCGGGATTTGAGCCCGTCGGCCATCCGCGAAATTCTGAAATACGCGTCCGGCTCGGACATTATTTCTTTCGCCGCCGGCAACCCGTCGCCGGAAGCGTTCCCGGTGGACGTTGTCGCGAACATCTCGGATACGATCTTGCGCGAGCGTTCCATTGACGCGCTGCAATACAGCATCACCGAGGGCTATGCGCCGCTGCGCGAGAACGTGGCGAAACGGATGAAAGAGGTGTACGGTGTCGGCGGCGACAACGACGCGACGCTGATCACTGCCGGCGCCCAGCAGGTCATGAGCCTTATGACCAAAACGCTGTGCAACCCCGGTGACGTGATCATCGCCGAGGATCCGTCGTTTATCGGCTCGCTCAATATGTTCCGCTCGCTCAACACGAAACTCGTCGGTGTGCCGATGGAGGCGGACGGTATGGATATGACCGCGCTGGAGGCGGCGCTGAAGCAGTACGACAACGTGCGGTTCATTTATACTATTCCGAATTTCCAGAACCCGACCGGCGTGACGATGAGTATGGCGAAGCGCGAAAAGCTGTATGCGCTTGCCAAGCAGTACGGTGTGATGATCCTTGAGGATAACCCCTACGGTGATCTGCGGTTTGCGGGGGAGGATCTGCCCGCGATCAAAACGATGGACAAGGACGGCATCGTCACCTATGCCGGCAGCTTCTCGAAGGTGCTGTCGCCGGGTCTGCGCGTCGGTTACGCGATCGGCCCGAAGGAGGTCATCGCCAAGATGACCGTTGCCAAGCAGGGCGAGGACGTACACACCAATATCTGGGCGCAGATGATCTCCGACGAATTTATGGCCGGCGATTTCGACAAGCACCTGGCGTATTTGCGCGAGCTGTATCGCGGCAAGGCAGAGCTGATGATGGCGCTCATCGAAAAAGAGCTGGTGCCGACCGGCATTCAGTATTACCCCGTGGAGGGCGGCCTTTTCGTGTGGTGCAAGCTGCCCGAGGGCGCGAATATGAAAGAGTTCTGTACCCGCGCGGTGCAGGAGAAAAAAGTGGCGGTGGTGCCGGGCAACGCGTTTACCGTGGACGAACACGCGACGAGCGATTCCATTCGCCTGAACTATTCCACCCCCACCGACGAGCAGATGATCGAGGGTATGTCGCGTCTCGGCGAGCTCGCCCGCGAAATGTTCGGCAAATAAAAATCTCGGTTATTGAGGAGAATTCGATATGAGTGAACAAACCCCCGTTACGGAAAAACGCCCGCGCGCGTTAAGCTGCATCCAGCCGACCGGCATTCCGACGCTCGGCAACTACCTCGGTGCGCTGCGCAATTGGGTGACGCTGCAGGACGATATGGAGTGCGCGTTCGCGGTGGCGGATCTGCACGCGATCACCGTGCGGCAGGAGCCGGCGGCGTTCCGCAAGCAAATTTACGAGACGTTTGCGCTGTTGCTCGCGTTGGGCATCGACCCCGAAAAGAACGTGGTGTTCGTCCAATCGCAGGTGCCGGCGCACAGCGAGCTGATGTGGTTGCTTTCGAGCTGCACCGCGTTCGGCGAGCTGTCCCGTATGACGCAGTTTAAGGATAAATCGCAAAAACACGCGGACAACATCAACCTGGGGCTTTTTGCGTATCCCACGCTGATGGCGGCGGATATTCTTTTGTACCAGGCGGACTACGTTCCCGTCGGCGCCGACCAAAAACAACACGTGGAGCTGACGCGGACGCTCGGCGAGCGGTTCAACACGCTTTACGGCAACACGTTCAAAATCCCCGAGCCGTATATTATGCAGGCGTGCGCCCGCGTACGCTCGCTGCAGGAGCCGACCAAGAAAATGTCCAAATCGGACGAGAACGTCAACGCGTTCATCTCGCTGCAGGACGACGAAGCGACGATTTTGCGCAAATTCAAGCGTGCTGTGACCGATAGCGAGGCCTGCGTCCGTTATGCGGAGGGGAAGGACGGCATCTGCAATTTGATGGAAATTTATTCAGCGGTGACCGGCAAGGATTTTGCCGCGATCGAGGCGGAGTTTGACGGCAAAGGCTACGGCGATTTCAAGGTCGCGGTGGGCGAGGCGGTCGCCGCGGAGCTGAAACCTATTCAGGAGCGTCTGAAGACCTATATCGCGGATAAAGGCGAGCTGGAGCGCCTCATGAAGCAGGGCGCGGAGCGCGCACAATGGATGGCGTCTCGCACGGTCGCCAAGGCGAAAAAGAAGATGGGTTTTGTGCAGGTTTGAGGCGAAACCCGTTTTGCCAAACGTGCAAAAGGATTATAAAAACACGGTGCTTTTGGCGGCACCGTGTTTTTTTATGTGTTTTCGTCGATTTTGCACAAAAAAGCTTATACGTTTGGGCACTTTTTTTGTTGACAAATGCACTATATTATACTATAATATCTTTTGTATGTAATGTGGCATTTTCTGTGCCATAAAAAGTGAGGAGAGATACACATGACCCACAAGCGTATACTCAGTTTCGTGTTAGCTCTCGCCTTGATGTTGACCTCGTGCCCTGTGTTTACGTTGGCGGAAGACACGTCTTCCACCGGAACGCAACAGCTGCAGGTGCCGGGTGATACGAACGGCGACACGCTGATCAACATGAAAGACGTGCTGGCTTTGCGGTATTATATCGCAGAGCTGAAATCCATGGAGGAGGCGTTTGCCGACCACACCGACTGTGTGGACGAGCGGACGATCCATCTCGGTGGACGCACGGTGCGCGCCGATGCGAACGGCGATGACGTCATCAACATGAAAGACGTGTTGGTGCTTCGTAAATACATCGCCGAGCTTCCGGCTACGTTAGCGCCGCACCAATGCCATCCGCCTACGCCGTCGACCGAACCGACGTCTGCGCCGACGTCCGCGCCGACCACTCGTCCGATCTGGACGATGCCGGTCGTGACGACGACCACGACGATGGAGCCGACGACCATGGAGCCGACGACGACTACGACGATGGAGCCGACGACGACTACGACCGAGTCCGCGACGACTACGACCGAGGCGACGACGACCACCACCACGACTACGACGACGACTACGACGACTACGACGACCGAGCCGACGACCGCTCCGACCGAGCCGCAGCCGGTGTATTACACCGTGTCGGTGACGCTCGGCTCTGCGGATAAAGCGCAGGCGGAAGCGGGCGAGACGGTGGTCGTGACGGCGGATACGCCGGCGGACGGTTATCTCTTTGACAAATGGAGCGTCAAAGAGGGCGGCGTGACGCTTGCGAACGAGAACGCTTTGCAGACCAGCTTCGTGATGGGAACGGCGAACGTCGTTGTCGAGGCGACCTATAAGCTGGGCCGTTATCAAGTGACCGTTGAAAACGGTACCGCGAATGGCCAGGCCTCGACGGTGGCCAATATCGGCTCTACCGTGAACCTCGCGGCGAACGCGCCGGCTTCCGGCTACGTGTTCGACAAATGGGTGTGCGACGGCCTGGAGTTTGCGGATGCGACCAACCCGAACACCACCTTTGTGATGCCGGAGAAACCGGTGGTCATTTCCGCGACCTATGCGAAGAAAGACCTGACCGTGACGGTGGAGGGCGGTACTGCCAGCCCGTCCGGCACGGTTCACGTGGGTGACGTCATTACCATTACCGCCGACGATAAAGAGGGCTATACCTTCAAAGAGTGGACGGGTACCGGCGTGACCTTCGACAACAAAGACAATAAACAGACTACGTTCGTGATGCCGGGCGACAGCGTGAAAGTTACCGCCACCTATACGGCGAACGACTATACGATCACCGTTATCGACGGGTCGGCGAACGTGACCTCCGCCCACTTCGGCGACGAGATCACCTTGACGCCGGGCACTAAGACCGGCTTCACCTTCACCGGATGGACGTCCGACGACGTGACCGTTCCGGCGAACGGCAAGTTTGTGATGCCGGCGAAGAACGTCACCGTGACCGCCAACTTCGATGCGAACGTGTATAACATCGAGGTCCGCGGCGGTGTTGCCGGCAAAGCGGCGGCCAAAGCGGGCGAGATCATCACCATTACCGCGGACGAAATCGCGTCTCCGTTCGTGTTCGACCATTGGAACGTGCCGGTGGGCGGCGCGGTGGAAATCGCGGACGCTACGGCGACGGAGACTACCTTCGTGATGCCGGAAAACGACGTGACGATCGAAGTCGTTACCCGTAAAGACGGTTACGTCGTTGCGGTGGACGGCGGTACGTCCGACCGTGCGAACGGCCGCGCCAACGAGAACGTGCTCGTGACCATTACGGCGAACGAGCCGGAGGCCGGCAAGGTCTTTAAAGAGTGGGAGGTCAAGACCGAGGGCGTGACGCTTTCCAGCCTGACCAGCCCGATCGCCACCTTTACGATGCCGGCGAAAGACATCGCGGTGAAAGCGGTGTTCGTGGACGAAACCTACACCGTGACCGTCAACGGCGGTACGGCGAACAAGTCCGCCACCAACTACGGCGATACCGTCACGTTGACGGCGGCGCCGAAGACCGGTAAAAACTTTGTGAAATGGACCTGCGACAGCGGCAACGTTACTCTTTCGGATCCGACCGCTGTGAATGCCAGCTTCACCATGCCGGCGGGTAACGTCGAGTTCACCGCCGAGTATTCCTATACCGATTACACCTTGACCGTCTTGAACGGCGAGGCGAATAAGACCGGCTCCGCTGTGACGGGTGGCTTCGCCTACGTGATGCACGTGGACGACGAGATCACGCTGACTGCGGATGAGCCGGCCGAAGGTTTCCTCTTTGACAAGTGGGTCGTCAGCGCGGGAAGCCTGAAATTGACGGACAGCAGCAACACGACCGTGTCGTTCACCGCGTTGGCGGAGAATACCACGATCGAGGCTACGTATAAAGAACAAACCTACACCGTGAACATCACGAACGGTACGGTGAAATCCGGTGCGCAAGCCGCCGCCGGCCATACCGTGAACGTGGTGGCGCTCGCCGCCTCCGACGTGGGCACGGGCGTGGAGTTCTACTATTGGGAAGGCACCGACAGCGAGGGCAACGACCTCGTCTTTGCTGACGCGACGTCGGAGGATACCACCTTTACGATGCCCAAGGGCGGCGCGGACGTGACCGCGGTGTTCGGCCCGAAACGCTATGCGATCGGCGTCAACTACGCGTTGACCTCCGTTTCCTGCGAGGGTATCGAGGTGCCGATGTATAACCGCGGCGGCGAGATGCTCGCGCCGGCAGGTACAAAGGTGACCATTACCGCCGACAAGATCCCGGCGGGTACGCACTTCACCGGTTGGTTTGTGAAGAACGGCGCCATCACCGATTTGGATACGACCAAATCGCCGGCGACCTTCACCATGCCGAGCAGTGACGTGGCGATCGACACCTATTATGATAACACCAAATTTACCGTTTCCGTGACCGGCGGTCATGCGTCGAGAGATTGGGCGTATAAAGACGAACAGCTTTCGCTGACCGCTGACGTTCCCGAGGGCAAAACCTTTATGGGTTGGACGGGTAACGTGACCTTTGCGGATAATACCGCCGCCAACACCACCTTTACGATGGGTACGGAGGATGCGGTCATTATCGCGAATTACGATGCGATCCTGTATCCCGTGACCGTCGTCGGCGGTACGTCCGACAACGCTTCCTATGAGGCGGGCGCGACGGTCACCATTACCGCCGATGCGCCGGAAGCCGGTTATATGTTCACTGGCTGGACGACGACCGACGGCGTGTCCTTCTTAAACGCCACCGCGACCGTGACCACCTTCACGATGCCGACGAAAGCGGTGTCTGTGACGGCGAACTTTGACCTGATTCCGCCGGAAACTTACGCTATCAGCGTGGACGGCGGTACGGCTACGCCGACGGCGGCGAGCGAAGGTGACACCGTTACCATCACCGCCGGCGCGGCGCAACCGGGTTACGTGTTCGACAAATGGACGACCACGACCGATGGCGTGACCTTCGCGGATGAGACCGCGAGCGAGACCACCTTCACCATGCCGGAAGGCGAGGTTGCCATTACCGCGAACTACAAGAAAGCCGATCTCGGCTTGACGGTCACCGGCGGTAGCGCCACGGTGGGCGGCGAGGCCGCGACCACGGCGCAGATCAACGACGTTGTGACCATCACCGCGGGCACCGCTCCGGACGGTTATGAGTTCGAGAAATGGGAAGTGACCGCGGGCGGCGTGTCGCTGGCGAACGCTACCAGCGCGACCACCACCTTCACGATGGGCTCTGCTCCGGTGGAAGTGGAAGCCAAATATAAAGAGAAGAAATACACCGTGACCGTTGTGAACGGTTCGCTGAAGGGCAGCGGCGGCGTGACCACCGATTCCTTCAAAGCGGGCACGTCCATCGGCTTGCAAGCCAATGATCCGGCGGCGGAAAAAGTGTTCGATAAATGGGTCGTGACCGACAACGTGGTGGAAATCACCGATGCCACCTCTGCCGGCAACGCCACCTTTACGATGCCTGCCGCCAACGTGACCATTACCGCTACCTACAAGGATAAGACCTACACCGTGGCGGTGACCGATGCGACCGCCACCTACACCTCTGCCGCGAAAGGCACGGAGGTCACCGTAACGGCGGAAGATCGCTCGGCGATCGGCCAAGAGTTCAACGCTTGGGAAGTGAACGGCGTGACGGGCGTGGATACGACCAACCCGTCCATCACCTTCACCATGCCGGGTAACGACGTCAGCTTCCGCGCCTACTACACCACGTTGCAGTTTGACGTGACGGTGGACGGCGGCACGGCCAACAAAACCAAAGCCGCTTATGATGAGACCGTGCAAGTGACGGCTCCTGACAAAGCGGGTTACACTTTCACCGGTTGGACCGGTAACGTGACCTTTGCCGACGATACGGCGAAAGTCACTACCTTCAAGATGCCGGCGGG
>JAZUKW010000115.1:0-5953 GCA_045643425.1 Acutalibacteraceae bacterium
GCGGGGAGCGCTTCGTCCACCGCCATGCCGCGCAGGTCGAGTTCGAGCCCCGTGCCGCGCGCCCGTCCGAGTTCCGTCGAGGAGTCGCCGGAAACGGCGGGTTTGGCGGTGCGGTATTTTTTCGTGGCTTTTTCCGTCTGCTTTTTGGCGCTTGCCGCCTCGCACAACCGCAAATTCGCAAGCGGCACACGGGTGCGCACCACGCCGGCTTGCACTTCCACGAGGTCGTCTTTGTCCGGCAGGGACAGCACCGTGCCCTCTTTGCCGAGGTCGGCGAGCGTGACCGCATCGCCCACTTTCAGCGGACGGGGCAATACGTACAATTCCGCAACAGCGGGCGCTTCCACCGGATCAAGCGCGTCTTCCATTTTGGACAACTGCCGCCGCAGTTTCGATTTGGCGGCGGTGGCGTTGGCGGAAAAATCCGCGGCGTTTTTCTGCTTTTTCAGCCGGTCTAACTCCTCAATCAGCCGTTCGGAGTCGAGCCGCGCCCGCTCCACGATTTTTTTCGCTTCGGCGCGGGCTTCCTCCAGCGCTTTTTGGCGCTCTTTTTCCAACGCTTCCGCCCGCGCTTTGGCGGCGGAGGCGTCACGCTCGGCGGCGGAGCGGGATTGCTTGGCATCGGCTAATTCTTGTTCCAGCGCGTGGCGCTGTTCGTCAAGACGCACCACCACGTCCTCCATTTTGCGGTCGTTGCCGGACACGAGCGCGCGGGCGCGCTCGACAACGTCGGGGGTGATGCCGAGCCGTTCGGAAATGGCAAAGGCGTTCGAGCGGCCGGGAACGCCGACCAGCAAGCGGTACGTAGGCCGCAGCGTGGCGACGTCGAACTCACAGCTGCCGTTTTCCACGCCGCTTTCGTGAACGGCGTAGGCTTTCAGCTCCGCATAGTGGGTGGTGGCGACGATCTTGGCGCCCTGCTCGCGCAGACGCTCCAAAATGGCAACCGCCAGCGCCGCACCCTCAACGGGGTCGGTGCCGGCGCCCAGCTCGTCAACCAACACAAGACTGCGGTAGTCGGCGGCGGCGAGAATGTCGATCAAATTCGTCATGTGGGCGGAGAAGGTGGAGAGGGATTGCTCGATCGACTGCTCGTCGCCGATGTCCACCAGCACGCGGGAAAAAATCGAAACGGTGCTGTCGTCATCCACCGGGGGAAGCAGGCCGCACAAGGTCATCAGCGTCAACAAACCTACGGTTTTCAGCGTGACGGTCTTGCCGCCGGTGTTCGGGCCGGTGATCACCAGCGTGTCGAACGCGCCGCCCAGCTCCACGTCGATGGGAACGACGGTTTTCGGGTCGATCAGCGGGTGGCGCGCATGGCGCAGCTTTATGTACCCGTCCTCCCGCAGCGCGGGACGAGTGGCTTTCATTTTGTCGGCCAGGCGGGCTTTGGCGAAAATCAGATCCAGCGCCACCACCTGCTCGTAGCCGGCACAAAGCGAGCCGCAGGCTTCGCCCACCTCGGCGGAAAGTGCCGCAATAATGCGGTCGATCTCCACCTGCTCCTTGGCGGCGAGCAGACGCAGCTCGTTGTTGGCCTCCACCACCGCCATCGGCTCCACGAACACGGTTGCGCCCGACGAGGACGCGCCGTGGATAAGACCGGCGACCTCCGAGCGGCATTCCGCTTTAACGGGGACGACGAACCGCCCCTCGCGCAGGGTGACGATCGGGTCTTGAAGCGCTTTTTGGTAAGAGGGCGAGCGGATGAGCTTGTCG
Source organism: Acutalibacteraceae bacterium (assembly GCA_045643425.1). Classification (GTDB taxonomy): domain Bacteria; phylum Bacillota; class Clostridia; order Oscillospirales; family Acutalibacteraceae; genus RGIG426. Next base: position 1,723 of record JAZUKW010000115.1, read on the forward strand.
AGGCTCTCGCGCACACGGGAAGCGGCGGCGCGGCTTTTGCGGCGCAGGGAGGCAAGCTCCGGGCTCGCGTTGTCGGCGACCGTGTCCTCCGCCAAAATGGCGTGGGTGATCTTTTCTTCTAAGAACTTGTTGGGCAAAATGCCGTCCAGCACGCGGTCTAAAACGGTTTCGCCCTCTAAATGGGTGCGCCAGCCGGCGATCGCGCGGAATACCCGCAGCAGCTCCGCCACGTCCAGCAGCTCCCGCAAGGACAGCGGAGCGCCGGTTTGGGCGCGTTTGGCGGCGCCGCAGACGTTGCGAATGCCGCCGAGCGAGGGCGCGCCGTGCCGCAACAGCAGGGACTGCGCCTCGGACGTTTCGTCTAAGCGGCGGGTGACCTCGTGCTCGTCCGTCGAGGGAGTCAGCGCGCGCGCTTGTGCCGCTGCGCCCGCCGACGCCGTTTCGGCGGCGAGCAGATCCAGCACTTTCGGCAGCTCCAGCGCGATTTCGTACCGTGTCACAGCGACACCTCCTTGCAAAACAGTGTTAACAAAAAACTACCCCCGAAACAATTACGGGGTATTTTTTGGTTTAAGCGATTCGACCTCGTGATAAAACGAGAGTGTGGAAAAATCCCGGTTGAGCTGGGCCAGCAAAAACCGCTCGGTGACTTGGCCGAGGGCGTCCAGCTCGTTGTCGGGGACGGTGAACGAGAAAATCTTTTTCGGCGGGGCGCTCACGATGAACCGCAGAGCGGTCAGCACCGTGGGCGAGAGGGGGAAGCTGTCTAATCCCACACCGCAATCGCGGCAGGTGAGCGTTCCCTCCCGCACCGACAAGGACAGCTCTTCCGCGCCGCCGCAGCGACGGCAGGCGGTCAGCTCCGGGGCAAACCCGGCCAGCGTCAGCAAGCGCAGCTCGGTGACGGCTTTGATAAGGCGGGGGTCTTTTTTGCCCTCCGCCAAAAGATGTAAGGCGTTGAGCAGCAAATGTAAAAGGTCGCCGGCGGGTTCTTCCTCCGGCGCCAGCACCGTGGCGAGCTCACAGAAATACTGTCCGAGCGTCACGGCGGCAATATCGCTCTTTAAGTCGAAAAACACGCGCAGCGGCTCGGCCTCCGTCACCGTCAGCACGCCGCTTTTGGTTTCGCTCAGCGTCAGGCGCGAGTAGGTGAGCAGAGCGGTGGCCGCGCCCTTGCGGCTTTTCAGGTGGTTGGCGCCGCGAGCGGACGCGCGCACAAGGCCCCGCTCCTCCGTCAGCACCAGCAGAAAGCGGTCGGCTTCACCGACGGGGTAGGTGCGCACGATCAGCGCATCGGTTTTGAGTAACACCGGCCGTTTCCTCCTTTTCCGCGGTGACGGCGCGACGATAGCGTAAATAATCGTCCACCGCACCGGTTTTTAAAAACGTCTGCCAATATCCCTGCGCATCCATTTCACAACGCCCCTTTCGGGGTTACTTTGTGCGAAACGGACGGCAGGTATGCACGGCGGTCAGTCTTTTTCGATCGTAAACCCGAATTCACCGAGCGCGCCTTGACGGTTGCGCCAGTCGGGCTTCACCTTGACCCAGCATTGCAGGTTGACCTTGGCGTCCAGCATCTGCTCCATATCGGCGCGGGCGCGGGTGCCGATTTCTTTGAGCATGGCGCCCTTTTTGCCGATGACCATGCCTTTGTGGCTCTCGCGCTCACAGTAGATGGTGGCTTCTACGTCCACGACCGTGCCGGTCTTGCCCTCGTGCTCGCCCATGCGCTCAATGACGACGGCGATGCCGTGCGGGATCTCCTGCTGCAACAGCTGCAGCATTTTTTCGCGGATCAGCTCGGCGGCGATCACGCGCTCCGGCTGGTCGGTGACGGCGTCATCCGGGAAAAAGTGGGGGCTTTCGAACGCATAGTCGGAAAGCGCGGCTCTCAAATCGTCCACCCCTTCGCCGGTCACGGCGGAAAGCGGCAGGATCGCGTCGAAATCATAGGCATCCTTCCACGCGGCGATACAGGCGAGCAGGTTTTCCTTTTTTTCCACCAAATCGATTTTGTTGATGACAAGCACCGCGGGCAGCTGCTCTTTTTTCAGCCGTTCGAGCAGTTCCTGCTCCTGGTCGCGGATCTCGGCGGTGGGCTCCACCACCAAAATCGCGCCGTCCACCCCGGAGACCGCCTCGGCGATCGAGCGAACCATAAAGTCCCCCAGCTTTGTGCGGGGACGGTGCGCGCCGGGGGTGTCGAGGAACACGAGCTGAAGGTCACCCTCGGTGGAAACGCCCATAATGCGGTTGCGCGTGGTCTGCGGCTTGTCCGAAACAATGGCCACCTTTTGCCCCACCAAACGGTTGAGCAGCGAGGATTTTCCCACGTTCGGGCGTCCGATCAGCGCCAAAAACGCGCTGCGTGTAGTTTCAGCCATAATATACCCCCAAATTCAATCTGCGTCGGCGGGAGACTCCACCAGCGAGTCCTCGCGCGAAAGGCCCAAAAGGGACATGACCGCCTCTTCCTTTTCGCGCATCCGCATGGCTTCGAGACCGCCGTTTACGTGGTCATAGCCGAGCAGGTGCAAAACGGAGTGGACGGTCAGATAGCCGACCTCGCGCTGCAGCGAGTGGCCGAACTGCGCCGCCTGCTCCTGGGCACGTTCAAACGACAGCACCACGTCGCCGAGCAGCGCCGCGCCGGTGGCGGGATCGTGGTCGTAGACGCCGTTTTCGCCGAGCGGGAAGGACAGCACGTCGGTGGCGCTGTCCACCTGACGGAATTGCAGGTTCAGCTCATGGATGCGGGCGTTGTCCACGAACGACACGTCGATGGCGGCCGGCTCGGGGAAATTTTCGTTTTGCAGCGTAGCCTCACAGCACCGGCGAATGAGCAGACGGGTGCCGGCGGGAACGCGAACGACCTTTTGTTGGTTTTCAATGGTTACCTTTGCTTTTGCTTTTGCCATTTTGAGACTCCTTTCGGTGAGTAGTGGTGGAGTTTTTCTGCTTTTTGGTTTCATAGGCCTCGTAGGCGGCGACGATCCGCTGCACCAGCGGGTGGCGCACCACGTCCTTTTGCGTCAGCGTGCAGATCGCGACGTCCTCGACGCCGTCCAGCACGCGCATCGCTTCTTTGAGACCGCTTTTGGCGGTGCCGGGCAGGTCGATCTGGGTCGCGTCGCCGGTGACGACCATTTTGGAGTTGAAGCCGAGGCGGGTGAGAAACATTTTCATCTGCTCCGGCGTGGTGTTCTGCGCCTCGTCCAAGATGATGAAGCTGTCGTCCAGCGTGCGGCCGCGCATATACGCGAGCGGCGCGATCTCGATGTTGCCGCGCTCCAAGTAGTTTTGGTACGTCTCCGCGCCGAGCATATCGAACAGCGCGTCATACAGCGGGCGCAGGTAGGGATCGACCTTCGATTGCAGGTCGCCCGGCAGAAAGCCCAGCTTTTCGCCGGCCTCTACCGCGGGGCGGGTGAGGATGATGCGGTTGACCTCTTTGGCGCGAAAGGCGTTGACCGCCATCGCCACGGCGAGATACGTCTTGCCGGTACCGGCGGGGCCGACGCCCAGCACAACGGTGTGGTGCCGCAGCGCATCGACGTATTGCTTTTGGCCGAGCGTTTTCGGCTTGACAGGCTTGCCCTTCGCGGTGATCACCACGTTGTCCTCCGCCAGCTCCGAGAGGCCGGCATCGCCGCCCTCGTCCACTAACATCAGCACGTAGCGCACGTTTTGCTCGCCGATGGGCTCGCCGCGGTTGATAAGCAACAAAAGCCCGTTGACGGCACGTACCGCTTTGTCGACCGCCTCCGCCTCGCCGGTGATTTTCAAATCGCCGCCGCGAATGAGAACGTCAACGCCGTAGTGCTGTTCAATCAGCCGCACGTTTTCGTCAAAACTGCCGAACAGGGACACCGCCTGCTCCATGCGTTCGATGTTGATGACTTGCTCGGTCATACCGCGCCTCCTCTTTTCGGACATATATAGTACAGTATACCACCTTTTTTCGCGTTTGTCACCCTTTTGTGTAAATTTTTGAAAAACCCTGCCGACCGCGTCCGTTTTTAAATTGACGCGGACAAGGGGGCGGCGCGCGCATATAGTGATGGTAGAACGCAAGAGTTTGCGAAAACAAGGCAAGGAGGCGTTTTTTCGATGGAAAAAACGATGCGATACGCGGTAGGCTCGGTCAACCGGGCCGTTCAGGGACAAAAGTTGTTACAGCGCAACGGGTTTCGGGCGTTCGTCCACCGCACGTCCGCCAAGGCGGGCG
>JAZUKW010000116.1:0-4732 GCA_045643425.1 Acutalibacteraceae bacterium
CTCTTCGGCAGGGTAATCGTTTTCATCTCGGTCACGTACTCGAACGCGCGGTCACCGAGTTCGGTCAAACTGTCCGAAAGCGTTACCGCCGTCAGCGTGTGGTTGACGGCGAACGCGTACGGTGCAATGGTTGCCACCGCATCCGGCACGGCGAACGTCGTTCCCGCAAGACCGGACGGATAGCACACGAGCGTGGTTTTGTTCTTGTTATACAGCACACCGTTTTCCACGGTAAACCAACCGTTTTTCTTGTTGACCGCAATCGTTTTAAGCGACGTGCATCCCATAAACGCCGCATCGCCCAAGTTTTCGAGCAGCGCAGGCAGGGTGATACTCGTCAGCCGCACACAACCGGAAAACGCGAATTGACCGAGCGTCGTCAGCGATGCGGGCAAGGTCACTTTTTCAAGCGCCGCACATTCGTTAAACGCTTCCGCGCCGATTTCGGTCACGCTGTCGGGGAGTTTTACCTCTCTGAGCGCATCGCATTTGCAGAACACGTCGCCGCCGATGGTCGTGAGTTTCGCCGGCAGGTCAATCGACTCTATCGGCAGTTCCGCAAACGCGTAATCGCCGATTTCACGCAGCGTAGACGGCAGTTTGAGCGTTTTAATCTGGGTACGCGACAACGCCTCGCCGCCGATTTTGGTCACGCCGACCGGAACGGAGAAAGACGTATCCTTCCGCCCGCGCGGGAAGCAGACGAGTTCGGTCATATCTTTGGAATAGAGAATGCCGTCTTTGGTGCAGTAAGTCTCGTTGTCGGCGGCCACGGTGAATTTTTCGATCGCGGTACAATCGAGGAACGAGCCGTCGCCCACGCTTGTCACGTCCGAGGGAATCTTGACGGTTTTCAAATTCGAGCATTTATACAGCGAGTACGCACCGAGCGCCCGCAAGCTGCTCGGAAGCTTCAGCTCGGTCAGCCCGATGCAGTCGTACATCGCGTAGTTTGCAATACCGATCACGCTGTCGGGAATGTCGATGGTTTTCAGGCTCTCGCAGGCGTACAGACCGTAGTCGCAGATCTCATAAAGGTCTTTCGGCAGCGTAAGCTCTTCGAGCCCGAGGCACGCATACAGCATATATTCGGAAATTTCGGTCACACCGTCGGGGATTTTAAGCGATTTGAGATGATCGCAATAATAAAACGCATAATCGCCGATGGCGGTCACGCCGGCAGGAAGGGTGATCTTTTCCATATTGCGGCACATATAAAACGCCTTGTCGCCGATGGTGGTCAGCGTGCTCGGCAGCGTGACCGAGGTAAACTCCCCTTGGGCGAACGCCGCTTCGCCGATCCCCACCACCTTATAGCCGGCGATGGACGACGGCACGGTCAGCGTCTTGCCGGGGTCGGACATAAGGCCGGTGATAGCGGCAACGCTCCCCGCGGCAGCATAGGTATAGGTCACGCCGTTGATTTTTTCGTAGCCCTCGATGGTCTCGACCTCGCTCTCCTCATCCGCCAACGCGGAAAACGGAAAAGCAAGCAGTATACAAGCCGTGAGAAGAACGCCCACGAGCGATTTTCCAAAATGTCGTTTCATAAAAAACCTCCGTCGCGCCAATCGCGCCTTTACTATCATACCTTATAGAGAGATTTCTGTCAACCGAAAAAACGCGGAGGAACGATTCCTCCGCGTTTTTGCCTTACTTTTCTTATTTCGTGCCGAAAATGCGGTCGCCGGCATCGCCGAGGCCCGGAACAATGTAGCAATTCTCGTTGAGCTTCTCGTCCACGTGGGCGCAGTAGATCTCCACGTCCGGATGGGCTTTGGTGAGCGCTTCCACGCCTTCGGGAGCGGCGATCAGGCACATAAATTTGATGTTTTTGCCGCCGCGCTCTTTGATGAGCGAGATCGCGTCGATCGCCGAGCCGCCGGTGGCGAGCATCGGGTCGGTCACGATGACAAGACGGTTCTCGATGTTGTTCGGGAGCTTGCAATAGTATTCGTGCGGCTCGTGGGTTTTGGGATCACGGTACATACCGATGTGACCGACACGCGCCGACGGCACGAGCGTCAAGAAACCGTTGACCATACCGAGACCGGCACGGAGGATCGGCACGACCGCCAGCTTCACGCCGGCGAGCATATTGGTTTTGGTTTTGCAGATCGGGGTCTCGACCTCAACTTCTTCGAGCGGCAGGTCACGCAGCGCCTCAAAGCACATCAGCATGGTGATTTCTTCCACGAGCGTGCGGAATTGGTTACTGCTGGTCTCCACGCTGCGGAGGATCGAGACTTTGTGCTGGATCAGCGGATGATCGAACACGGTAACGTTTTTCATATCCATCGTTAATAACGACCTTTCTATATATTGTGGTTACAGTATAACACACTCCCCCGAAAAACGCAACCCATATTTCGACGAAATTTGTGCGATTTTATGCTTTATGCCCGAATTGCAGCAATTCATTGAACAACGTAATGGCAAAACGGTCGGTCATACCGGCGATATAGTCGATGACGGCTTGCGCATACGTCTCTTTCGTTTGCAGGTGATCATAGATTTTTTTGTTATCACAGCGGAGCGTTTCTTCCACCAGCCGCGCCGGAACGCAGTCGCGCACACAGTATTTGGCGAGCCAGCCCTCAAACGAGCCGATGAGCGACGGTGCCATACGGCGATGAGCCGCCAGCGCCTCCCACGTGTGGCTGCCGTCGTAAAGCGCAAACAGCGTATCGAACAGCTGATGAAGCACCAGCTCGGAATAGCGACGATACGGGTCAAGCCGCGGATGACCGTAGATGCGCTGATAGTTGAAATCCTTGATTTCTTTCAGCAGGTCGTTATACTCCGGACTCAGCCGAATGCCGTTTTCCGGTGAGCTGTTGCGGCAAATATCGGTAATCAAGCCGTGCATGATCACGGTGGTGTTCAGCACGTTTTCGTCGTGGATACGCGCCATTTTCATAAGATCCGCCGTGTCGGATTTTCCGAGGATACCCAGCGCGATCGCGTCCTCGATGTCACGGCCCACGTAGGCGATCTTATCTGCCATTTTCACAACGCAGCCTTCCCACGTGACGGCTTCGTACTGACCGGGCGACGTAAACTGCTCGACAGAAACCGACAGATCGCGCGGAAACAGACCGTTTTTGTCCACCTCGCCGCAATGGGACAAAATGCCGTCCCGCACGGCGTAGGTCAGGTTTAAGTTACGCTCGATTTTATAGGTATCTTCCAGCAGCTCAATGTCATCCACAAAGCGAAGCCCGTTCTGTTCGTGCCAAAAATCCTTGCCGAGATGCTCCTTCGTCAGCTGACGAATCACCACCTCGCCCTGATGACCGAACGGTGCGTGACCGAGATCGTGACCGGTAGCGATCGCTTTCGTCAGCTCGTCGTTGAGCCCGAGCGCCTTGGCGATCGTGCTGCTGACCGAATCCACGTGGCTTACGTGCTCCATACGCGTGCAGATGTGGTCGTTGTCGATGTTAAAAAACACCTGTGTTTTATGCTTCAGCCGCCGATAGGCCATTGAATGCAGCAGGCGGGAATGGTCGCGGGCATACGGCGTGCGAATATCATCCTCGCGGTCGTAGATTTCCGCCTCGCGGCGGGTCAACAGCTCCCATTGCGGATGATTCTCGTTCGCCGCCACCGCCGAAAATTTCAGTTCGCTCATACGCTCCCTCCTTTTCTACCCTATCAGTATAGCACAATACCGTCAAAAGTGCAAGAAAAACCCCGGCAACCTCAACGAAGCTGCCGGGGTTTGTATTGTGTTAAAAGCTCTTAAAACCGATGTCCGACATGGTGTAACCGAGACCTTCGTAACTCAAAAAGTTGCGGACACACGACAGCAGGTCACAGACAGCACCGCGGCTCAATTCCATAAAGTTAATACGGTCCGCCTCTGCCCCGTAATACGAGGAACACGGCAGCGGATAGTTGCTTGTAAATTCGCCGGCGGGAAGGGTGCCGTGCGCTTCGGTGATACTCTCGCCCGATTGGTAACAGTATGAGGTGACGTACGAATACGACGTGCCGCTTTGCGGGACGTAAATGTAAATATTCAGCACGTGGTCCGCGTCGATCGGGCAATACAGACAGAACGACAAGTCGCCGTTATTCGCCCAATAGGTGGCGTTAAAGTTCTCGGCCGACGACCCGCCGTAGACGTTGGAAGAACGCACAAAGAAGCACGCGGTACCGCTCGATTGGCCGTTTTTCAGCACAAACGCCTTCAAATCGGAATAGAAATTCTTCGGCGCGGGCGGTTTGGTCGCTGCTTTCGTGGGGGCTTTGGTGGTTTTCTTGACGGGTGCTTTGGTCGTCGCTTGATTTTGCGGCTGTACCGGCGTGACCACAGCGTTGCCGCCGTTATCGTTTTGTTTTTCCGTTTTCGCGGTCGTGGTCGCGCTCGCCTTTGCGGTGGCAGTCGTCGTTACGGTGGTGGTCGCGCCGTCGGCTTTTGTCACCGTTACGGTGGCGGTTTGGGTCGCCGCCTTGGGGGCGGTTACCTCGTGCGGCTCTTTGTCCGGTGCGCACCCTTTCAGCACCAGGAAAAGCACCGCCGCGAGCACCACCGCCGCACCCGCCAACACGGGAATCAGCGGAAATTTTTTCGGTTGCGGTGCGCCCGCTTCTTCCGCAAACGGCAACTCATCGGTAAACGAATCGGTTGCGGGTGTGTCGTCGGTCAACAGCGTATCGGTAGATACATTGAATAGCTTCGCCAGCGCCACGATACTGTCCAGCGAAGGTTGGGTTTGACCGTTTT
>JAZUKW010000117.1:0-5401 GCA_045643425.1 Acutalibacteraceae bacterium
GCGCATAGAACACACCGTCGGGCCGAAAAACGGGCCGGCTTTTTTCGTTTGGACACTCGTTTTATACATCGGCACGTTGCGCCCCTGCGCAATATGCCGCACCTCGATGCCCGCTTTCATCAGCGCTTCCTCAAACGAGAAACTGCACCCGATTAAAAAGCCGACAAAATCGTCCTGCCAATAGTCCGACGCGTCGCGCACCGTTTCGCACAGCACGCCGTCGCGGTAGATGTAATATTCGGGAATATCGGTGACGATGTTGCCGCCCTCGCCCATCGCGTGGGTCAGCGGCTCGCCCTTGATGATTTCTAAAACCGGGCAGGGAAACGGATTGAGCTTACAAAACTCCTCAAAATCCGCCGCCCATTTGCCGGGCAGGATCACAAGGTTCGCCTGGGCGTAGCCCGCCGCCATGCCCGCGGTCGGAAACGTGATTTCCTGGCTGCGGATGCGCTCGCGCACCTCGCGCGGGTGCATATTCTTATAGGGGGTAATGTCAAATTTCGCCATCACACACACTCCTTACTCCACACGCTCGACGGTAACGGTAAATTCCTCGCCGCCGTTTTTCACGCTGTACCGCGAAAAGCGGCTCGGCTCTTTTTCCGGCTCGTCGCTGTCGAACAGCTCGCGCAGGCGGATATATTCGTCCTTTTTCGCGACAAACGCGTCCTGCGCCGTTTTAATATCGGTTTTGACAAACCGCACCGTATCCCCCGCTTTGCATTGGGCGATCATCGGCATATCCACGTTGATGACGCTCGCGATTTTCGCGTAACCGCCGGTCGTTTGACGGTCGGACAGCATAATGATCGGCTCGCCGCCGTCCGGCACTTGGATCGCGCCGAACGTAATGCCGTCGGTAATGATGTTGCCGTCGGTCACGTGGGTGATTTTCGGCCCCGTCAGGCGGTAGCCCATCCGGTCAAACTCGTTCGTGACGGTATAGCCCTCAGACAAGAACGTTTTAATTCCCTCGTCGGTAAACCGCTCCTCCTGCGGGCCCATCAGCACCCGCACGGTGCAGTCGCCGGTGAACGCCGGCGCTTTAATAACGCGGCGGGAGAGGTTTTTGACCTCGATAAACGGCTTGCGGAACGCGATCTCGTCACCGCGCTGTAGCTTTCTGCCCTCGTAGCCGCCGAGGTTCGCTTTGATGTAGGTCGAGCGGCTGCCCATGATCGGCGTGATCGCAAGGCCGCCGGCAAACGCGATATACGCGCGGCAGCCGGATTTCGGCGCGCCGAACGACATCACCGCGCCTTTTTTGACTTTCACCGCGCGGTACATCGGGCAGGGCACGCCGTCGATCATCGGGGACAAATCGCCGCCGGTCACGGCGATCACCGCGGGCGACGTAAATTCCATCGTCGGGCCTAAGAGCGTAACTTCCAGCACCGCCTCGTTATACTTGTTGCCGACTAAAATATTCGCGTAGATATACGACTGCACGTCCACCGCGCCCGACACGCCCATGCCGTAGCGCTGATAGCCGCGGCGACCGGCATCCTGCACGGTGGTCAAAAGCCCGCCGTTTTGAAACAACAGTCCCATTACTCCGCCTCCTTTACGTAGGAGTGGCAATGGTACCGCCCTTGTTCAATGCGGGTCTCAATGCGCTTATACTCCGCTTCGTCGATAGGAATAAATTTGACGTGAAGCCCCGCGTCGAGCAAAATCGGCGTGTCGCGGTGAGCATCGTAGAGCTTCACCGGCGTGCGTCCGATCAGCTGCCAGCCGCCGGGCGAGTCGATGGGATAAATACCGGTCTGTTTTCCGGCGATACCCACCGAGCCTGCGGGAATCAGCACGCGCGGGGTTTTAAGCCGCGGCGTGGCGATCGATTCGTCCATACCGCCCATATAGGAAAATCCGGGCGTAAAGCCGAGCATATAGATAAGATATTCCACGCCGGAATGGATACGGATCACGTCCTCGGGACTCATGCCGTTATGGGCGGCGACCGTCTCCAGATCGGGGCCGTATTCCCCGCCGTACACCACCGGAATTTCCATCACGATCGTATTCAGTTTTTGCGCCTTGTGCGACACCGCCAAAAGCGCTTCCAAGCGCTCTTTCAGCTCGTCATAGCGGATCTTCTCCGGCGCGTAGTGGATGGTCAGCGAGCAGTAGGTCGGCACCGTTTCGTACACACCGTCGATCTGCTCCTCGGCGAGCGCCTCGTCGAACGCGCGGATACGGGTGTTTATGTCGATGCTGATCTCGTTGCCGAACACCACCGCCACCGAGGTGTCGCCGGTGATTTTAATTTGGGGATAACTCATAGGGATTCTTCCTTAAACTGAATTTCAGCCGATCACGTCGGCAATGTTCGTCACGGTCACGCCGCCCTGCTCGAGCGCCTCGCGGATGTCTTTGACAAATCCGATCGCATCGGGGTTGTCGCCGTGAACGCAAATGGAATCGGCTTTGATGGGGATGAGCTTGCCGGACAGCGTCTCGACGACCCCCTCTTTGACCATGCGCACCGTCCGCTCGATGGCAAACGCGCGGTCGTGGATGACGGCGCCCTCCATTTTGCGGGGAACGAGCGTGCCGTCCTCCATATAGCCGCGGTCGGCAAACACCTCGCTCGCGGCTTTGAGCCCCACCTTTTCGGCGGCTCGGATATGCTCGCTGCCCGCGAGCCCGAGCAGGATGAGGTTTTTGTCCACGTCCTTAACGCCGCGGCAAATCGCTTCGGCAAGTGCGGCATCCTTCGCCGCCATATTGTAAAACGCGCCGTGGGGCTTGACGTGCTGTAACGAAACGCCCTGCGCTTTTGCAAACGCGGCAAGCGCGCCCACCTGATAGACGGTGTAGGCATACGCCTCGTCGGGAGAGATCGAAAGGTTGCGGCGGCCGAAGCCCTGCAGATCCGGGAAGCCCGGATGCGCGCCGACGGCGGTGTTCCGCTCTTTCGCAAGCGCGATGGTCTTATTCATCACCACCGCGTCGCCCGCGTGAAAGCCGCAAGCGACGTTCGCGGAGGTGATATACCGCAGCACCTCGCTGTCCATACCGATCGTATACGCGCCGAAGCTTTCGCCCAAATCGGCGTTTAAGTCTACCTTTGCCATAGTGGGGTCTCCTTTTTGGAAAAAGTCGCAGGCAAGCCGGCGCAAAACGCCGGCTTGCCCTTTTTGTTCAAATCAAGTTTGTGCGTAAATTACGCGCCGAACAACGCTTTCGCGCTGGTGACGAACGCGGTCATATTGCGCGCGGCAATAAACAGGAACACGCCAACCACGATGATCGCCAAAACGTTGATGACCACGCCGTTCTTGTACTGACCCATCAGCTTTTTGTCGTTGCAGGCAAGCAGCAGCAAAATCGCGGTAATGGGCAGCAGGAACGCGTTGGCGGCTTGGGCAAAGAGGATGATCTCTTGGGGCGACGCGCCGAGCGTGCAAGTCGCGACAATACCGAACACAAGCACGATGAGCCAAATAATGCGGAAGCGCCATTTTTTCATATCCTCGCCCCAGCCGAGAATGCCGGAAGAGGCAAATGCCGCAGACAGCGGGGCGGTGATCGCCGAGCTGAAACCGGCGGCAAACAGGCCGATACCGAAAATGGTGGTCGCCCAGGAGCCGAGCAGCGGCTCGAGCGATTTCGCCATATCGCCGCCGTTGGCGATGGCGAAGTCCGGAATGCGGCTCTTCGCGGCAGCGGCGCACACGATGATCGCGAGCGAGATGATACCGCCGAGGCCGATCGCGAGAATGGAGTCGAGGTTAGAGGTTTTGATGTCCTCCTCCGGGTTGTTCCATTTTTTCGCGGAAGAAGACGCGTGCAGATAGATGTTGTACGGCACAACGGTCGTACCCATCAGCGCGGCGATCGTCATCCACGCCTTGCCGCCGTCCTCTTTCGGGGCGGTCGGAACGAACAGACCTTTAAGCACCGCGAGCCAATCGGGGCCGACCGCGATCGCGCAGATGAGGAACAGCACGCCCATCGCGACCACGAGACCGGTCAGTACTTTTTCGATGTACTTGTAGCTGCCGCTGAACAGCAGCACAAAGGACACCACGCCGATCACGAGCGCGAAGATGAGCTTGAGCGTCGCGCCGTCCAGCACCGGGTTGATCGACTGCACACCGAGCACCGAGCCGGACACGTTGCCCGTCTCGTACGCGACGTTGCCGATAAACACGGCGGCGATGACGAGAATGGCGAGGAAAATGCGGCTGCCCTTGCTCGTGTATTTGTCACGAAGCGCTTCGCCGAGGCCCTTACCCGTCACGATACCGAGGCGGGACGCCATGCTCTGCATGATGATAACGGAAATCGTAGAAAAGAGGATGGCCCACAGAAGCGTATAGCCGTAGTTCGCACCCGAAAGGGAGCAGGACGTGACCGTGCCGGGGCCGATGAACGCGGCGGCAACCACCGCGCCGGGGCCGACTTCTTTGAGTCGTTGCCAGAAAGATTTTTTCATAATGAAACCTCCTATGTTTCGCATAGTGATAGGATATTATAACATTTTTTATACAAAAATACAAGAAAAATTTGTCAAATGAATAAAAAATCACTCCCGACGGCGAAAATCGTCGGGAGCGAAGGGCTTTTTTATAACAGCGCGTTTAGTTTTTTCATCGTTTCCGGCGACGGAGACGCCGTATCCGCAAGCGGAAACGAAACACCCATTTTTTCGTATTTTTCGCGGCAGAGCGAGCGAAACGGGAGCAGCTCCACCTTTTTGACGCAGGAATGAGCTCTCGCCACCGCCGCTAACTGCAACGTGGCTTCTTCGCCGTCGCTTTTTTCGGGGATGATCACGCGGCGAAGCCAGGTGTCGATATTTCGCTTTTGCAGCTCGTCCAAAAACGCCTCGGTTTTTTTGAGGCTCCCGCCGACAAAGCGCACATAGCCGTCCTCGGTCGCGTATTTGTGATCTAAAAGCACCAAATCGGTCACCGAAAGCAGCCGCTCGACGTCGTCGTTCCACACGCACCCGCTCGTATCGAGCGCCGTATGGATGCCGGCCTCATGCAGTTTCGTAAACAGCTCCGCGACAAATGCCGCCTGGCACAGCGGCTCGCCGCCGGAAACGGTCACACCGCCCGCTTCGCCGAAATAGTTTTTAAAGCGCAAAATCTTTTTGACAAGCGCGTCCACGTCCGTCTCTTCCCCACCGGAAAAATCCCACGTGTCGGGATTGTGGCAACAGATACACCGCAGCGGACACCCTTGCATAAACACCACACACCGCACGCCGGGGCCGTCCACCGTGCCGAGGCTTTGGAACGAATGAATCCGTCCGGTCATCACAGCGCCTCGTGGAACGTCCGCATAATGACCTCGCGCTGCTGCTCGCGGGACAGCTTGCAGAAGTTGACCGCATAGCCGGACACGCGAATGGTCAGGTTCGGATAGTTCTCCGGGTGGTCATACG
>JAZUKW010000118.1:0-24148 GCA_045643425.1 Acutalibacteraceae bacterium
TCGTCGGACTGAACGACGTGAACAAAGCGAAGCTCCGTGCCGTTATGGATAAATACGGCCTGCTCAAAGCGTAAGAAACCAAACGAAAGGACGTAGGAATATGCGGATTCTTCTTTGCGGCTGTAACGGCAAAATGGGCCGCGTGGTCACAAACCTGGTGGCGGCGCGGTGCGACTGCGACGTGGTCGCGGGCGTGGATTTGAACGTGGAGAGCCACGCGGGCTTCCCCGTCTTTGCCAACCCCGACAACTGTGCCGTCGAAGCGGACGTCATCATCGACTTCTCTCACCCGAGCGGACTTCCCGCGATCGTGCGCTATGCGCGAGCGAAAAAACTGCCGATCGTGGTCGCTACCACCGGCCTTTCGGAGCAGGACGAACAACTGCTCAAAGACGTGGCGGCGGAAATCGCGGTGTTCAAAAGTGCCAATATGTCGCTCGGCATCAGCGTGCTGACCGAGCTGTGCAAGGTTGCCGCCGGCATCCTCGGTGACGGCTTCGACGTGGAGATCGTCGAAAAACACCACAATCAAAAGGTGGATGCCCCGTCCGGCACGGCGCTGCTGCTCGGTAAAGCCGTTTCGGAAGCGCTGCCCTATGAGCCGATTCCCACCTTTGAACGCCACTCGGTACGCCAAAAACGCGACCCCCGCGAAATCGGCTATTCTGCCGTTCGCGGCGGCACGATCGTCGGCGAGCACGACGTGATGTTCTGCGGCCACGACGAGGTCATCACCCTCTCCCACTCCGCGCAGTCGAAGGAATCCTTTGCAAGCGGTGCGGTCTCTGCCGCGCAGTTCCTTGTGAATCAGCCTGCCGGCTTCTATACGATGGCCGACCTCGTTCACGTGGGAATTTAATTTTACGTATAAAAAAGACCTCCGAAGATTCGGAGGTCTTTTTCTTGTTGTTTTACACGAGCATATCCGCTAAATGCTGACGGAGCAGCAGCACGTCTTTCATATCCACGCTTTTATCCACGTTGCAGTCCGCACCGGCGGAAAGCGTGCTCACGGTATCCTCTGCCAGCGCTTTGCGAAGCGCCAGCACGTCTTTAAGGTTGCGCGCGCTGTCGCCGTTCGCGTCGCCGCTCATCGCCGCCGGGATGACCTCGTCGGTATCGAGCAAATGGCACTCGATGTTGTGGCTCTTGGCGTATCCCTCGGCATACGAGCCGGAATAGCAGTGGATGCACACGTCCGCGAATTGCGAGAATGTATGCTCCCCGATTTCTTTAACGCTGTTCGGAATATACACGTTCTTAATGCGGCGCTGCTCGAAGAACATCAAATAGTCGCCGAGATTCGGCACACCGTCCAAGAACAGCACATTGCCGCTTCCAAACACATTGGTGGTGTAGGTGTCAAAACAGTCGGGAAGCGTTGTGATATCGTTCTCGAAATCCCTCATGCGTTCCTGGTCACCGAGCCAGCGGAACATCGTAAGAGAAAGGTCGCCGTAGTGAGAAAAATAATGGTAACAGTTGATGCCGGGATACGCATTTTCACCAAATCCGCTCGCTACGCACATACAGGAAACGCCGGTCAGATTGGGATGATCCTGATTCAAGTAAGAGAAGAAATCAAAAATATCGTAAGAGAACCAGTCCAGCTTCACGATCTTGTCGTTTTGGGCAATCTCTTGAATTTTGCTTGCCGGAATATTTAAAATCATTACCGGTTTCCAATCGTAGCGGGAAAACACCTGCTCCTCTTCGATTCCGAACGCGGCGATCAACGCATCCGTTCTCGCGCGATAGGTAACGGACGGCAAATAGTAGTTCATCACCATCTCTAAGCCGCCTTCCACAAGGCTGTCGCTCTTTGTAATATCTCTATATCCGCTGAAAACGCTTTCCATATTTTCCTCGAACGTCAAAGCAAACTCGGGAAAACCGTCATTTACTAAAATCTCCCGAAGCTCGTCATACGGAAACGCTTGGTCATTCCAATACGCATCGGAAACGAGCGGAAGAAGAGCATTTGTCTCTTTTTTTATGACTTCATCGGTGATTTCCGCATACCACACGTAGGTGGAAATCATGTCCTCTGCCCCGCTGTTATCCATTTTTTCCTGCAGCGCAGGCGTGATGATCGACGCTGTCTCTTCCGCCGCGACCATCATCGGCAAAAGCGTCGCCAGCATACAAAGGCTTAGAAGAATAGAGCACAGTTTATTCATAGAAATCTCTCCTTTCGGGTTTTCTATTACCATAACGTCTGAGAACGCGAATGTATTGGTAAAATTTTGAAATTTTTTGAAAAAACCAAAAAAAGGGCGCAAAAGCGCCCTTTTTCATTAGGATCATATATCGTTTCTTGCGACGTCCTCGAACGTCTCGCGGCGAACGACCACGCGGGTCTCGCCGTTATTTACCATCACGACCGCCGGTTTCGGATAGCGGTTGTAGTTCGACGACATCGAGTAGTTATACGCGCCGGTGGTGAGGAACGCGAGCAAATCGCCGCGTTTGACCGACGGCAGCGGCACGTTTTCCTGCAACAAATCGCCGCTTTCACAACAATGACCGGAAATCGTCACCGTTTCGGTCGGCTCCGCCGCCGCTTTTTCGGGCAGCACCGCGGTGTACGCCGCCTGATACAGCGCATAACGCGGGTTGTCGGTCATACCGCCGTCTACGCTGACGTAGGTGCGGACGTTCGGGATGCGCTTGACCCCGCCGACGGTATACAGCGTCAGTCCCGCGGCGGCCACGATCGAGCGACCGGGTTCGACAATGACGAACGGGGTCGGGAAATCGTTGTTTTTGGCGGTTTTGGTCACCGCACTTCCCACAAGCTCCATATACTCGTGCGCCGGCTTCGGGTGGTCTTCGTCGGTATACGCGATACCGAAGCCGCCTCCGAGGTTCAGCTCGGTCAGCGTTGCCCCAAAGCGGTTTTTGATTTCCACCATTACGCCCACCATCACTTCGGCGGCGTGGATCATCGGCTCTTCGTCGAAAATCTGCGACGCGACGTGACAATGCAGGCCTTTTAACTCGATATGCGGCAGAGAAAGCGCGGTTTCGATCGCGTCGTATACCTCACCGGTCTCGAGCGTAAAGCCGAATTTTGAGTCGATTTGACCGGTACGGATGAAGCTGTGGGTGTGCGCGTCGATGCCGGGCGTGACGCGCATTAAAATCGAGGCGGTCTTGCCCATCTCGGCGGCGACCGCCTCGAGCGCACGCAACTCGTCGAAGTTATCGACCACAATGCGGCCGACACCGTTTTCGAGCGCATAGCGAAGATCCGCGTCGGTCTTATTATTTCCGTGGAAATATACGCGATCGAGCGGCATTCCGGCTTCTTTTGCGGTATACATCTCGCCGCAGGAGACGACGTCAGTACCGCAGCCCTCGCTCGCCACGATGCGATACATTTCTTTAAAGCTGCACGCCTTGCTCGCGAACGCCACGCGCCCGCCGTTTTCGCAGGAGCGGTCGATCGCTTCTTTGAGCGAGCGCAGATTCTGTCGAATCGTCTGCTCGTCCATTACGTACAGCGGGGTGCCGTATTTTTTGGCGATTTCGGTCGTATCCACGCCGGAAACGGTCAAGTGACCGGCAAAATTCACCCCTAAATTTCCGGAAATCATCATAAAACATCCTCCTAACAAGGAAATCAGTCGTTTTCGCCGACCTCTTCAATAATGGAGAGCAGCTCCGTTCTCCCCTCGCCCGTCACGGACGAATACGGGATGACGGTCAAGCCCTCGTAATCGGCAAAAATCGCGTCGTAGGCGGCAAGGCGCGCGGCGCGTTCGGTTTTGTTGAGCTTGTCCGCTTTAGTCAGCACCACCAAAAATGGAATGCCGTTTTCCGCCATATACTCGATCATCTGAAGATCATCGGCGGTCGGATCGTGGCGCATATCACAAAGCTGGATCACCAGACGCAGGTCGCGCTCGGAGGCAAAATACCCCTCGATCAGCTCGCCCCACTTGCGCTTTTCGTCCTTCCCCACCTTGGCGTAACCGTAGCCGGGAAGATCGACAAACCGCATCGTATCGAGCTTATAGAAGTTGATCGTCGCGGTTTTGCCGGGCGTTGCCGAGGTGCGCGCCAGGTTCTTGCGGCGCAAGAGCGTGTTGATAAGCGTGGATTTTCCCACGTTGGAGCGGCCCGAAAACACGATTTCGGGGAGGGTATCCGCCGGCAGCTGTTTTTGCAGCGCGACGGACGTTTCAAATACGGCAGATTCGGGTCTCATACGCGTGTTCCTTTCATACGTTGCCCGACAGCGGACGAGGTCGCCGCGTGGGACGGACGGGACGTGGCCGGCTTCTTCGGCATAAGCGGACGGGACAGCGCCTGAGAGAGCGCATCGTCGATTTTCGCCACCGGCAAGACATTGAGTCCCGCCTTGACCTCGGCATCCACCTTTGCGAGATCCGGTAAGTTGTCCCGCGGGATCAGCACGGTGGTCATTTTGCGGGCGTAAGCCGCCATCAGCTTTTCTTTCAGCCCGCCAATGGGCATCACGCCGCCGCGCAGGGAGATTTCCCCCGTCATCGCCACGTCACAGCGCGCCGGAACACCGGTCAACGCCGACACGAGCGCGGTCGTCATCGTTATACCGGCAGAGGGGCCGTCTTTCGGCACCGCGCCCTCCGGCGCATGGATATGTAAATCTTTTGTTTTATAGAAGTCGCCGTCGATGCCGAATTCGTCCGCGTGGGCGCGCACGTAGCTGACCGCGACCTTGGCGGATTCTTTCATCACGTCACCGAGCGAGCCGGTCAGTTCGATTTTGCCCGTGCCGGGAAGCACCGCCACCTCCACGGGCAGCAGCTCCCCGCCGGCAGACGTCCACGCAAGACCGTTGACCACGCCGATCGCGTCTTTTTCGGTACGCTCCTCCGCTTTGAAGGGACGCGGGCCGAGCAGCGATTCGAGCGATTTCACCGACAGCGTGGGCGCTTCGCCGTTTTCGATTTTCAGCGCCATTTTGCGGCACACCTTGCCGATCGTACGCTCGAGCGTACGCACGCCCGCCTCGCGGGTATAGCCCTCGATCAGCTCTTTGAGAACCGCATCGGAAAAGCGGAGCTTCGTCCCCTCCATACCGGTGGCGGCCAATTGCTTTTTGACCAAATGCCGCTTGGCGATGTGAAGCTTTTCCTGCTCGGTATAACCGTCCAGCGTGATAACGTCCATACGGTCGTAAAGCGGCGCCGGAATCGTCGAGGCGTCGTTGGCGGTCGTCAGGAACGTCACGTCGGACAAGTCAAAGGGCAAGTCCACAAAATGATCGACGAAGGCGTGGTTCTGCTCGAAATCCAACACCTCAAGCAGCGCGGATGCCGGATCACCGCGGTGATCGTTTCCGAGCTTATCGACCTCGTCCAAAAGCAGCAGCGGGTTTTTGGTTCCCGCTTTTTGAATGGCGGCCATAATGCGGCCGGGCATCGCGCCGATATAGGTGCGGCGGTGGCCGCGAATATCCGCTTCATCCCGCACGCCGCCCAAGGACACGCGGGCAAATTTTCGTCCCATCGCTTCTGCAACCGATTTGGCGATGGACGTTTTGCCCACACCGGGCGGGCCGACAAGACAGATGACCTGACCGCGCGCCTCCGGGTTACGGCGACGCACCGCCAGCAGCTCCAAAATTTGTTCTTTCACGTCCGAAAGACCGTAGTGATCGCGTTCCAGCACTTTTTTTGCAACGGAAAGATCCACGACCGCATCGCTTTTTTCGTTCCACGGAAGCTCCAGACAAGTATCAAGATAGGTTCGCACCACGGTAGCCTCGTGAGAGCCGATGGGCATTTTCGAGAGCTTGCCGCACTCCTTATACAGAACCGTGCTGATCTCCTCCGAGAGATTCAGCGCTGCGATCCTGCGACGGTACTCCTCCGCCTCGTTAAACGGATCGTCCGCGTCGCCGAGTTCTTCCGAAATGGTGCGCATTTGCTCGCGCAGCACGTAATCGCGCTGATTGTCGTCCATACGCTCCTGCACACGCTCGTGCAGCTCAAACAGCATCCGCGACACGTTTTTTTCGTGTTCCAGATCGTTCAACAGCGTTTGAGCACGGGTGGCGACCGTCAACTGCGCCAACAGCACCTGCTTCTTATCGTTAGGCAGCGGCAGCGAAAACGCGATATGGTCGCACAAAGCGGACAAATCGTGGTCAAGGGCTTTTGCCCGCAAAAACACGTCGTCCGAAATGACGGAGGTATAGGTAGACAGCTCGTCGAATTCATCCTCAAGCAAGCGGATGAACGCTTCGCGCTTGTCCGCATCCAGCGGCTGACGGCTGCGTTTTTCGGCGGTGGTCACGATCAGACAGGGATCCGATTTCTCCACGCCCGTGACCGTGGCGCGGTAAAGTCCCTCCGCGATCACGCGCATCCCCTCTCGCGGCAGCTTCATAATTTGGCGGATGTGCGCCACCACGCCGACGGTGTGCAGCTGATCCAGCGAGGGGTTTTCCTCGTTCTCGTCGTATTGCATCACGAGAAAGATCTGTTGATCGTTATTCATTGCCTCGAGCAGAGCGGCCATCGACTGCTCTCGCCCGACGTCTAAATGCATCATTGCGCCCGGAAAAGGCACGAGCCCCCGCAAAGCAAGCAGGGGCAGGGTCTTAACACGAGCAACCTTGGTTTGTATGCTCATAGTGTATCCTCACAAAAAGGGAGTTTTTTTAGGCGGTTGCGCGACGGGATTGCTGCCGTTTGACGGGCGAGCGAAGCGGCTTGCCTTTGCGGGAGGGATCCTCCGTCAGCTTGGGCTTGCCGGTTCCTTTGACGCAATCCTCGGTGATTTCCACTTTGGAAATCACGGGGTTAGACGGCACCTCAAACATAAGGTCGGTCAAAATGCCCTCCATAATAGAGCGCAGACCGCGCGCGCCGGTATCCATCTCTTTGGCTTTTTCGGCGATCGCCTCCAGCGCACCGCGCGTAAACGACAGCGACACGTCGTCCAAATTGAACAGATACTTGTATTGCTTGACAAGCGCGTTTTTCGGCTCGGTCAAAATCTTCACCAGCGCGTCGGTCTCCAGCGCCTCCAGCGTGGTGATGACCGGCATACGGCCGACCAGCTCGGGGATAAGACCGAATTTCACAAGATCCTGAGACGTGACCTTTTGCAGCATTTCGCTGGAGGTCATATCCGCTTTGGAAAGCACCTTGTTTTCAAAGCCGAGAGAACCGCCGCCTACACGTTTGGCGATAATATTCTCAAGTCCCGAAAACGCACCGCCGAGAATAAACAGAATGTTGGAGGTGTCGATTTGGATGAAGTTCTGCTGCGGATGCTTGCGCCCGCCGGTAGGCGGCACGTTGGACACCGTGCCCTCAATGATTTTGAGGAGCGCCTGCTGTACGCCCTCGCCGGACACGTCGCGGGTGATGGACGGGTTCTCGCTGCGGCGGGAGATCTTATCGATTTCATCCACGTAGATGATGCCGCGCTCCGCCTTTTTCACGTCGCCGTCCGCCGCTTGGATAAGACGGAGAAGAATGTTCTCGACGTCCTCACCCACGTAACCGGCTTCGGTCAGTGTGGTGGCGTCCGCGATCGCAAACGGCACGTCCAGCAAGTCCGCCAGCGTCCGCGCCAAGGCGGTTTTGCCCACACCGGTCGGGCCGAGCAACAGCACGTTGCTCTTGCCCAGCTCCGGAGCATTCGAGTTATCGCAGAAAATGCGTTTGTAGTGGTTATACACCGCAACCGATAAGGTGACCTTGGCGCGATCCTGTCCGATCACGTACTCGTCAAGACCGGCCTTCAGCTGTGCAGGGCTGGGAAGCTCAAATTCCTTCTCGTCCTTGTCCGCTTTGGAACGGGTCTTTTTTTCGTCGGCGGGAACTTCGCCGAATTCTTCAATCAAAATATCATAGCAAAGCTTGACGCATTCGTTACAAATGCACACGCCCGGACCGGCCAACAAACGCACGTCATCGTCTTTGCCTTTTCCGCAAAACGAGCAGCAAGCGTTCGTCATGTTATCCATATTCGACATACGGTTTCACCTCTTTCAGTAATGGGGATTTACGCGCGTTTCTCGATGACCTTGTCGATAAGACCGTATTTCACGGCCTCCTCCGCGGACATATAGTTGTCGCGGTCAGTATCTTTTTCGATGGTCTCGATAGACTGACCGGTCATTTCGGCAAGCATTTTGTTCATCTTGCCGCGGATATACAGAATGTGATCGGCCTGGATTTTGATGTCGCTGGCTTGGCCCTGGGTGCCGCCCAGCGGCTGATGGATCATAATTTCGCTGTTCGGAAGCGCCATTCGTTTGCCCTTGGCGCCGGCAGCAAGCAGGAACGAGCCCATGCTGGCCGCCATACCGATGCAAATGGTGGACACGTCGCACTTGATGAACTGCATGGTGTCATAAATCGCCATACCGTCCTTGATGTTGCCGCCGGGGCTGTTGATATACAGGTGGATGTCCTTATCGGGATCCTGACCTTCCAGATACAACAGCTGGGCAACGACCAGCGACGCGCTGTTCTCGTTGACCTCGTCGCACAGCATCACGATGCGGTCGTTGAGAAGGCGGGAAAAAATATCATAGCTGCGCTCACCGTGACCGGTTTGCTCCACTACGTAGGGTACGAGACTGCTCATACGTTCGTTCATCGTTCTCTTCCTTTCTTCGTAAAAAGTATGGTCAGATCAGCGGGTTTTATGCGAATTATTCCTCGGTCTTTTTCGCGGCCGGTTTCTTCGCGGTGGTCGTTTTCTTGGCGGCCGGTTTTTTCGCCGCAGCGGGCTTCTCCTCGCCCTCCGCTTTCTTCGTCGCCGGTTTTTTCGCGGTAGAAGTCGTCTTCTTCGCGGCCGGTTTCTTCGCCGCGGCGGGCTTCTCCTCGCCCTCCGCGTTCTTCGCCGCCGGTTTCTTCGCGGTGGAAGCAGCCTTCTTCGCGGCCGGTTTACCGACCTTGGCGTTGTCTTTCACGATCGCCATAGCTTTTTCGACCGCCAGATCCTCGCGCAGGCTCTTCTCCGGGATACCGGATTTCACCTGATCCAAATCGACTTGATACATCTCGGCGATCTTGGCATACTCCGCTTCAATATCCTCGGCCGCAACCTCGATGCCTTCCTGCTTCGCGATGGCTTCCAGCGCCAAACGCACCTTGACCTGCTTCTCCGACGACTCACGAGTGGACTCGCGGAAGGTCTTCATATCGGTGTTGGTGTATTGCAGGTACATATCGAGGGCAAGACCCTGCGATTTCAAACGGTTGTCAAAATCCTGCACCGCGTTGTCCATCGCGTTTTCGATCATCGCCTGCGGAATATCCGCTTCGAGCAGATCGCCCAGCTGCTCCGCGAGCGCATTCTCGAACACCGCGCTCGCTTCTTTCTCGGCGGATTCGGTCAACTTCGCTTTCACGTCGGCCTTCAACTCGTCCAGCGTGTCGAATTCGCTGCAATCCTTGGCAAGATCGTCGTCCAGCGCCGGCAGCTCACGCATTTTGATTTCGTGGAGCTTGCATTTGAAGACGGCCTCTTTGCCGGCAAGCTCTTCCGCGTGATATTCGGTCGGGAACGTGACGTTCACGTCGAACTCCTCGCCGATGGTTTTGCCGACGATCTGCTCCTCGAAGCCCGGAATAAATTGACCGGAGCCGAGAGTCAGCGACTGGTTCTCGCCTTTGCCGCCGTCAAACGCAACGCCGTCCGCAAAGCCTTCGTAGTCGATCATAACGATGTCCTTATCCTGCGCGGCGCGATCCGTCACGTCCACAAGGCGGGACTGACGCTCTTGGAGTCTTTCCAGCTCGGTGTTCACGTCGTCGTCGGACACTTCCACCGCCGGTTTCTCGGCTTTAAGGCCCTTGTAGCCGTCGATCTTGCACTCCGGCTTCACGGTGATCACCACGGTATATTTCACGCCGTTCTCGTCGATAGACTGCACGTCCACGTCGATGTGATCGTCCACATAGTCGTACTCGCACGCGTCGATCGCTTCCTGCGTCATGGTGGGATACAGCTCGTTAAACGCGTCTTCGTAGAAGAAGCCCTTGCCGAACTGCCACTCGACACGTTTGCGGGTCAAGTGACCCGGACGGCAGCCGTCGAGGCGATACTGTTTCGCGTTCTTGCGGAACACTGCGTCGATGGCTTTCTCGAAGGTTTCGGCATCAATGCTGATTTCCAGCTTGACGCGGTTGGCGTTTTCGGTTTTTCCTGCTTTGACTAAACTCATTGGTACATCCTCCCGGATTTGAAAAATATTTTTTCCACAAATCGTTGTGGTATTGGTACAAAGTGACGTTACGCCGTGGGCGACACCAAAAGCGGCGTAAATTTTAAATAATCTCCGGCGATCAGCGACAGATGAATGCCCTCTGTCTCGCCGATGACGGCGTTACGAATCCCGACGCCGTGCACGTGACCGTAGTAGACGCGGGTGATGCCTTCTTCTTTCAGCACCTGCCAGATCTCCTCGCATTTCTGTTCGCCGTAGATCGGCGGGTAATGGAGAAACACGATCGGTTCGAGGCCGGTCTTTTTGGCGGCTTCGATAGAGGTGCGCAGACGTCCCGCTTCGCGCAGGATCACTTTTTTGTCCGCTTCACCGGCATCAAAGAACCAGCCGCGGCTGCCGCAGACGGCCATATTCCCCACCGCGACCGCATCGTTATGCACGACGCGCAGAGTGGAAAATCCGTTGGTTTCAAAGAACGTGTCGATTTTACGGCGGGTATCCCACCAATAATCGTGATTGCCTTTAAAAATCAACTTTTGACCGGGCAGCTTGTCTAAAAACGCAAAATCCGCACGAGCCTCCTCCATGGACATTCCCCACGATATATCTCCCGCGATAACGACCGTATCCTCGTCGGTAACGAGGGCGCGCCAATTCGTTTCAAAGCGCGACACGTAGTCGTCCCACCCGGGAAACACGTCCATTGGTTTGTCGGAGGATAGGGATAAATGCGGATCGGCGATCGCAAACAGCGCCATAGGCTTATTCTCCGTCGATGCCGAGCGTCGAAAGCACCGCACGCCGCATCTCCGCCTTGTCGCAGACGGTGGTAAAGCGCACCGGTTTGCCCTTCAGGGTTTTCAGCGGAGCGGGCATCTCGACACCGCTTTTTTCCTCCAGCGCGTCGGCACAGGCAAAATCGTCAGCCGGGGCCTCGCCGCAAAGCGCGGTCAGCACGCTGGCGGGGAATTTATACGGGTTCGCGGTAGAGGCGATCACCGTCGGCGTCTTGTCGCCGATTTTTGCAAGATACTCCTCGCATACGCCCACCGCAACGGCGGTATGGGTGTCGATGAGATAGCCGTATTTCTCGAAGGTATCGCGGATGACGGCAGCGGTCTTCGCCTCGTCACAAGAGCCGGAAGCAAACTGTGCATCCAGCGCGGCGCGCACCTTGTCGGACACGGTGTAGTTGCCGTCGGAAACGAGCGCTTCCATCCACGCTCTGACCTCGGCGTCGTCGCCGTCGCACAGGTCGAACAGCAGGCGCACGAGGTTTGAGGAAATGAGAATATCCATCGACGGCGAGGTGGTGGCGTAAAATTCGCGGCGGCGGTCATAGGTGCCGCTCTCGAAGAAGTCGGTCAGCACGCGATTTTGGTTTGAGGCGCACACCAGCGTTTTGATCGGCACGCCCATTTTTTTCGCGTAGTACGCGGCGAGAATGTTGCCGAAGTTGCCGGTCGGCACAACGACGTTCATCGGCTCGCCGTTTTTCAGCGCGCCCGTGCGCAGCAAGTCACAGTACGCGGAGACGTAATAGACGATTTGCGGGCAAAGGCGGCCCCAGTTGATGGAGTTGGCGGAAGAAAAGCGTTTGCCGTTATCGGCAAGCAGGTCGCCGGTCGCTTTGTCGGTGAAAATGGTTTTGACGCCGTTTTGGGCATCGTCGAAGTTGCCGCGAATGGCAAACACGCCGACGTTCTGTCCCTCCTGCGTCGCCATTTGCAGCTTTTGCATTTTGGAAACGCCCTGATCGGGATAAAACACGAGAATGCGGGTGTTCGGGGCATCACAGAAGCCCTCGAGCGCGGCCTTTCCCGTATCGCCGGAGGTGGCGACCAGAATGACCACTTCTTCCCCGTTGCCGGACTTGGCGACCGAGTAACGCATAAAGTGCGGCAAAATTTGCAGCGCCATATCTTTGAACGCGCAGGTCGGGCCGTGCCACAGCTCCAGCATGTAGGCGTTATCGTGAAGCGGTTTCAGCGGAGCGATGGCGGTGTCGCGGAACTTTTGCGTCGTATACGCGCTGTCCACACAGTCCGCAAGCTCCTCTTCGGAGAAATCGGTGAGATATTTACCGAGAATGAACTTGGCGCGGTCGGTATAGGATTCGTTGCTCATCCGCTCCAAATCTGCGAGCGTGATTTGCGGAAACTCCGTCGGGACAAACAAGCCCTTTTCCGCGGAAATGCCGCGAGCGATGGCCTGAGCCGACGAGACACGCAGCGAGCGGTCACGGGTGCTTTGATATTGCATGAGCGGTGTCACTCCTAACAAGTATAATAAATAAAATATAAGACATCTTGAATATCATAATACAAAACGGCCGATTTGTCAAATCAAATCCGGCCGTTTTTTCACATTTTTTCGTTTTTTTTAAAAAAATTTCGCGCATTTTTGTAAAACAGCGCCGAAAGAAGCGACTCCGCATACCCGCGCCGCTGTAAATAGCGGAACAACGCGGCATAAACGTCCATCCCGTTCCACGCATCCGGCAAGGCGGTTCCGTCCAGATCCAACCCGAGCGCGAGATGGTTTTCGCCGCCTCGCTCCAAAAAGTGTGCGAGATGACGTTCCCATCGGTCGAAGCTTTGCTCTCCCAGCTGTGCGGCGCAAAGATTCAGTCCCACAAGTCCCCCGCGACGAACGATCTCGTCAAATTGTGCGTCCGTCAGGTTGCGGCGGTGATCAAACACCGCTTTGGAAACGGAATGCGACGCGATAAACGGGCGGTCGCTCCATGCGCAGACGTCCCAAAAGCCACGCTCGTTCAAATGGGATACGTCGCTCACGGCTTTTTCACGTTCCATCACCCGTATGACGTCTTTTCCGAACGCCGTCAGACCGCGAGAGGCGTCTCCCTCGACGCCGGAGGCCACTTCGTTGTCACCGTTCCACGTAAGGGTAACCACCTTTACGCCTTTTTGAAGCAATTCTTCCAAACGAACGAGGCTTCCCCCGATCGCCGCCGCACTTTCCAGCGCTAAAATGCCGACGCAGGCATCCCCGCTCTCGTCGAAAAACGGTTGCTGTTTTTGCCATAACCGCAAGGCGGGTGCGTATTGCGCCTGCGCGTCATACGCGAGCTGTATCGCCGTTTCGGCGGCGCGAAACGCCGCGTCACCGCGCAGGGTATCCGGTGTCCAGACGGCCAACACCTGCGTGCGCGCGCCGAACGCTCGCCCGCGTGACACGTCCCAATGCAGTGAATTACTGTAAAGGCTTTCACCTTTGCGGACACATTCCGTCAGCGTATCACAATGCAAATCAAAAAGCGGCACGTAAGTCCCCCGTTTCAAAGGCGTTTTTCAGGTGGTGTACGTCCTTTGCCTGCAGCGGCGCCCCGTTTTCCGTCGTGATCACTTCAATAACGTCGAAGCGCGGCTGAAGCGCAGAGGGATGATGCTGTAAATACAACGCCGCCGTCTTTTTGATTTTTTCCTGCTTTTCGCGCGTCACCGCTTCGCGCGGGGCTTCCAACCGATCGAACTCCGATCGGGTCTTTACCTCCACAAACGCGATGACCGTGTCGTCGGTTGCAATAATATCCACTTCGCCGAGACGGCTGCGGGCGTTTACCGCCACAATGTCGTAGCCGTGTTCCCGTAAAAAACGAGCGGCGATGACTTCTCCCGCCGCTCCTTTGGAGATCCCTGCCATAATGCAACTCTCCTTATGTTCAAATTATACCGCGTTACCGTGGTCGTCGCTCGCCAAAAACTTTTTAAGAAAACTGCGGCGATGCACCGGCGAAACGCCGAATTCACGCAGCGCATCGTAATGCGCCGCCGTGCCGTAGCCCTTGTGTTTTGCAAAGCCGTACTGCGGGTATTGCGCATCCAGCTCATACAAAACGCGGTCACGGCTGACCTTTGCCAAAATCGACGCCGCCGCGATCGAAGCGGACAGCGCGTCTCCCTTGATGACGTAGCGCATTTTTGCGGGAAGCTCCGGCGGCAGACGGTTGCCGTCCACCAGCACCAAATCGGCACGTATCCCCGCCGCTTCATAGGCGCGTTTCATCGCGAGATAGGTGGCGTTCAGAATGTTGAGCTCCTCGATCTCCTCCACGGTGGCGTAACCGATCCCGTAAGCTACCGCCGTTTCGCAGATCACGTCGAACAGCTGCTCGCGCTTTTTCTCGGAGATTTTTTTAGAGTCGTTGAGCCCCTCGATCTCCGCGTCCGGGGGCAAAATCACCGCCGCCGCATAGACCGGACCGCAAAGCGGGCCGCGACCCGCTTCGTCGATACCGCACAAAACGGGAAATCCTTCGGCGCGCACCGCGCTGTCAAATTCTACGTTCGTCATATTAAAATCAGACCTCTTTCGGCGGAAATTCCAGGGAGATCCGCCCTAATTTTCCGCCGCGATATTCGTCAAGAAGCGTGTTGGCGGCGCGTTCGGTGTTGACCTCGCCGCCGGACACCAGCATTCCCCGTTTTCTGCCGACGGTTTCGAGCAATTCGTAGTTTTCCTGCTCCTGCCAGCCCTCGACGGAATCCAGCTTAAACCGCTCGGCCAGGCGGTCGGGATATTCGGTTTTGAGGATGCCGAGCAGCTCGCACGCCAGCTCCTCACAGTCGAGGATCTGGTCGCGGATCGCGCCGGTAAACGCAAGGTGCAGCCCCACCGTTTGATCCTCGAATTTGGGCCACAGCACGCCGGGCGTGTCCAAAAGAAGAACGCCGTCCGGAAGGGTGAACCATTGGTTGCTGCGGGTAACGCCGGGACGATCCTCCGCCTTGGCTTTTCCGTTTTTGGAAAGGCGGTTGATAAACGAGGATTTTCCTACGTTGGGGATTCCCGCCACCATCGCGCGGATGGGACGTCCCACCATGCCCTTTTGCTGCCATACGGCAATTTCGTCCTTCAGCGTTTCCCGCATCATCGACGAAATTTTAGAAAGCCCGCGGCCGCTTTTGCAGTCCACGGGATGTGCTTTTACACCCTTTTTCTCATAATAGGCCACCCAGCGGGCGGTCGCGGCTTCATCCGCCAAATCCGCTTTGTTGAGCAGCACCAGACGCGGTTTTCCCGCGGTCAGCGTGTCCATTTCCGGGTTACGGGAGGACAGCGGGATACGGGCGTCCACCACCTCGACCACCATATCGATAAGCTTCAAGCTCTCGGTGATTTTGCGGCGGGTTCGCGCCATGTGGCCGGGAAACCATTGAATTTGGGAGGATTGTTGTTCCATAACACCCTCCTTATTCCGACAGATAATTGTCGTAAATGCCGCCGAAATCCTTGGCCGGGAAAATACGCCACACGGCTTTTCCCATCAGCTCCTCTATCGGGAAACAGCCGAACTCGCGGCTGTCGCGGGAGTTGTTGCGGTGGTCGCCCATCACGAAAACGCATCCCTCCGGCACGGTTTCTTCCGTTCCGTAAGGCAGGTTCGGGTAATTGACGTACGATTCGTCCAGCTTTTTCCCGTTCAGATACACCGCGGTCGGTTCCACGCGAACGGTATCCCCCGCCACGCCGATCACACGCTTGATCAGCGGCTCCTCCACCTCGGCATCGCCTACGTGGAAGCGGTTGACGATCACGATGTCGCCGCGCTCCGGCTCATAAAGGAAGTTGACCATCAAGAGACGGTCGTTGTTTTGCAGCGTATCCTGCATGGATTCGCCGTCCACGCCGGCGGTACGAACGAAGAACAGAAACACCACCGACACGACCAAAAGAGCCGGCACCACAATGTCCAGCACGTCATAGATAATCGTCGTCATCACCTGTCCGACGGATTCTTCTTTATACGGTTGATACTTCTCCGACACGGTCATATCTCCCCTTTCATCGCACGGTTTTTAAGCTCCGCATCGGGAGCGTCGGGGACGTTCTCATACTGCACTTTTTCCAGCACGCGAACGTCGGTAATGCTTTTTAAATTAGCGACCACGTGACCCATCACGTTTTCCAGCTTGATCGGGCCGGTGGAACGGCTGTCGGTGGACGCGTTGCGGTGATCGCCCATCACGAACAGACACCCCTCCGGCACGTAGGTGATGCCCTCGTGGGTGTTTTCATAATGCACGTACGGCTCGGAGAGCTTGGCGCCGTTGACGTAGACGGCGTCCTTTTGCACCTCGACCACGTCGCCGGGCAAGCCGATCACGCGTTTGATAATGGGCTCGCGGTAGGTCATAACGCCGAGGGCCGCCGTGGCCGTGTTCTCCACACGGTTAACAACGACAACGTCGCCGCGCTGCGGCGTATACAGCGTCGAAAACAAAATCATCCGCTCTCCGTTTTGCAGCGTATCCTGCATGGAGATACCGTCCACCTCGACGGTGCGGATCACAAAAGAAAACAAGAACGACCACATCAGCATAACGAGCGCCGCGAACGTCACAAGGCTGTATAACACGTCCGTAAACACCTGCATAAGACTTTTTCGCTTTTTTTGCTCTGCCAATGCCGTCACTTCCTTCCCTCAAATTGCGCGCAATATGTAAAAAAGGTTGTCTCAAAAACAATTGCTTTCAAGACAACCTCTTTTTCGGTGATATTACAGGCGCTCTTTCACCTTGGCAGCCTTACCGACGCGGTCGCGCAGATAATACAGCTTGCTGCGGCGGATTTTACCGTGGCGAATGACTTTCACATCAGCCACGTTGGGAGAATGGAGCGGGAAAACACGCTCCACGCCGATACCGTAGGAAACGCGACGAACCGTAAAGGTCTCGCCCACGCCTTCGCCCTTGCGCGCGATCACAGTACCCTCGAAAGCCTGAATTCTCTCGCGATCACCCTCGCGGATCTTCACGTCGACGCGAACCACGTCGCCGATTTCGAAGCTTGCCGGTTCAGTTTTCAAACTGTCCGCGGCGATTTGTTTCAATGCATCCATAGTTGTTCCTCCTAAAATGTCAAACGTTCGTGCCTCAACGGGCAGAGGACCGTTTGCTTTTATTCTTTGATGGATCTGCACAAGTGCAGACATTCAAACACCAGCATATTGTAACACAAGGTTTTGCCGATTGCAAGTGTTTTTTTGTATTTTTTCTAATTTTTTAACAAAAATCGGTTTTCTCCGCCGAAAGAAGCGCTGTGCGCAGGATTTTCATACACATCTCGCGTCCTGCAAACGCCTCGAGCGCCTTTTGGAGCAACGCCGGGTTGACCACCGTATCCTCCCCGCCGCACGGCAGCGTCACGCACAGCGTACAGCCGCCGTCACACGGCTCGACCGCCGTGTCGGAAAGCGCAGGCCGGATCTCGATTTCTTTGATCGCGCCTTTTTTCGTTTTCTTTTCTACAAGAATGCTCTCCTGCGCCAAAAACGCGTTGACCGTATCGGCGGGCAGATCGAGCGTCAGCCGATACGAAGCGAAGCCTAATTTTCCCGCTTTCATCACCGCGGGCGCGGCGGAGATCACGCGCAACCCCGCAGGAAGCGTCTCGTTGAAGCGCGCCGGCAGCGCCTCCAAATCCACCGCCTCACACAGACGGAAGTCCATGCGCTCACAAATGCTCTCGCTGCCGAGCGACAGCGGCGACGGAAACGTGAGATACGGGCGGCGGTTGAAGCCCTCGGTATACCACAGCGGCAGCTCCAAACGGCGCAGCGCCCGCGTCATCGTGCGGTTTAGATCCAGGTGGGAAATATAGCGGGCGGTGCCGGTTTTCTCGAACACGAGACGGATCGTCTCAAAATTCTTATTTTCGTTCAAAGCACACACCCTCCCCATAACACGCGGCGCCGCAACCGGAGCATTGCAAACGGCAATGCGGCGTGGTTTGGCTCGCATACGCTTTTTCGCGTTCTTTCATCAGGAACTCTTTTGTCACGCCGATGTCGATATGATCCCACGGCAGATGCTCGTCGTTCGGACGGTTGCGGTTGGCATAAAACGCGGCGGTAAGACCGTGCGCCGTCATCGCTCGCTCCCATTGCGCGGGGTCAAAATGCTCCGACCACGCATCCAGGTGGGCGTTTTCGTCGGCAAGAGTCTCCAGCACAGCGCACAGTTTGCGGTCGCCGCGCGCCAAAACCGCCTCCCACAAGCTTGTCGGCGCATCGTGATAATGGAGCGTCAGCTTTTTGCTCGTCAGCGAGCCGAGAAGCAGCTGCTGCTTGCGCTCTAACTCCTCGCGGGTATCCTGCGCCTCCCATTGGAACGGCGTAAACGGCTTCGGGATAAAGCAAGCGGTACTCATCGACACCGACACCCCTTTCCCCTTCGGCTTGTTCGGGTTGCGGTAATACTCGTCTACGACCTTTTGTCCGAGCGCGGCGATCCCCGCCACGTCCTCGTCCGTTTCGGTGGGAAGTCCGAGCATAAAGTACAGCTTGACCGCCGTCCACCCGCCGGCAAACGCACGGCGCGCGGTTTCGAGGACCTCGTCCTCGGTGACGTTTTTGTTGATGGCGTCACGCAGGCGCTGCGTTCCCGCCTCGGGTGCAAAGGTGAGCCCGCTGCGCCGCAGGACGTTCAGACGGTTTACAAGCTCCTCGGAAAATCCGTCCACACGCAAGGACGGCAGCGAGATATTCGTCTTTTCCTCCTCCGTCCACGACAGCAGCTTCGGCAGGAGTTCTTCGATTTTCGTATAATCGCTCGTCGAAAGCGACGCGAGCGAAAATTCCTCGTAACCGGTAGAACGGCAGAGGTCGTGGCATTGCCTGTCGATCACGTCGGGAGATTTTTCGCGCACCGGACGATAGAGAAATGCCGCCTGGCAGAAGCGGCAACCGCGGATACACCCGCGGAAGATCTCGCCGACGGCGCGGTCATGCACAATTTCGGTAAACGGCACAACGAATTTGTCGGGATAATAGGACGTGTCGAGGTCTTTAATAATACGTTTTTTGATGGTTTCCGGTGCGCCGTCTTTCGCCGTAAAGTCTGCAATCGTGCCGTCCTCGTTGTAGGTCACGTCGTACAGCGCAGGAACGTAAACGCCCTCGATTTGCGCCGCCTCGCGCAAAAACGCGGCTTTCGAGTAGTTGCCGCTCTTTTTGTGGGCGCGGTAGAGTTCCATAACCTCTAAATCGACCTCTTCGCCTTCGCCGATGAAGAAAATATCCACAAAATCGGCGATCGGCTCTGGGTTGCAGGTGCAAGGCCCGCCCGCAACGACAAGCGGGAACGACTCGTCGCGGTCAGCCGAGCGAAGCGGAATCTTGCCGAGCTTCAGCATATACAGCATCGTCGGGTAACTCATTTCGTATTGCAGCGTAAAGCCGACGAAATCGAACTCGCCGATGCTGTCGCCGCTTTCGAGCGCCCACAGAGGACGCCCCTCCTCCTGCATAAGCGCCGCCATATCGTCATCCGGCGCAAACACGCGCTCACACCAGATGTGCGGCTGGTCGTTAAACTGAGAGTAGAGGATCTTCATACCGAGGTGGGACATACCGACCTCGTATAAATCGGGAAAACAAAACGCAAAGCGCACGTCCACGTCCGCTTTGTTTTTCACAACACTATGCAGCTCGCCGCCGGTATAGCGGGCGGGCTTTTGTACTTTCAAGAGCAGCTGCTCCCACTTTGCATCCATTTTTTGTACCGTCCTTTTTGCAGATACCTATATTTTACCAAATTGTTTGTTCTATTTCAATGCTTCTTTCCAAAAAACAGCAGAAATATCAAGTATCCGCACAAAAGAAACAGCGACACGTTATAGCCCGTTGACAAAAAGAGCCACCACGCCGCCGCAAACAGCGGAAGGATCACCGCCGAAGCCGCAAGAACACAGAGCGTTTTCGCCGTCGTCTCTCCCCTTTTGTTTGCCGCCAAACAAAACAGCACCTGCCCGCCGTCAAGCGGATATATAGGCAAAAGATTAAAAACTCCGAGCGCCAAATGGGCAAGCAGCGAAACGCGCCAGCCACCACACGCCGAAAGCACAGCAAACAACAGATTGCAAAGCGGGCCTGCCGCCGCCACTGTCGCCGCCGCGGTATAAGACAAAAACGGCAGCTCCATACGCATTCCGAACGCGCCGAACGTAAGCGAGCGCGGCACAGCGCCGCACCACCGCAACACGCCGATGTGCGCCGCCTCGTGTAAAAGCGCGGCGTATAAGCACATCGCGGCGCTTCCGGTCTTATCGAAATAACACAGCGCCGCTACCGCCGCGGGAAACCCCACAGAAACGGACAATTCCGTTTTCCCCACCGTCAGCCGTAACACGGTTCACCCCGCGTAAAGGGACAGCGGCAACACGAGCGACGGATCGATCGGCACGTTGTCAAGGAGCAGCTCCAAATGCAGGTGGTTGCCGGTGGAAACCCCCGTTGAACCCACGTATCCGACGGTTTGTCCCGCTTTTACGCGGTCGTCCTCCTCAACGCAAAGAGCGCGACAATGGGCGTAAATCACCGAAAATCGCTCGTTTACCCGCATCTCCACGTAATTGCCGTAGCTGCCGCCGCTGCCGATCTTACAAACCGTCGCGGCATACATCGCCGCAAGCGGTGTTCCCTCTTCGGCGGCAACGTCCCAGCCGGTATGCTCGGAAAGCCCGCCGTTTATGGGATGCTCTCGCTCGCCGAAAGCGGAGGTCAACACCCCGTCGGACAGCGGAAGACAAACGGGCGGCGGAAGTTCCGTCGCCCGCTGTTCTCCGTTTTCGGTCGCGGCACTCGCATTTGCCGCGACCAGCTCTTTTTCACCGTTGCGTTGCGTCGTGGTCGTTGTAGTCGTTGTGGTAGTCGTTGTGGTTGTGACGGCGGTCGTTTTACTCGGAGCGTCGAACAGCGCATCGGCAAACGTGTTAGCTGCCAACGCCGAAAAAAGCCCTGCTTTCGCCTCCGCCGCAAACCCGCCGCCGATCAACCGAACGAGGATGCCGAGCAGCAGTATCACCGCGCACACCGCACTTTGTACGGCTAAAACGGTCAGCGCACTCTTTTGTTTTTCGTTCATACGATAATACAAATAAGGCCGTTACAGCCGTCGTTGATCACGCGCTCTACCGTTTCTTTGAGCTTCATCCGCGCGTCCTGCGGCATGTGGTTGAGCTTCGTATGCAGTCCCTCGTTTACAAGACCGTACAGCGACGTACCGAAAATGTTGGATTCCCAGATCTTCTGCGGTTCTTCCTCGAATTCCCGCAGAAGATAGTTGACAAGCTCCTCCGACTGATGCTCCGAGCCGACGATCGGCGACACTTCCGTTTCGATGTCGGCGCGCATCACGTGCAGCGACGGCGCTTTAGCGCGCAGGCGTACGCCGTAACGCCCGCCCTGGCGCAGGATTTCCGGTTCCTCTAACTGAAGCTCGTCGGAGGTCGGCATTACGATGCCGTAGCCGGTCGCCTCCGCTTCTTCGAGCGCGTTTTTGATTTTGTCGTAGCGAGCCTTAACGTCTGCAAGCGCCGTCATGGTCTTCATCAGCTCCGCATCCGTTTTGCAGGGAAGCCCCGTCACCTCGGACAGCACCTCGTAAAACAGCGCGTTGTCTACGTTCAGCGACAACAGCGCGCGTCCCGTACCGAGATCCACCTCTTTCACGTGGCTGTCGCTGACGTATTCGCAAGAGAACAGCGACTCGGCCATCTGCGCCACGTCTTTGATCTTTTCGCCGCAGGCGCACGCCGTTTTGATGCCGGACAGCACCGTTTTTCTGACCGGGTGAGAAACCGGCAGGGTCATCATCCAGCGCGGCAGCTCCACACCGATCTCCCTCACAGGGAACTCGAACAGCACGCGTTCCAGCACCGTTTGGATCTGTTCCTCCGAAAGCGCGGTGCAGTTGACGGGACAAACGGGAACGCCGTATTCCTCCTCGAGCTGTGCCGCCAAGCGGCGCGCGTTCGCGCTGCCGGGATCGGCGGAATTGAGCAGCACGGCAAACGGCTTTTCCAAAGCGGTCAGTTCGCCGACCACGCGGCGTTCCGCCTCGGCGTATTCCTCGCGCGGGATGTCGCCGATGGTGCCGTCGGTCGTCACGACAAGACCGATGGTGGAATGGTCGGTGATAACCTTGCGTGTCCCGATTTCCGCCGCCATATTAAACGGGATCTCCTCGTCGTACCACGGCGTTTTCACCATACGCGGCTGTTCATCCTCGATATAGCCGAGCGCCGACGGCACGATGTATCCCACGCAGTCGATAAGCCGCACCCGCAATTTTGCGGCGCCGGGCAGCGTGATCTCCACGCCCTTTTCGGGAATGAATTTCGGCTCGGTGGTCATAATGGTGCGGCCCGCCGCCGACTGCGGCAGCTCGTCATACGCTCTGGCACGCGCTCCCTCCGCTTCAATATGCGGCACGACAAGCTGTTCCATAAACTCTTTAATAAAGGTGGATTTTCCGGTTCTCACCGGCCCCACCACGCCGATATACACGTCTCCGCCGGTACGCTTGGCGATAGTTTCGTACACTTGCCCTTTTTGCTCCATACGTATCCTCCCTGTCCACGTTTTGAAAGTTGTTCCATTCCTATGCGGCCGGGACGGAGTTTATGCAAAAAAAGAGCCTCTCCCGCAGGAGAGGCTCTTTAAAGAGCTTATTTTTTCTTTTTCACAAGTACCAGCACGAGTGCCGCGATCAGAATGAGCAGCAGCGCCCCCGCGCCGATCCACAAAAGCGGCTCGTGCAGCAAATCGCCGCCCGTCGTGGGCTGCTTCGTATCCTTTGACTGCGGCTGTGTGGTGACGGTCGCAGTCGGTTCGGTTGCAGTCGTGGTCGGAAGCGGCTCGTCGGTCAACGCGAAGGTCAGTCCGTTCGTAAAAGCGTAAGAATGCGCCGTCGATTGGTCGTAACTCGAAAGCACGAAATCGTCGCGGCACCCGTCGAACACGTCGCCGTTGATACTCGACGAGGCATTCAGCAGCGTTACACGCTTGAGATACGGGTTACCCGCAAAGGCGCAGTCCATCAGCTGCGCCACCGTCAGCGGCACCACGACCTCCTCCGCTTTGTTGGCGGGTGAGTAGAAATAAAGCTTGTAGCCGTCGGCGGAAAGCAGGGTGTCGTTTTCCCACGTGAAAGCGGCGTTGCCTTCCTCTACGTTGATTTTTTCAAGCGACGAGCAGAACGCGAAGACGCCCGCGCCGAGCGTGGCCACGCTTTTCGTCAGCGTGATCGTTTTTATTTCGGTCACGTACTCGAACGCGCGGTCGCCGAGCTCGGTCAAGCTGTCCGACAGCGTCACCTCCGTCAGCGCGTGGTTCACGGCGAACGCATACGGCGCGATTACCGCCACCGAATCCGGAACGGTGAACGCTGTTCCCGCAAGGCCGGACGGATAACACACGAGTGTGGTTTTGTTCTTGTTATACAGCACGCCGCCGACCACGGTAAACCAACCGTTTTTCTTGTTGACCGCAATCGTATTCAGCGACGTACAGCCCATAAACGCCGCGTCACCCAGCGTTTCGAGCATCGCCGGAAGCGTGATCTCCGAAAGACGCACACAGCCGGAAAACGCGAAGCCGCCGAGCGTCGTCAGCGATGCGGGCAGCGTCACCTTTTCGAGCGCAGAGCATTCGTTAAACGCCTCGTTTCCGATTTCGGTCACGCTGTCGGGGAGTTTGATTTCTTTGAGCGAGGAGCATTTGCAGAACACGTCGCCGCCGATCGTCGTGAGCTTCGCCGGCAGGTCGATCGACTCGATCGGCATTTCCGCAAACGCATAGTCGCCGATCTCCCGCAGCGTTGACGGCAGCTTGAGCGTCTTGATTTTAGTGCGGGACAGCGCTTCGCCGCCGATTTTTGTCACACCGACCGGAACGGAGAAAGACGTATCCGTTCGCCCGCGCGGAAAGCAGACGAGCTCGGTCATATCTTTGGAATACAAAATCCCGTTTTTCGCGCAATAGGTGTCGTTACCCGCCGCTACCGTGAATTTTTCAAGTGCGGTGCAATCGAGAAACGCGCCGTCTCCCACGCTCGTTACCGAAGCGGGAATGTTGACGGTTTCGAGGTTTTCGCATTTATACAGCGCATACGCACCGAGAAGTCGGAGGCCAAGCGGTCTTAGGAAGACAAAGTT
>JAZUKW010000119.1:0-5875 GCA_045643425.1 Acutalibacteraceae bacterium
ACGATACCTGCGAGCAAAATAAAGTGCTTGGTCATGAACTCCGACATGGCGATCAGCAGTTTGGTCGGCAGCGGCAATTCACCGCCCTGGCTCTCGAACGTTTCCTTAAACATAGGAACCGCGACCACCATGATGATGACGATAACGACGACGGAAACCACGCCGACGAACGCCGGGTAGGTCAAAGCCGATTTAACCTTACCTTTGGTCTTGGCGGATTTGTCATAGAAGACCTCCATACGCTTGAAGGACTGCTCCAGGTTACCGGATTTTTCACCGGCGCGCACCGTTTCGATAAAGGTCACGGGGAGCGTCGTTCCGCGGTCTTGGAAGCTGTCGGACAGCGAGTGACCGGCGGCCACGTCGTGGGCGACCTCGGTCAAGAGGAGCTTCAGGTCTTTGTTCTCGGTCTGGTTGGCGACCAGCTCAACGGTACGCACCAGCGGAAGACCGGAAGACAAGATGATACCGAACTGGCTGCACACAAGGGACAGCTCTTTTTCGGAGATCTTTTTCGGGCCGAGTAACGAACCGCCCGCTTTTTTCTTTGCCTCGGAGATTTTGGTGACAACGCCACCCTGTTCACGAATTTTGGCGATTGCGTCCAAGCGATCATACGCTTCGATAACGCCGGTCATTTTACCGCCGCTGGACGACTGTGCCTCGTACTTGAATGTTGTCAAAACGCCATGCTCCTTCCTTGAGTCATCAGTTGTTTTTTCACATACTCGCGGTCCATAGCGGCGCCGATGGCGTCTTGGTGCGAGATCAGTTTACGAAGTGCCAATTGCGCCAGCGCGTTGTCCATCGTCACGCTGCCCTCGTGGGCGGAGGTCGCGATGGTGTTGGCGATCTGCGGCGTTTTGGCCTCACGAATGAGGTTACGGATAGCGGAGTTCACGATCATGACCTCCACCGCCGCCACACGGCCCTTACCGCTGAGGTGCGGCAGAAGCTGCTGGCTGACGACCGCCTGCAGCGTCTGCGACAGCTGCAAACGGATCTGGTTCTGACGAGCTTCGGGGAACACGTCCACAAGACGGTCAATGGAGTCGGCGCAGGAGTTGGTGTGAAGGGTACCGAACACCAAGTGTCCGGTCTCGGCGGCGGTCAAAGCGGTTTCGACCGTCTCCGGGTCACGCATCTCACCGATCAGGATAACGTCCGGGTCTTCACGAAGAGAAGCGCGAAGGCCTTCGGCGTAGCTGACGGTGTCCACGCCGATCTGGCGCTGACTGATATAGCACTTATCTTCTTCATAGAGGTACTCGATCGGGTCCTCCAGCGTGACGATGTGCTTCGGATAGTTGTGGTTGATGGTGTTGATAATGGAGGCCAGCGTCGTCGATTTACCGGCACCGGTCTCACCGGTCACGATAACGATACCGCGCTCCAGATCCGGGAACTTGTGAATTGCCGGAGGCAGACGCAATTTTTCCATATCCGGAATATCGTCGTTCAAAAGACGAAGCGCCACTGCCGGCTCGTGCTGACGGCGGAACAGGTGGACACGGCAACGGCGGCCCTTGTAAGACCAACCTTCGTCCACCTCACCGATCTTGCGCATCGTCTCGTATTTCGTCTCGGACGAAAGCTCGATACAAATGGCTTCCACTTCCTCGTGGGACATAATGTAGTTGCCCATCGGCACCAATTTGCCGTCCACACGGATGCGAACCGGGCCGCCGGGCGCGATGTGAATATCCGAGGCGCGCTGCGGGACCGCAGCATCCATAATTTGACCAATCGTAACCATAACGTTTCTCCTTTTATGTTATCCGACGGTGTTGACCGTACGGATCAATTCTGACAAAGTGGACGTTCCTTCGTACACCACGCGCAAGCAGTCGTCGCGCAGGGTGCGGAAACCGTCCGCCTCCAAAGCGGCGTCCAAATCGGCACGGCTACCGCTTTCAGCGATCACGCGCTGGACTCTCTGGGAGAACATCATGATCTCAAACACGGCAATACGTCCGCGATAGCCGCTGTCGTGGCAATCCGGGCAGCCTTTGCCGCGGTAGAACACGTGCTGGTTGGCTTCCTCGCGGGTCAAACCGGAGCGACGCAGTTCTTCGTCGTCCGGGATATATTCTTCTTTGCAGCGCGGGCAGATACGACGCACCAGACGCTGAGAGATAACACCGCGCATGGCGCTGTGGATCAGGAAGCGCGGGGTGCCCATATCGAGCAAACGGTCGACGGTGGACGGCGCATCGTTGGTGTGGAGGGTCGAGATAACCAAGTGACCGGTGATAGCGGAACGCATGGCGATCTCGGAGGTCTCGCCGTCACGAATTTCACCGACGGAGATAATATCCGGGTCCTGACGCAAGATAGAACGCAGACCGTTGGCAAACGTCATGCCGGTTTTCTCGTTGATCTGCACCTGGTTGACGCCGTCGATGTTGTACTCGACCGGGTCCTCCAAGGTGACCAGGTTGACGTCTTCCTGGTTCAGACGCGTCATAATGGCGGTCATCGTGGACGATTTACCGGAACCGGTCGGGCCCACGATCAAAATAACGCCGTTGCTGTTGGAAATCAAATTGACGACCTTATCCTGGTTGTCGCCGGTAAGGCCGACGCCGTCGAAGTTGAGCATTTCGGTGCTCTTACGCAGCAAACGAATAACGATCTTCTCGCCGTAAATGGTCGGCAGAGAAGAAATACGAAGGTCGATGTCCTGACCGCGGGCACGGACGTTTGCACGACCGTCCTGCGGGATACGGCGCTCGGCGATGTCCATCGAGCCGATGATCTTGATACGCGAAATAACCGCCGACTGCGATTTCTTCGGCACAGACAAGATTTGACGAAGCACACCGTCGGTACGCAGACGGACGGTCAGCTCGGTCTCACGCGGCTCGATGTGAATATCACTCGCGTTTTCGTTAACGGCACGCTCGATGATGGAGTTCACAAGACGGATGATCGGGGCGGCCTCTTCGTCGTCGCTGTCGATCTGGTGGCTCTGCACGCCGCCCTCAGAGGCACGGCTGTCGCCTTCCTCCATCTGCAATTCCTCAAGGGCTTGGTTCGCGTTGTCCGCACCGTAGAGGTTAATGAGCATCCGCTCGGTCGCACTGCTGGTGGCAATGAGCGGAACGATGTTCATTTGGGTGGCGGCTTTCGCCTCGTCGAGCGCTACGAAGTCGAGCGGGTCGACCATGGCGAGGTACAGGGTGTTGTCCACCGCACGCACCGGCACGACGAAGTGCTCACGCGCCAATTTTTTCGGAACCAAATCCGCGAGCGCCGGGTTGGGCATCTCGGACGAAAGGTCCACAAAATCCACATGCAGCTGCACGCGCAGCGCATCGATCAAATCCTCTTCGGTGATAATACCTGCTTTCACAAGCACCATACCGAGACGCTGGCCGGTTTCTTTTTGGAATTCCAGCGCCTGACGGAGCTGCTCCTCGTTGATTTTGTTCGCTTCAAGCAGCATATCGCCGAGCCGTTTATAAGCCATTGAAGTATCCTCCTAAAGTAGTAGATTTATTATCAAGAATCACTCGTTTGCCACGCGGAAATACGCTTCCACCTCTTTGGTCAACGGATTAGAGGCCCGCTTTTCCGCGATCCAATAGTGAACGTGGAAATACTTTTTCGTGCCGTCCTCAATATACGTCAACTCAAATTTGTGGTCGCCGCTGTTTTGGATCTCGAGGTTCGTGTAAATACCGTGGCTGACAAGGTAGTAGACCTTCTCCTCCGTGATCGTCGAGGGGTTCGACGGATCGTCGCTCAGCGTTCTGGTCACATATTGGGAGATCGCCAACCGTTTTTTGGTCGCGTCACCGCCGTAAGAGTCCAAAACCACCGCGCCGCCGCCGATACCGTAACCGTCGGTATCGATCAGGCATTGGTCGCCGTCCTCATCCTTCAAGAGCGTTTTCATCGCTTCCAGCTGCTCATAGCTGGCGGATTCTTCCGCGCCCGGAGCCGCCGCCTCCACCTTGCGCACCGTCGCATAACGAAGCACGTCGCTGAGAGCGGTATTGACGGTCGAGGCCAGCAGATCGCTTTCCGCGACAAACGTGGATTCACGCTGCACCGACGCGCCCACCGACACGCCGACCGACATCATCAAAGACATCATAACGACGATCGCCAAAGCGGCAAGCAGCTCCACCAGCGTAAAGCCACGGTTGGATTTTAGTTTTTTACCCATTCTTTTCAAAACACGCATCACTCTGCCTCCTTACGAACCGGCGGATGCCAATTTCAGCTTATAGGTACTGAAATCGCCGAGAGTGCCTTCTTCGTCGATCGCGCAGCCGGTGTACTCCACCAAAAGCGTTTTGGCGGCGACCTCGGCGTCTCCGTCGGTCTTTTTCACCAGCTTGCCGGTATCGTTATCCATCTGCATCGGCTGGATGATCACGTGAACGTCCTCCCCGTCCGTCGTCACAACGTCCGCTTCGGTCGCCAGCTTTTCAAGACAAAGCTGGTTGATCGCGTCGCGCTCGCGCGCCTGACGGTTGAGCTCGATCGCCGTAGAGGTAGCGCCGGCCAGCAAAATGCTTGCAAAGGTGGCGATGAGAATGGCAAACAG
This sequence comes from Acutalibacteraceae bacterium, assembly GCA_045643425.1. GTDB lineage: Bacteria > Bacillota > Clostridia > Oscillospirales > Acutalibacteraceae > RGIG426. Next base: position 4,559 of record JAZUKW010000119.1, read on the forward strand.
CGTTTCGACCAGCGTTTCACCCAGCTGGCTCTTCAGTTTTTTCAAAAACAGCTTTTTCAATTCTCATTCCTCCTTTACGCCGTCTTCTTGGCCTTCACACCCTTGGTAATTTCGATCTTATCCGTATACCACGTAACGTAGGTATCGTTGATCGTGCGTGTTACCAGGTGATACTCGGTTTTTTCGTCCGTAGACAGCTCGGGGCACCGCGGCGTCGCGCGCAGCGGGTTTTCAAAAAGCTCGTTGCTGGGCGGCGTGATCGTCTCGATCGTGGCGGTGGCTTTCACCGTCGCCGAATAGGTCGCGGCAAATTTGGAATCGACGGTCAACACAAAGGTCAGGTTCGCCTTGTTGTCCGCCGTCATTTTCACGTGGACGGTGGGCAGGTTCGTCTTGTAATCGCCCGCATCGTCGGCCGGCGTAATGTCAAAGTAATAGACGTATTTCAGTACCGACGACGACTCGCTCACCGTGGCGGTGGCAATATTGAAATCATCATCCACCGCGGCAAAATAGGTGCTGAGCTGGCCGTAACCGTCCAGGCTATTGACACCCTGGTCGTGGAGTCGCTTGCAAATCACCAGCGACGCCACCTCTTCGATCGCGTCCTTGGCAAACACCACCGACTCGTCGCCGATGCAGTCCAGACCAAAGCTGCTGGCGTTGTAAGCCACGTCGTTACCTTCAGCGTTGAGCAACGGGCCGGAGCCGTCTTTTTCCATTTTTCCGTACAACGCGTAGGTACGGCCCTCGTTACACCAGTCATACACCGTGTTGACCTCGCGCAGGTGGAAGCCGCCGTAGGCCGTCGTCTCAATGGGGATCGTTTCGCCGGAATCCCCCGTTTTGCTCCCCAACGTAATGGTCAGGGCGTTATCCGTGAGGTTTTTACCGTTGATTTCCTTAAACATATCTTTGATCAGGTTCTGCGCCGATTGAATGGCAAAATAGGAACGCTGCTCCTCCTTTTGCGCCATCGCGCGCGAAGCGTTGACCGAAGCGGACGCCATCACGACGGATGCGACAAAAAAGCACATCAGGAAGAACGCCAGCGCGAGAAGCATCGACGCGCCGGTCTTGCTCTTTAATTTTTTCGTGAATACGGTTTTTTTCACAAAAAAGCCTCCTTTTCGCCGAAAGCGGCGGAGTATTTCAAAAAGTTTCGTGTTTTTTCCAAAAAACGGATTGTCTTTTCAGGGACGTTGTCGCAAAAAACGCGGCAAAATCCGTCAAAAGACACATCTGATACGGCGTTTTCGTTAAAACGCAAAAGGGAACTCTCTCCCCGCCCGCCCAACCGGGCGGGGAGAGAGTATT
>JAZUKW010000120.1:0-13073 GCA_045643425.1 Acutalibacteraceae bacterium
GGAAAAATTGCTCGTCAAATCCACCGAGCGCTTTGAACGCGTCGGTGCGGATAAACATAAAACATCCGGTACAAAACTCCACGTCAATCGGCGCGGACACGTCCGCATCGCTCATTGTGTATTCCGCCCGCTTTTTGCGGAAATAGCGGCTGTACTTTTGCAGTTTGCCGGACAGAATATACCGAAAATTCGGGTTGCGGCGCGGTACGTCCTGCACCGTTCCGTCCTCGTTTTTAATCAGCGGGCAGGTAATCGCCACGTCGGGATGTTCGTCCATATACGCGGCGAGTTTCGACAGCACGTCCTCCGAAAAAGTAATATCCGGGTTGATAATCGCGTGATAATCGGACGAAAGGTGCGAAAGCACCGCGTTGTGTCCGCCGCCGAAACCGCGGTTGTCCTGCTCAATCACCGTCACCTGCGGAAACTGCTCGCGAACGAGCCCCGCCGTGCCGTCAACAGAACCGTTATCCACAACGAACACCGCAAGCTCCGTCCCCTTGGTCTGCAAAAACAGGCTTTCCAAAAGGCGGCCGATGACGTCGGCGCTGTTATAGGTCACAATCGAAACCGAAACCATAAAAACCTCCCGCAGAGCAAACCAAAAGCTGCCCCGGGCTTTTTGAAATGTGCAAATCGAGGGGCGAACCCCTCGATGCCGCCTATAAGTATATCACATTGAAGTGAAAAAGTCCAGCCCGAATTCTGTCGATCGTTTTTTGTCGAGGATTCGAAAAAAATTTGCAAAAAAATCAAACTTTTTGTCATTTGGGGGTAGATTTTTGGAAAACAACGTGTTATACTATATACAGTATTTGAACGGAGTATGTTTCCGCTAAATCTTGCGAAAGGAGAAGGCTTCGCCTATGGGCGTTCTCGATAAATGGCTGCGCGGAGTCGGCTCCGCCGATCGCAGCCGAAAACCTACCCCCTCTCGCCCCGCCGATCGCATCGGCACCGTTGCCCGCGCGCGACAAACTACCCCCGTGCGGACGACCTTTACCCCGCGTCCCTCGGTTCCCGTTAAAACGCGCGAGCCGGCCGTCGCCTCTGCGCCCTTGGCCGTCGAACCGGACGAAACCGTCGTGGCGACCCCTTCTCCGGCGCCGGAGACAGCCTCTCCCGCCGCCCCCGTTTTTGACGAGAGCCTCCAAAAAAAGCTGGACCGCTATTTCGAGCGGCTGCGCGCCGTCTATCCGACCGGCGTCATCACCCGCCTCAACACCGGCCAAAAGAAATTGGCCGAGCGTGGCTCCCAGCTCCGACACCTGTGCGGAATGGAGAACGAGTTAGACGCGTTCTTCGCCCTCGGCGGCTTCACCTATGAGCGTACCGCCGGCGGTCGCCCCCGCAACGTCCAAAGCGCCGACGCGCAAACCACCCTCGTTTCCGAGATCAAGGCTCTGTTCCCCGACGGCATTTCTTCCGCCGCCGCATTAGACCGAGCAGATCACGCGCTGTACCTGCGACTGCGCAGCGCGGCACGTCTTTCGGGAGGCACCATCACCGACTTCCTCAAAACCAACGATTTGAACAGCAAAGGAGATAAAACGTTATGACCACCAACAAAATCAAACTGAACATTGCCGGCACCGAATACTCCATCGTCTCCGGTGAACCCATTCCCTATATGACCGAGCTGGGCCTCGAGGTCGATAAGGATATGCGCGAAATTATGCAAAACGCCCGCGTCTCCACGATGCAGGCCGCGGTGCTGGTGGCGCTGAACAACGCCGACGCCGCTCACAAGGCCGTGCAATCCGCCGACAATCTGCGTTCCCAGATGAAAGATTATCTCGATGACAACAGCCGCGCCCGCATGGAGAATGACTCCACCCGCCGCGAGCTCGAGCGTCTGCGCGAGGAAAACCGCAAGCTGCGGGAGCGCCTCGGGCAATAAGGTCCTTACTTTGATATCTTCTTTTCTGAATATTCTCTGACAGAGGCAAAAAAGACGAGCGGTTCCTTTTCGCTCGTCTTTTTTGCGCCCTTTTTTCGGTTGTCAGATTTCAATATCCACGCACGCGCGCGACTCCCGCAGCGGCTTCATAAACGCGCCCACCGCCTTGTGATCGGGGTGAACGATATACGCGTTCAGCTCCTCAAAGCTGTTAAAATCGCTGACAAGCAACAGATCCGCGTTCCCCGCCGCCGCGCCGTCCGCACCCACGTAGGTCTCGGAATGCCGAATAAGATCGATCTTTCCGGGCAGCGCATCCAGCATGGCTTTGGTCGCCAGCACGTTTTCTTTTTTGCTTTTTCCGTTCGCTTCCTCTAAAAATTTGAACATAACGATATGACGGATCATCAGTCTTCCTCCTTTATGTACCGTTTTCGTCCCACAGTATACCACATTTCCTCTTGTTTGTCACGCAAAAACATGATAAAATGAAGAAAAATCCGAAAAAGGAGGAACCAATCGAATGCAAACGGCTTTACTGTGGGCGATCGCCCTGCTTCTGTGCGGATGTATCGCGCTGCTCATCATCCTGCTGGTGCGTCAGGCGAAGCCCGAAAACGACCGTGCCCTCAAGGACGCGCTCGAAACCCAAAAACGCGGCCTGGCTGACGACCTCCACCGCGAAACGCGGGACGTGGAGGAACAGCTCTCCGCGCTCGGGCACACCTTCGACGCCCACCAAAAGGAGCTGCTGCAGCTGCAAAACAACCAGCAGGCGCAGCTGTTCCGCGTGCTTTCCGCCCAAACCGAAAAAATGAACGCCACCTTGACCTCCTCGGTGGAAAAGCTGCAAATGAGCAACGAGAAAAAGCTCGATGAAATGCGCGCCACGGTGGACGAGAAGCTCTCCGCCACGCTGTCCGAGCGGCTGGATGCCAGCTTCAAAACCGTCGGCGAGCAGCTGCAAAACGTCTACAGATCCATGGGCGAGATGAAACAGCTCGCCGGCGACGTCAACAGCCTCTCGCGCGTGCTCTCCAACGTCAAGACCCGCGGCACGTTCGCCGAGGTACAGCTCGGCAACCTGCTCGAGCAAACGCTGACCGCCGAGCAGTTCGGCCGCAACGTCTCCCCGAAGAATGACCAAAAGAAAGTCGAATACGCCGTCAAGATCCCGTCGGGGGAGCAAGACGGCACCTTCGTTTGGTTGCCGATCGACTCCAAGTTCCCGCAGGAGGATTACCTGCGCCTCGTAGAAGCCGCCGAAAGCGGCGACGCGGCCGCCGTTGAAGAAGCGGCAAAGGCGCTGGAGGTCTTTATTAAGGAGCAGGCCAAGGACATCCAAAAGCTGTATATCGAGGTCCCCAAAACCACCGATTTCGCTATCCTGTTCTTGCCGACCGAGGGGCTGTATGCCGAGGTGCTGCGTCGCCCGGGGCTTGCCGAGACCGTCCAGACGAAATATCGCGTGATGATCTGCGGCCCCACAACGCTGACGGCATTTCTCAACACGCTGTCGATGGGCTTTCGCACCATCGCCATCAACAAGCGCGCCTCCGAGGTGTGGGAGGTGCTGTCCGCCGTCAAAGAGCAATACGAAAAATTCGGCGGGCTGCTCGGTAAAGTCCGCAAAAAGATCGACGAAGCCGGTAACGCCATCGACGAGGCACAAAAGCGCCAAAACCAGATCCAATCCAAGCTGCGCCGTGTCGAGACGCTCCCCGAAGCCGAAAGCGCCGACGCCCTGCTCGGCCTTACCGACACCTTGCTTGCGAGCGAGGAAGAATAAACCTTTTTACAAAGTAAAAACCCCAGCCTCACGGCTGGGGTTTTTCTTTCAGGTTTTTTTGCTTAGGCACCGGCAAGGATAATACGCAGCGCCAGCACGTCCTTCATGTTGATCTCACCGTCGCCGGTCACATCCGCGTTAGCCGCATCGAACGCATCGATCGACAGCTCCGCAATGAAACGACGCAGCGTCAGCAGGTCTTTCGTGTTGATCACACCGTCGCCATTGGCGTCGCCGAGAAGCAGCTGCGCTTGGGTCTCGGTCGGCTCGATCTCGGTCGCGGTCGCGGTCGCATCGGTCGCGGTCAGCGCTTCCGGAGCGGTGTTGACCGCACCGGCGCAGATCGAAACGAAAGCCGCCAGGCAGGTAACAACGAGCAAAAGAGCAAACGTCTTTTTCATAAGTAGCATCCTCCTTCGTTAAAAGTCAAAATTAAACAACGAACAGAGACACTATATCACGAATTATTGTGTTTGTCAAGACCTTTTGCGTTGATTTTATTTTTTCAAATACGTTTCCACCGTAAACCGCGGACGGCGTTTGGATTCGAGATAAATTTTGCCGATATATTCGCCCACGATGCCGATCGCCAGCAGCTGCAACCCGCCGAGCAGCCAAATCGACACCATAAGGCTTGTCCAGCCGCTGACCGTCGCGCCGATACAAAGCCGCACGATCGAGTAGACGATCAGCACCAGGCTGACCACCAGTGAACACACGCCCGCGCCTGTCACCAGACGAATCGGACGAATGGAAAGCGCGGTCACGCCCTCCCACGCGAGCGCAAGCATTTTCGACAGCGGATATTTGCTCTCTCCCGCCGTCCGCTCGCGGCGATCGTAATAGACGATCGCGTTCGGATAACCGATCATCGGCACAAGCCCGCGCAAAAAGAGGTTCGTTTCGGTATATTCGGCGAGCGTCTCCAGCGCACGCTTGGACATCAGGCGAAAATCCGCGTGGTTAAACACTACTTTTGCGCCGAGATGTTTAAGAATTTTATAGTAGCTTTCGGCGGTGAACCGTTTAAAGAAGCTGTCCTTATCCCGCGCGCGGCGCACACCGTAGACGATGTCCGCGCCGTTGTCGAATTTTTTAAGCATCTCGTCGATCGCGTCCACGTCGTCCTGCAAATCGGCGTCGAGCGACACCACCGCGTCCGCATCCTCTTTGGCGGTGAGAAGTCCCGCCAGCAGCGCGTTTTGGTGGCCGCGGTTATGGCTCAGCCGCAGCCCGCGCACCAGCGGATTTTCCGCAAACAGTCCCTCGATGACGTTCCACGTGCGATCGGTCGAGCCGTCGTCCACAAACAAAAGGCGGCTGTCGGGAGAAATTTTCCCGGCGGCGATCAGCGCGTTCCATTTCGCAAAAAGCGCGGCAGCCGTCGTCGGCAATACCTCCTCCTCGTTATAGCAGGGAACGACCGCAAACAACGTCGTCATATCAGTCCCTCCTCAAAAGGAGCGGCGGCCAAATCGACACACACCGACATCAGCTTTTTCTTTTGCGCCTCCGAAAACACCCGGTAAAACGCCAAAATCTGTTTTTCGTCCTTGGATAACTCGTCCACCGGAACGGGGCGATCCTCGTCGAACGCCTCCCCATCGTGGAAAAGCGTCGGCGAATCCATCTCCGACGTCGGCGGATCAAGCAAAAGCAGAAAATTCGGGTTGGAAGGGCAGAACAAACGGATAAGCGCCCGCAGCGTCTCCAGCGAAGGCGCACTTTTCCCCGATTCATAATACGAATACGTAGAGCGCGACACCGACAACACGTTCGACACCTGCTCCTGCGACATTCCGTGGCTCACGCGCAAAAGCGCCAATCTCGCCCCGAAAACCTGTTGGACTGTCATTCCCATTTCGTTTCCGTCCCTTCTGTTACAGCTTGTGGATACTATACCATATTTCCCCAAATTCTGCAAGTCTTTTTGAAAAAGTTCCCCGCTGACAAATTTTATAGTTGAATTTTTTGTTGAAAAATGATATACTATCTTATTATTATAATAAAATTAGGGTATGGTATGAGATTATGAGTATGAAACGCTGGGTTTACGCCCCCATGGACAAAGAGCGTGCCGCCGCGCTTTCGGAAGAGACCGGCATCGACGCCTTTTTGGCGCTCTTGCTGACCGTCCGCGACATCAGCGATGCCGACGAAGCGCGGGAATTCCTCTACGGAACCGACGAAGCGGTGGATCCTTTCACCTTTATGGATATGGATTTGGCGACAGCCCGCATCACCCGCGCGCTGGAGGATGACGAGTCCATCGCCATCTTCGGCGACTACGATGCCGACGGCATCACCGCCACCGTGCTGTTGTATACCTATCTCCGCGACCGCGGCGCCAACGTCCGTTACCTCCTGCCCCAGCGGGACGGTGAGGGCTACGGTCTCCACCGCGAAACGGTAGAGCGCCTGGCCGCCGACGGCATCAACCTGCTGATCACCGTTGACAACGGCATTGCCGCCGTCGAAGAGGTGGAGCTCGCGGCGTCGTTCGGCATCGACGTGGTCGTCACCGACCACCACATTCCGCAGGACGTGCTGCCCGCTGCCGCGGCGGTGGTCAATCCCCACCGCAAGGATTGCGAAAGCGAATTTAAAGATTACGCCGGCGTCGGCGTTGCGTTTAAGCTGGTCTGCGCGCTGGAGGGCGATCCCGATTGGGCTCTTTCGCAATACGCCGATTTGGTGGCGCTCGGAACGCTGGCGGATATTATGCCGCTTTCCGGTGAAAACCGCGTGCTGGTGCGTGCCGGTCTCAAGCGCATCAACGAAAATGCGCGGCCCGGCCTTGCGGCGCTCGCCGAGGTAGCCGGTGCCGGCGGCAAAACGCAGACCTCCTCCTCCGCTGTCTTCACGCTCGCGCCCCGTATTAACGCCGCCGGGCGAATGGGCGACCCGCAAAAGGCCGCCGAGCTGCTGCTCGCCGAAACGCCGGAGGAAGCGGTCACGCTCGCCCGCGAGATTCAAGAATACAACCAAAAGCGTCAAGCGCTCGAAGCCGATCTGCTCAAGGACGTTCTCGACCGCATCGACGCTCACCCCGAATGGACGCACGACCGCGTCCTCGTCATCGACGGCGAGGGCTGGTACAGCGGCATCGTCGGCATCCTCGCCGCCCGCATTCTCGAACGCTACGGCAAGCCGTGTATGCTGTTGTCCGCGCTGCCGGATAAAGTCAAAGGCTCCGGCCGCAGCGTCAAGGGCTTCCCGCTGTTCGACGCGATCGCCTCCTGCGGCGACCTGCTCACCTCCTACGGCGGGCACGAGCTCGCCGCCGGTGTCAGCCTTTGCCCCGAAAACGTGGAGGAATTCCGCCGCCGTATCAACGCCTGGGCGGCCGAACATTATCCCGAAATGCCCGCCGCCACGATCCACATTGACTGCAAGCTCTCCCCCTCGCAGGTGCGCCCTGCGATTTTGGATACGATCGACACGCTGGAGCCGTTCGGCGCCGGCAACGCGCTGCCGCAGTTCGCGCTGTGCAATATGCAGGTCACCGGCATTACGCCGGTCGGCAACGGCAAGCACCTGCGCATTTCCGTCAAGCGAGACGGCACGTCGCTTAACGTGATGTGGTTCCACGTCACCGCCGACCAATGCCCGTTCTCCGTCGGCGACACCGTCGATCTCGCCTGCACCCTCGACCGCAACGAATACCGCGGAAACGTCTCCGTGACCGTCATCGTCAAGGATGCGATGTTCTCCGCCGACGAGCGGGAGGCATGGCTGTCCGCGCTGTCGTGCTACGACGCGCTTTGCCGCGGCGATGCAAAAACGCTGCCGCCGCTGCCTGAGCGCAGCTCGCTCGAAAAGCTCTATCGCTTTATCCGCAGCCACGACACGTTCACCGGCCGGTGGGACGGCTTGGCCCACGATTTGGGCTTCTCCGTTTCGCCTATGGATCTGCGCCTCTCCGCCGCCATTTTGAGCGAGGCGTCGCTGCTGTCCGTCTCCGATCGCAGCGACCGCGTGGAGATCTCGCTGCTCCCCGCCGAGCACAAGGCGGATCTTTCCGAAACCCCGCTGTGGAAAACGCTTTGCGTTTAACGCACGTTTTATACTACATACCAGAAAGGAGCGAAAGGTATGCTCTGTAAAGAAAACCTCATCGCCGAACTGAAAAAGAACATCGCGAACAGCGATCGTACCTATAACGAAGACGTCATCGACAAAGCGATCGCCTTTGCCGTCGAAGCGCATACCGGACAATACCGCTCCTCCGGCGAGGAATACATCTGTCACCCGCTTCAGGTGGCGCTCATCCTCGTCCAAATGGGTATGGATACCGAAACCATCGTTGCCGCGCTGCTGCACGACGTAGTGGAGGATACGGAGGTCACGCTCGGTGACGTCACTCACCAGTTCGGCGCCGACGTCGCGCTGATGGTAGACGGCGTGACCAAAATCGACAAGCTGGCGTTCTCCACCAAAGAGGAACGCCAGGCGGAAAACTTCCGCAAAATGCTGCTCGCGCTGTCGAAGGACGTGCGCGTCATCATCATCAAGCTTGCCGACCGCCTCCACAATATGCGCACTATCGGCGCCGTTCCCGAGCAAAAGCGCCGCGACAAGGCGAAAGAGACGATGGACATTTATGCACCCATCGCCCACCGCCTCGGTATGGAAGAAATCAAAGAAGAATTAGAAGACATCTCCATCCGCACCCTCGACCCCGTCGCCTACGACGAGATCGAGGAGACGATGAAGCTCCAAAAAACCGTCCGCGACGCATTTTTGGACCGCATCAAAGATGCGATCACCGACCGCCTTGCGGAATACGGACTGACCGCGACCGTCACCGGCCGCACCAAAAGTATTGCGAGCTCCTACCGCAAAATGTACCTCCTCGGCAAAACAATGGACGAGATCTACGACGTCTACGCCGTGCGCATCATCGTGGACGAGGTGAACGACTGCTATAACGCGCTCGGTCTTGTCCACGAGATGTTCCGCCCCATTCCGGGCCGCTTCAAAGACTATATTTCTTCCCCGAAGCCGAATATGTATCAGTCGCTCCACACGACGGTCATCGGCACCGACGGCATTCCGTTCGAGGTGCAGATCCGCACGTGGAAGATGCACTATACCGCCGAATACGGCATCGCCGCCCATTGGAAATACAAAGCCGGTATCAGCGGCGACGACAAGCTGGACGAGCGGCTTAAATGGGTGCGCCAATTTATCGAAAACCAAAACGAGATCGAGGATGCGGACGAGGCCATCCGCACCATCCGCACCGACCTCTCATCCGACGAGACGTTTGCCCTCACCCCGAAAGGCGACGTCATCTCGCTGCCCTCCGGCTCCACCGTCATCGACTTTGCCTACGCCATTCACTCGGCGGTGGGCAACCGTATGGTGGGCGCCAAAGCGGACGGCCGCATCGTGCCGCTCGACTACCGCGTAAAAACCGGCCAGATCATCGAGGTGCTCACCTCCTCCGACGAGAACCACGGCCCCAGCCGCGACTGGCTCAACGTGGTGCAGACGGGCGAAGCCCGCACCAAGATCCGCACCTGGTTCAAGCGCGAACGCCGCGACGAAAACATCGCTCACGGCAAAGCCGAGTTAGAGCGCGAGCTGTCCCGTAACCTCATCCGTCTGTCCCCCACCCAGCTGCAAGATCTTCTCGCCGCCGAAGCGCGACGTCAGCATTGTAACACGGTGGAGGATCTCTACGCGGCGATCGGCTACGGCGGTGTGCTGCTGTCGAAGTTCGTGCCGCGGCTGAAAGAGGAATATCTCCGCATTCTGCGCGAATCCGAGACCCTCGCTCCCGAACAGATCGTCACCGCCCCGCCGAAAAAATCCAACAACGGCGGTGTGCTCATCGAGGGCGTGGATAACTGCCTCGTCAAATTCTCCCGTTGCTGTAACCCCCTTCCCGGTGACAACATCATCGGGTTTATCACGCGCGGCAACGGCGTATCGATCCATAAGCAGGATTGCGTCAACGTCCCGCAGGACATCTCCGCCGCGGCGGAGCCGGAGCGCTGGGTTTCCTGCCAATGGGAGGATTCGGTGCAATCTAACTTCAAATCCACCTTCTTCGTGGATGCGTACGACCGTCCCGACCTGCTGGCGGACGTGCTGGCGCAGCTCTCGTCTATGCACATCCTGCTCCACTCGGTATCCGCCCGCGAGATGCCCGAGGGCCACGCGCTCATCGAGGCTACCATCGCCACCAACGGCTTGGAACAGCTGAACGCCGTGTTCGCGCGTATCGCCAAAGTGCCGAGCGTGCTGTCCGTCTCTCGCTAAAATTACGGAGGTTCTGTTTATGCGACTTGTGTACCAGCGGGTTTCCTCCGCATCCGTCCGGGTGGACGGCGCCGTTGTCGGCGAAATCGAAAAAGGCGTTGTCATCCTGCTCGGTGTCGGCCAAAACGATACCGAAGCCGATGCCGAGCTTTTGGCGAAAAAGACCGCCGAGCTGCGCGTGTTCGAGGACGAAAACGGCAAAATGAATTTAAGCCTTTTGGACGTGGGCGGCGACGCGCTGGTCGTGTCCAACTTCACTCTCTACGGCAACTGCCGCCACGGACGCCGTCCGGAATTTACGGGCGCCGCCCGACCGGACGTCGCCATCCCGCTGTACGAGCATTTTACAAACGCGCTGCGCGCGCTCGGCGTCAAGCGGGTGGAGACCGGCGTCTTCGGTGCCGATATGGCGCTTCAGATCGGCGGCGACGGCCCCGTGACCATTCTCATGGACTCGGAGCAGCTGGCCGTAAGAAAGGACTAATCTATGTTTACTGTCGAAAAAATCACCGTCGGCAAAATGCACACCAACTGCTATCTGCTGGCGGACGAAAATGGCCGCGGTGTCTGTATCGATCCCGGCGACCACGCCGACCGTCTTCTGGACGTTGCGCGCCAAAAGGGCATTCGCATCGAGGCGATCTGGCTGACACACGGCCACTTTGACCACCTGCTGGCCGCCGGCGAGCTGAAACGCGCCACGCAAGCCGCCCTGTATATTCACGAGGCGGACGAGGCGTGTCTCACCGATCCGAGCCGCAACCTGCTCTCGTATTTCACCGTCAACGTCCCGCTCTCCCTCAAAGCGGACAAGACCTTCCGCGAGGGCGACATTTTGCAGGCAGGCGACCTGTCCTTCACCGTATGGGAAACGCCGGGACACACTCCCGGAAGCTGCTGCTTCGTCAACGAAGCGCTCGGCATCGTCTTTTCTGGCGACACGCTGTTCGACAACGGCGGCATCGGCCGCACCGATATGCCCGGCGGTGACGAAGCCGCCTTACAGCACTCGCTGGAGCGCCTGAAAATTCTCACCTCCGCGCCGCGTGTCTATCCCGGCCACGGCGAGGAATTCGTTTTGGGTGGCGAGCTATGATTTTAGTCACCGAAAACCACGATTTCCACTATGAGACCGCGAACATCTGCCGCTTTTTCGTGCCGGATGAAAAGATAAAAACCGTCAAGGAACGCCCTGAGTCGATCGGCGACGAATTGCTCGCCGTCACCACGCTTTTAGAGGGCGAAACGGGCGCCAAAACGGTGTGCAAGCTCCAATACGGCGACTTTTGCGAAATGCGGACGAACTTCGTCCCCGCCGACAGCAAAACCTACCGTGACGACTGCGAGCGCACGCTCGCGACCGAGCTGTACCACCTCTTTTGTACCCTGTTCGACACCACCCAAAGCTGGGGCATTCTCACCGGCGTGCGCCCGATAAAGCTCCTGCGCCGCACGGTGAACGAGCTCGGGCTTCCCGCCGCACTCGACCGCTTTCGCAGCGTGTGGCTGTGCGACGAACAAAAGTTAGCGCTCGCCGAAAAAACGCTCAAGCGCGAAAACGAGATTTTGGCGCTCTCCCGCCCCGATTCGTTTAGTCTGTATATCTCTATCCCGTTTTGCCCGACACGGTGCGACTATTGCTCGTTCGTGTCGCATACGGTGGATCGCGCGGCGTATCTCATTCCCGATTATCTGCGACTTCTGTGCGACGAGATCCGCGAGACCGCGCGCCTCGCTGCGCGCCTCGGCCTGCGGCTCGAAACCGTCTACGTCGGCGGCGGAACGCCGACCACCCTCTCCGCCTCGCAAATGGCAACGCTGCTCAAAACCGTCTCCGACGCTTTCGATCTGTCCTCCGTGCGCGAATTTACGGTGGAGGCCGGTCGTCCCGATACAGTGACGGAAGAAAAGCTCCGCGCCATCAAAGCGGCGGGCATCGAGCGGGTGAGCATCAACCCCCAAACGCTCCACGATTCCGTGCTGACCGCCATCGGCCGACGCCACACGGTGGAGGATTTTTACAGCGCTTACGACCTCGCCCGCAAGGTCGGCTTCGCGGTCATCAACACCGATCTCATCACCGGGCTTCCCACCGACACGGTAGAGGGCTTCGCCCAAACGCTCGACGGCATTTTGGCGCTCGACCCCGAAAACGTGACGGTGCACACTCTCTCGATGAAACACGGCTCGAATTTGGTCGCCTCCCGTCGCTTCGAGATCGCCCAAAAAACCGCCGAAGCCAAAGCCATGTCCTCGCTGTCGGTCGAAAAACTGACCGCCGCCGGCTACGGGCCTTATTACCTCTATCGCCAAGGGCGCACAATGGGCAACCAGGAAAACGTCGGCTTCGCAAAACCCGGCTGCGAAGGACTCTATAACGTCTACATCATGGACGAAACCCACACGATCTTAGGCTGCGGCGCCGGCGCCGTCTCTAAACTCAAGCAACCGAACGGGGAATACATCGAACGCATCTTCAACTACAAATTCCCCTACGAATACGTGTCCGGATTTCCGGAGATGCTGGCGCGCAAAGCCGGCATCGACGATTTTTATACCCGTTTCCCAACGAAATAATTGAAAGGAGAAATGAAACATGGGAACTTTTGAAGACATTTTGAACAAAGCAAAACGCAGTGCCGAAACGGTCGGTCAAAAAACCGGCGACTTCATCGAGGTCACCAAGCTGAAAATGGCGGCTTCCGACGTGGAGAAAGAGATCTCCGCCGCCTTTGAGGATCTCGGCAAGCTCGTCTATTACGCCGCCCAAAACAACGAGGACGTGGAGGATCCCATCGACGATTGCATCAAAAACATCGACGAGCTGCAGGAAGCGGCGGATGCGATCCGCGAGCAGATCTATGCCTACAAAAACCAGAGCCGCTGCGTGGCGTGCGGTGCGGTGACCGACAACGACGCGGCGTTCTGCGCGAAATGCGGCGCTCCGCTGACCGTCGAGGACGAAGCCCCCGCCGAAGGAACCGAAGAATAAGCGCAACAAAAAAAGCGACGAGGAAAATTCCTCGTCGCTTTTTTATATCCTTTTTACTCCACGATCTCCACCGTCATCCCGTGGGCGTTGGCGTAAGATTCCGCGTAACTGCCCTTGTGGCA
>JAZUKW010000121.1:0-2295 GCA_045643425.1 Acutalibacteraceae bacterium
AGGTCGGCGTTTTCCACGTCGAACACCTTGCGCACCAGCGAGAAGCCGTTGGAATGCACACCGCTCGACGGCAGCGCGATGACCACGTCGCCTGCCTGCATCGTTTTGTTTTGGATGATTTTGGCTTTGTCCACCACGCCGGTGCAATAGCCGGCGAGGTCATATTCATCTTCGGGATAGAAGCCGGGCATCTCGGCGGTTTCGCCGCCGATGAGCGCTGCGCCCGATTGGACGCAGCCGTCACACACGCCTTTGACGATGTCGGCGATACGCTCCGGCACGTTTTTACCGCAAGCGATATAGTCGAGGAAGAACAGCGGTTTCGCGCCGCAGCAGATGATGTCGTTGACACACATCGCCACGCAGTCAATACCGACCGTGTCGTGCTTGTCCATCAAAAAGGCGAGCTTCAGCTTGGTTCCCACACCGTCGGTGCCGGACACCAGAACCGGACGGGTGATGCCCTCCAGATCAAGTTCAAACAGGCCGCCGAAGCCGCCCACGTCCGAGCAAACCCCCGACGTCATCGTCTTGGCGATATGCTGTTTCATCAGTTCCACCGCTTTGTAGCCGGCGGTAATATCCACACCGGCGGCGGCGTAAGCCTCCGAGCGAGAATTGGTATTCATAGCACTTAATCCTTTCCGTTCCAGCAATAGGTACACAGATCTTCCGCAGGAAGACCGATGGCTTTAATCACGTTTTCGAGCGATTGGAACTCGAGCGAGGCAAAATGGAATTTCTCGCAGATCGCGCGGCGCAGTTTCTGACCGCGTTCGGTGGAGTTATCCATATACTCGTCGATATGTTTTTCGCCCTCTTCGCCCTCAAGCTCAAAGATGACGCGGCGGGCGAGCAGCTCCATATCCCCCGTTGCGCGGGAGAAATTGAGGTATTTACAACCGTACATAATGGGCGGGCAGGCGGAGCGCATGTGCACCGCTTTCGCGCCGCTTTCATAGAGGAAGTCCACCGTTTCTTTCAACTGCGTTCCGCGGACGATGGAGTCGTCCACAAACAACAGCTCTTTGTCCTCGATGAGCTCCCGCACGGGGATCTGTTTCATCTTGGCGATTTTTTCGCGTTCCACCTGACGGGTGGGCATAAAGCTCCGCGACCAGGTCGGCGTGTACTTGATAAACGCGCGGGCAAACGGCACACGGCTGTGGTTGGCGTAGCCGATGGCGTGAGGCGTACCGGAATCGGGCACACCGCCGACGTAATCGAGGTCGTCACACACGCCGAACAGCTCGTCAATTTCGGCAAGCAGCTCGCCGTTGCGATAACGCATCACTTCCACGTTGACACCCTCGTAGGTCGAGGTCGGATAGCCGTAGTAGCTCCAAAGGAACGAGCAAATGCGTTTTTTCTTGCCGGGGGCTACGAGCTGCGTCTCTTTTTCCGCGGTCAGCTCCACCACCTCTCCCGGGCCGAGCTCGCGCACCGGCTCAAAGCCGAGCTTTTGGAACGCGAACGACTCGAACGCGGCGGCATATCCGTCCTCCCGCTTGCCGATGGCAACGGGAAGGCGACCCACCGCATCGCGGGCGGCGATCAACGCGCCATCCTCTTTCAAAATGAGGATCGAGGCGGTGCCGTCGATGGATTTTTGGGCAAATTGGATGCCCTCGGCAAAGTTACTCTTTTGGTTGATGAGCGCGGCGACCAATTCGGTGCCGTTCACCTTGCCGCCGGTCATCGAGTCAAAATGCCCGCCCGAGAAAGACAGATACTGCTTGATCAGCTCCTCAAAGTTGTTGATCACGCCGATCACGCTGATCGCGTAGGTGCCGAGGTTCGAGCGAATGAGCAGCGGCTGCGGGAACGTGTCGCTGATAACGCCGATCGCCGACGTGCCGTGCATTTCGTCAAAGATATGCTCGAATTTGGTACGGAACGGGGCGTTGCCGATGTGGTGTATCTTGCGCTGAAGTCCGATTTCCGAATCATACGCCGCAAGACCGCCGCTGTACGTCCCGAGGTGCGAATGGTAGTCCGTTCCGAAAAACACGTCGGCAAGACAGTCGTTTTTGGATGCGATTCCGAAAAATCCTCCCATGGGATTTCCTCCGTTTCAGATAGTTGAAAAAGAATTAGGCGAAGAACAGCTTGGAAAGGGTCATCGGATCGATGTATTCGCCGTTCTTGTAAACGCGCATATTGCCGGACGCGATCTCGTCAATGAGCATCACGTTGCCGTTCGCATCGTAGCCGAACTCGAATTTAATGTCGTACAGAACGAGGCCTTTTTCCGCCAGATCGTCCGCAACGATCTTGGTGATTTGCTGGGTCATC
>JAZUKW010000122.1:0-12715 GCA_045643425.1 Acutalibacteraceae bacterium
GAAAAACTTCTGTCCATATCCTGCCCATGGATACTTTTTACCCCAAGTTTGCATAGAGTGAATCAGCGCCGCCTTGATTGCATCATCCTCTGAATTAGGTGAAATACCGATTAAGGCATCCGCCACAGCGATAGTCATAACAGTGTCATCTGTGAATTTTACCCTGTCGTTAAACATCTCAAAATTTTTTGATTTAGTTCCCCTGCTAAATTCATAGGGAGCTCCGACCATATCGCCCAAAATCGCTCCGTACATAATTATATCTTCTCCATTTTTGGAAATGAATTTTCCACAAATCCCGACTTTCGTTTTTTAAGTTATATTTGCATCTTTTTTGCAATCGTTTTGATGTATTCTTGCAGTGGCAAAACCGATGCGGCGTTCTTCTTTTATCTGTTATCAGAAATTCTCAATCATACCGGCAATGTATTTGCGCACAAGTAACACGACTTTCATATTGACGGCGCCGTCCGCCTTCACGTCCGCGTTTTGGAGGTTGCAAGAAACGTCCAATCAGCCCACGTATTTGCGCATCGTCAGCACGTCTTTCATATTGACCGCGCCGTCCTCATTGGCATCACCGAGCATCACCACACCGGTCGGCTCGATTTTCTCGTGGCGATACACCGTAATCGACAGCGAATCCACCGTGCAAACGTCGGTCCAACGGCCGTCCGAATCGCTGAAGAACACAAACTCGGTCGTCTCGTCCATCAGCTCCGGCAGCACGATCCGGCCCATCTTATCAGTGGCGTCGCCCATCAACCGCTGGGTAAACGTGCCGCCGCTTTTTTTGATGACACCGCAGCCGTCAAAGTGATCCTGCGACCAGATCTGGCTGTCGCCCACCACAAAGCCGGTGGTGGCGTAACCGCTTTCACCCCGCGCCTTGCCTTTGGTGGTGATCTCGTAATACTCGTCACCGACAATGTGACCGTTTTCGCGAATATCCGCCTGGATCGCGGCGTTGATCGCCGCCGCCACGTCGCCCTCAAGCGAGCCTTGATACGCCTTCGGCTGACCGATATAGACGTTTTGTCCCACGTCGCCGGCCCACAAGGTCTTGCCTTTAAGCTCTCCTTGCGGCGCGGTCGGCTCGGTCTTTTTCGTCGTCACCGGCTCGGCGGATTTTCTCAGGTTAAACCAATCCTCGTGCTGGTGAACGGCAATACCGAAGCCACCCGCCGGCGGGTCTTTTTTCAGCTCCGCATACACCTGCGCGAGCTGGGCATACATATATTCCTTGTCCTCTTGGGCATACTCGTCGCTCGGGTCGTTGAACGTCGCATTGTGCGGGTCCGCGCCGGAGCTGTAATCGCCGGTCTCCGCACCAAACACCACGCGGCAGCCCTGCGCTCTCGCGGCCGCCAACGCATTTTTGCCGAGCGACCACATCCGCGCGTAGCTGTCCTTATACGACATCAGCGACAGCGTATCCACGTTCGCGGCAATGATGTTATAAATGCCCGTCACGCCGTTGAGCTCGCCCGCCGTCGCGTCCATCGCGCAGTTGACGTCCATCGCCAGCGGCACACCGCGCTCACGCGCGGCGGCAAACTGCGCCACCATATTGTTCACGAACTGACGCGTGCTTTTGCCCTCCACGTCAAAGTGCAGGCCGTTCACCTTGTCCTGCGGATACTCGGCAACGTAGCCGAGATAGTCGTCCGCCGCACTCTTTAAGTAGTTGTTGCCGGCGTCGGTGGCGATCGTCGGATCGTCATAGATAAACGAAATAACGATCCCGTGGTCGTTCGCCTCTTTGACAAACTCGTGGAGTCTCGCGCGATCGCTCTTGCTTTGCAGCAGATAGAAACCGTAGTAGTAGATTTCATTCACGCCGTTTTCCTCTAAAAAGTTGAGGTATTTGTCGCGCGTATCAACGTTGAACGCATCGTTCGTCTTCCACCACCAGGTACCGATTTGGGCGCCGTCGGCGTCATCCATAAAATCCATCACCGGCTCGCCGGCATCGTTGTAGTGAAAGCCGTTGCCGCCGGCGGTATCCGCCGAAACGACCGCATACGCGCCGAACGCCGTCACCAACAGCGCAACGGCAACCAACAAAGACAACAGTTTTTTCATAAATATCCTCCCATTAACCCCTCTATGGGTTTTTTATTCGAACACAGTTAGTGTACCACACCCCGTCTGAAATGTAAAGAAAAAACGGTGCGTTTTCACGCACCGTTTTGTGTTATGCCGCATTTTCCGCCGTCGCCACGGCCGTTTTCCACATATTTTCCGCAAAGATCGCGTACCCCTCGGTGGGATCGTTCAAAAACACGTGGGTCACCGCACCGACCAACCGACCGTCCTGCATAAGCGGGCTTCCGCTCATCCCCTGCACGATCCCGCCGGTTTTTTGAAGCAGCCGCCCGTCGGTGATCTTCACCACCATATTGCGGGTGGGAGCGCCGTCGTTATAGCGGATTTTCGTGATCTGCGCCTCATACCACGTCGGCTCGTTCCCCTCGACGCAGGCAAGAATACTCACCGCGCCCTCCTTCACCTCTTGCTTCATCGCCACCGTCACGGTCTCCCCCGCGGGCGGCGCGGTGCCTTTTCCGTAAATACCGGTCTCCACGTTTTTATATAACTCGCCCAGCGTGCCGCTCGTAAAGCTGCCGCGCAGCTCGCCCGCTTTGCCCTCCTCGCCCTTGTCGATACCGAAGATATATGCCGGCACCAGCTCGCCGCCGGAAATGGGGATCGCGTCGCCGGTATCCACGTCGCAAATGGCGTGTCCGAGCCCCGCGAGCGTCCCGGTCTCCAAATCGTAAAACGTCAGCGTGCCGATCCCGGCCGCGCTGTCGCGCACCCACATCCCCGCTTTAAACGTGCTTTCGGAGGCGGAATACACCGCTCGCACCGTCGCGGGGAATTCCACCCCGTCGCGCCGCACCGAAAGCACCTGCGCCTTGCCGTTTCCTCCGGCAATGCAGGCAGAAAGCTGTTCGTTGGTCGTCACCGCACAGCCGTCAACGGACAAAACCACGTCGCCCACGCGGATCCCCGCCTCCCGCGCGGGATTTTCGTTGCCGTCGTGGGTATCCACCGCGCAAAGTCCCACCACCAGCACGCCGTCTGTATACGCCTTAATGCCAAACGGCGTACCGCACAGTCTCACCGCAGGCGCGCTCGTTCGTTTGACCGTTACCGTTTTTATCGGCACAACGCCGAACAGCCGCAGCGAACGTTGCTGTAAATCGTCGTTTGTCGTCGCCACCCGCTCGCTGTCGCGTTCGGTCTCTGCCGCCACCGTCACCGCGCCCGAGAACAGCGAAAACGCGTGCTCGCTCTCCTGCGTGATTTGAAACACGTCCGGCACCGCGTTTTCCGCCGTCCCCACCAGCGTCAGCGTAACAGCACAAATCAAAAAAAGTGCCGCCGTGAGAATTCGGATCCCTTTTTTCACACCTGTCACTCTCCTTAAGAATTACTCTTTCCGAATCCCGCCGTTTGATACCGAAAATCAACCGAAAGTCGTTGACAAATGCTGCCACTCGCTTTATAATAAATAAGATATAGACAAAAAAGGAGGAAGTGCTATGAAAGTCGCCGTTATCGGCAGCCGAAACGCCACCGCCGACGCGGCGCGTCTTATCTTGAAGCATCTGCCCGCCGACGTGACCGAGATCGTCAGCGGCGGTGCCCACGGTATCGACGCGCTCGCCGAAGACGTGGCAAAATCGCTCTCCCTCCCCGTAAAAATTTTCCTGCCGGATTACAAGACCTTCGGCCGCCAGGCCCCGCTCTTTCGCAACCGCCAGATCATCGACTACGCCGACCGCGTGCTGGCATTTTGGGACGGCCATTCCCCCGGCACGAGATCCGTCATCGGCATCTGCCTGGAAATCGGCAAGCCGCTGCAGATCGTCAACCTAAACCAAAACGAAACGGAGGACTGACAATGGACGTACGCATCGGCGACACGCTGGTCATGAAAAAGCCCCATCCCTGCGGCGGCCACCGCTTTGCGGTGTTGCGCGCGGGAATGGATTTTCGCCTGCGCTGTGAGACCTGCGGCCACGAAATGATGGTGCCGCGCAACAAGATCGAACGTCACGTCAAGTCCATCGAGCGAGGCGAGGAAGTCCTATGACCGACCAGCTTGCCGGCGTTTTAAAACGCTATGAAGAGGTATCCCGTCGGCTGTGCGATCCCGCCGTTTTGTCGGATATGGATACCTGGCGCGACCTGAATAAAGAATCCAAGCGGCTGGAGCCGATCGTCTCCGCCGCCCGCTCTCTGGAAGAAGCCACCGACGCCGCTGCCGAGGCGCAAAGCCTTTTGGCGGAGGCCGGTACCGACGCGGAACTGCGGGCGCTCGCGACCGAACAGCTGACCGACGCCAACGCCCGCCTGCCGGAGCTTACGCGGCAATTACAGCTGTTGCTGCTTCCCCGCGATCCCTTTTCCGACCGCAGCGTGATTTTGGAGATCCGCAGCGGTGCGGGCGGTGAGGAATCGGCGCTGTTCGCCGCCGAGCTTTGCCGGATGTATACGATGTACGCCGCCGCCCGCGGCTGGCAGACCGAGGTGCTGTCCGTCAACGAGACGGAGCTTGGCGGTATCAAAGAGATCAGCGTCGCCGTCTCCGGCGACGACGTTTACGGTCGCCTCAAATTCGAGTCCGGCGGCCACCGCGTCCAGCGCGTCCCCGAAACCGAATCCGGCGGTCGCATCCACACCTCCGCCGCCACCGTCGCGGTCATGCCGCAGGTGGAGGACGTGGAGATCGAGGTGCGCCCCGAGGACGTAAAAATGGACGTCTACCGCTCCTCCGGCGCGGGCGGCCAAAAGGTCAACAAGACCTCCTCCGCCGTCCGCCTGACGCATATCCCGACGGGGATCGTGGTCGCCTGCCAGACCGAGCGCAGCCAATACCAAAACCGCGACACCGCCATGGCGATGCTCCGCGCCAAGCTGTATGAGCGCGAGCAGCTCGCCCGCGATACCGCCGTTGCCGCCGGGCGCAAATCGCAGGTCGGCTCGGGCGACCGCAGCGACCGCATCCGCACCTACAACTTCCCGCAAGGCCGCGTTACCGATCACCGCATCGGCCTGACCCTGTATAAATTAGACCGCATACTGAACGGCGAGCTGGACGAGCTTTTAGACGCGCTCGTCACCGCCGAGCAGACCGAAAAATTAGCCGCATCGGGAGGCGCGTTATGAATCCCATCCAAACCAAAATGTTAACAGACTCTCCCGCGGACGTGGCGCTGGCGGCAGAAATGCTCAAGCGCGGCGAGCTCGTCGTGATGCCGACCGAAACGGTCTACGGCCTCGCCGCCGATGCCCGCAACGAGAAAGCTGTTGCCGCCATTTTCGAGGCAAAGGGCCGCCCGCAGGACAACCCGCTCATCGTGCATATCAGCGATGTAAGCGAGCTGCCCGCGCTGGTGAAATCCGTCCCCGAAGCGGCAAAAAAATTGGCCGCCGCCTATTGGCCGGGGCCGCTTACGATGATCCTTCCCCGTGCGGATTCCGTTCCCGCCGTCGTCTCGGCAGGACTCGACACCGTCGCGGTACGCTTTCCGTCCCACCCCGTTGCCCGCGCGCTCATCCGCGAAAGCGGCTGTCCGCTGGCAGCGCCGTCGGCGAATCTGTCCGGCAGCCCCAGCCCCACCACCGCGGCACACGTCGCGGCGGATCTCACGGGGCGCGTCTCCGCCATTGTGGACGGCGGCGCTTGCGCGGTGGGGCTCGAATCCACCGTCGTGTCGCTCGTCGGCGACAAGCCCCGTCTGCTTCGTCCCGGCGGTATCACGCTGGCCCAGCTCCAAGCCGTTCTCGGCGACGTGGAGGTGGACGACGCCGTCACAAACAAGCTGAAGGAGGGCGCTGTTGTCGCCTCTCCCGGCATGAAATACAAACACTACGCCCCCAAGGCTCACGTGATCCTCGTCAAAGGCTCACCTGCCGCGTTCGCCGCGTTCGTCAACGCCAAAAAAGCGCCCGGTGTGTTCGCTCTGTGCTTCTCCGGAGAAGAGCAGGCGCTCGACGTGCCGACGCTCACCTACGGCCGCCGAGAGGATGACGTCGCCCAAGCGCAGCAGCTCTTTTATTGCCTGCGCCGCGCCGACGAGCTGGGAGCCGAAACGCTCTACGCCGCCTGCCCGTCCTCTACGGGTGTCGGTCTGGCGGTCTATAACCGGCTGCTTCGCGCCGCCGCATTCGAGGTGATCACACTTGAAACGGATTAACTTTACGCGCCCGATCGTTTTCGGCGTTACCGGCCCTACCGGCAGCGGCAAATCGAGAGTCACGGGCGTTTTATGGTCTCACGGTGCAGCGGTGGTGGATGCCGACAGGATCGCGCGGGAGGTGTTTGACCTCTATCCGGAATGCGTGTGGGAGCTGGCAGCCGCCTTCGGAGCGGACATTGTGCAATACGACGGCACCGTCGACCGCAAAGCCTTGGCGGCACGCGCTTTTTTCAGCGCCAAACGTACCGCGCGCCTCAACGAGATCACCCATCCGTACATTCGCGGTTTAATGGTCAAACGCCTCTTTGAAGCGCAAGAGAAAAAGAAAAATTTTATCGTCCTGGACGCACCGCTGTTATTCGAAGCGGAGCTTAATAACGTATGCCATAGAACGATCGCCGTCATCGCTCCCCGCGAAGTGCGACTTGCCCGCATTATGGAACGCGATCACCTTTCCGAAGCCGCCGCGCTCACGCGGATGGCGCGCCAGCCGGACGACGATTTTTACATTTCCCGCGCCACCGACGTCCTTTATAACGACAAGGATTTGGAGGCGCTGGATGCCGCCGCAGAGGACCTGCTCTCGCAATTCACCCAAGAGTATGCTTGTCTGTTAACGGAGGAAGACGTATGTCACGAATGACCCAACGTCGCCGGCGACGCAAGAGACGCCTTTTTGTCAATTTTCTGTTGACAGCGGTGTTTCTGTGTTGCGCGGGCGCCCTCTTCCTTTTGACCTTCTTCCCGCTCTCCTATGACGAGGAGATACGCGCCGCCTGCGAGACCTACGATCTGTCGCCCTCGCTCGTCTACGCGATCGCGCGGGTGGAAAGTAATTTTGATCCGAGCGCGCTGTCCAACGCGGATGCCCGCGGACTGATGCAGATCACCCCCGCCACCTATCGCTGGTCACAGCTCCGCCTCGGCAACACGGAGGATACCGACCCCGACGAATTATACGACCCCGCAACGAATATTTCCGCCGGCGCGCATATTTTGTCCCTGCTTTACGAAGAATTTAACGATACCGACACCGTTTTAGCCGCCTACAACGCGGGGCTCGGCAACGTCGAAAAATGGCTTGCCGACCGCCGCTATACCTCGAACGGCCAAACGCTGGACGTCATCCCCTACGGCGAGACCGACCGCTACGTGAAAAAAATCAAGCGCGCACAGTTCGCCTACAAAATGATATACAATCTCGACTAAATGAAAAGGAGTGCTGATCATGGAAAAAACCAAACGCGAAGCGCTGAAAAAAGAGCTGCTTGCGGACAAGCCGAAAGCGGTGGTGCTGAAAGCCGCCGAACAGAAAAAGGCCGACGCCTACGCCGAGGACTATAAGACCTTCCTCTCCGCCGCCAAAACCGAGCGCGAAGCGGTGAAGCTCGCGGTGAAAGCCGCCGAAAAAGCGGGCTTCGTCCCCTTTGAAGCGGGCAAAAAATACAAAGCGGGCGACAAGGTGTACCTCGTCAACCGCGAAAAAGCGGTCATTCTCGCCACCGTCGGCAAAAAGCCGCTGTCCGAGGGCGTGTCGCTCGCGATCGCCCATATCGACTCGCCGCGC
Source organism: Acutalibacteraceae bacterium (assembly GCA_045643425.1). Lineage (GTDB taxonomy): Bacteria > Bacillota > Clostridia > Oscillospirales > Acutalibacteraceae > RGIG426. The sequence goes on from JAZUKW010000122.1 coordinate 7,783, forward strand.
CTCGACTTAAAGCCCAACCCGCTGTATGAAAAAGACGGCTTCGCCTATTTCGATACCCACTACTACGGCGGTATCAAAAAATATCAGTGGGCGACTATCCCGCTCGCCTTGTACGGCGTCGTCGTCAAAAAAGACGGCACGACGGTGGACGTAAAAATCGGCGACGACCCGCGCGATCCCGTGTTCGTCGTCACCGACCTGCTCATCCATTTGAGCGGCGAGCGGATGCAGATGAAAGCCTCCGAGGTCATCGACGGCGAGCATCTCGACCTGCTGATCGGCTCCCGCCCGCTGGACGACAGCAAGGAATCCGATCTGATCAAGCTCAACGTGATGAAGCTCTTAAACGACAAATACGGCATCACCGAAGCGGACTTCCGCTGTGCCGAGCTGGAAGCCGTGCCTGCCGGCCCTGCCCGCGACGTGGGCTTCGACCGCTCGATGATCGGCTCCTACGGCCACGATGACCGCGTATGCGCCTACCCGGCGCTGACCGCGCTGCTGTCGCTCAAAACCCCGACCTACACCGCCGTCACGGTGCTGACCGATAAAGAAGAGACCGGCTCGGCGGGTGTCTCCGGTATGCGAGGCGCCTATCTCCAGAATTTCCTCGCCGACCTCGCCGCGCCCTACGGCATCGAGCTGCGCCACGTGCTGTCCCGCTCGCTCTGCCTGTCGGCGGACGTGAACGCCGGCTACGATCCGCTCTATCCCGAGCAGACCGAGACCCGCAACTGCTCCGTTCTCAGCGGCGGCGTGGTGCTGACGAAATACACCGGCGCGCGCGGTAAATCCGGCACGTCGGATGCCTCCGCCGAACTGATGGGCAAATTCCGCTCCATTATGGACGCCGCCGACGTGGCGTGGCAGATCGGCGAGCTCGGCAAGGTGGACGGCGGCGGTGGCGGCACCATCGCGCAGTTCATCGCCGACCTCGACGTGGATACCGTAGACCTCGGCGTGCCGGTGCTCTGTATGCACGCGCCGTTCGAGGTCGTGTCCAAAATTGACGTCTATATGGCGCACAAAGCGTTTGCGGCGCTTCTCTCCCGTAAGGCGTAATTTCCGATTTCCCGATTTTTTCGAAAGGAGGCGACTGCCGTGACGGTCGGCTTTTACACCCTCGGCTGCAAAGTCAACCAATACGAGACGCAGGCCATGCGCGAACAGCTTTCGGCGGCGGGCTATACCCCCGTCGATCCCGAAAGAACGCACGCCGACGTGCTGGTGGTCAACTCCTGCTCGGTAACCGCCGAATCCGACCGCAAGGCGCGCCAGCTCTGCCGCCGCCTGCGCCGCGATGACCCGAACGCCGTGTTGGTGCTGTGCGGCTGCTCGTCGCAGGCATATCCCGCCGAGGCCGCGGCGCTCCCCGTGGACGTGGTGCTCGGAAACGCCCGCCGTGCAGACCTCCTGCCTGCCCTCGAGGAATTTTTTAAGACCCGCGCCCAGGTAGTGCGCGTGCCGGAGCATACCAAGCAATTCGAGCCGCTGTGTATCTCCGATTTCGACGAGCGCACCCGCGCCTTCGTCAAAATCGAAGACGGCTGTGACCGCTTTTGCTCTTACTGTATCATTCCCACCTCTCGCGGGCGCATCCGCTCGCGGGATTTGGACTCGCTCAAAACCGAGCTTTCCGCTCTCGCCGCAAAAGGCTTTCGCGAGGTCGTCCTCACCGGCATCAACCTCACCGCGTTCGGCAAAGAGTCGGGGCTGGACCTTGCCGACGCCGTCGCGGTGGCGAACGCCGTTTGTGGCATCGAGCGCGTGCGCTTAGGCTCGCTCGAGCCGGAGGATATGACCGACGCGCTCATCGAAAAACTCAAACGATCCGAAAAGCTCTGCCCGCAGTTTCACCTCTCGCTCCAAAGTGGGTGTGACGCGACGCTAAAACGGATGCACCGCCGTTACGACACGGCGCTGTACTTACAAATCTGCAACAATCTCCGCGCGGCGTTTCCCGCCTGCGCGATCACGACCGACGTCATGGTCGGCTTCCCCGGCGAAACGGAGGAGGAATTTGCCGCCTCGCTCGCTTTTGCAAAAACGGTCGGCTTCGCCCGCGCGCACGTCTTTGCCTATTCGCGCCGCGAGGGAACCGTTGCCGCCAAAGCTCCCGGCCAAATCTCCGCCGCCGAAAAAACCCGCCGCAGTCACGAGATGACCGCCGTGTGTAACCAAACGCGCGACGCATTTTTGAACGCGCAAATCGGTGCGACCGCGACCCTGCTCACCGAGCAAAACGACGGCACGTTCACCGAGGGCTACACCGAAAACTACACGCCCGTCAAGGTACGCGGCGTGTTTTCCCCGAACGAACTGCTTTCCGTGCGGCTGACCGCCGCCGAAAACGGCATCGCGCTCGCCGAACCGATCGCCGACCGTAAACCCGTTTGAATCCTGAGGAGGTGCCTTTTCTGATGAAAAATCTGCTGAAAATCGCGTGTCTGCTGGTTGCCGCCGCCATCGGCGTGCTGGCCTCCCCGCTTCTGCGCTCCTACTCCGCGACCAAATCCACCGTTTTTCTTCTTTCCGGCTCGGTGACGGTCAACGCCTCCGGCGAGATGGTGTCCAAATGCGACTACACCTACGACCGCGCAGGAAAATGCCTCACCGCGCACTCGAAGCGGCTGATCGAAAATCCCTCGGTCAACGACGGTGCGCCCGCCGCTTCCCACACCACGTTTACCTATGACGCGCTCGGTCGGCCGATCGAAAAAATGACACGTGACGACGACAATCAGGTGACCGCCGACCAACAGCTGACCTACCACGATTCCGGCGCGCTGCAAAAAGTCGTCCTTGTCGGCAAAAGCGGGCCGAACGCCTCGACGACAAAGCATTATGACCAGGCGGGCCGCCTGATCAAAGAGTTCAACCCCTCCGGCACACTCACCTGCACCTACGGCGAGCACGGGCCGCTCACCGTCGTTTACGAAAGCGATTCCGCCCTTTCCTACCATATCGACTACCTCTACGACAGCCGCGGCCGTCAAATCGAATGCGGCCGCTTCAACAGCGACGGCGAGCAGACCCAGCGGACCGTCACCACCTATGACGATCAAGGCGTCCGCACCGAAACCGTCACGCTGTTTTCCATGGGCAAGGAGGAGCTGTTCGAGGTCACGACGTTCGACAAAAACGACAACGTCACGCTATACAAGCAATACGACAGCGGTACGCTCAATGAATGGTATTCCGCGCAATACGACGAGGAAAACAACCAGATCTTAAAAATTCTCTACGACGAAAACGGCAACGAATACGGCCGTATCGTGCGCGAAGAAAACGCCGCCGATCACACCGTCAGCAACGTGTATACCTCCAAAGCAGACGGCGCGACCTATCCGCAGGTGGTCAGCGCCGTCGCGTATGACGAGCAGGGACACGTTCTCTCCTCGATCGGCGCCGACGAGCGAGGCTATTATCACTATCAGTACGCCTACGACGACAACGGCAACCTCGTCCAGCAAGCCACCATCGACAAAGACGGCGTAGTTACGGAGATCAAAACCTTCTCCTACACGACGCTGCTTCTGACCGACGAACAAAAGGCGCAAAGCGAGCGTTACTCCGCTTCCTTTGATTACAGCGACCTTGTCCCCGAGACGTTTTAATTTCCTCTTTACAATCCCCGTTCGCCGTGCTATAATAGGCGACATCTCCAAAACATAACGAAAAAGAAGGTGTGCCTTATGAACCATAAACGCATAGTGCATACCATCGGCCAGGTTCTTATGGTCGAGGGCGGCTTTTTGCTGCTTCCCATGGTCGTCACTTTGTTTTACGGAGAAAACCCCTTTGCCTTTCTCGTTCCCGCGCTGATCGCCATCGCCGTCGGAAGCATCGGCTATTTCACCTGCCGAAGCGCTTCCTTCGAGCTGCGCTCGGGCGACGGCATGATCATCGTGTCCGGCTCGTGGATCGGTATGTCGCTGATCGGTGCCATCCCCTTTTTGCTGGCAGGCGCCACCACCTCCTACGTAGATGCGTTTTTTGAGACGGTCAGCGGCTTCACCACGACCGGTGCCTCCGTGCTTCCCGCGGCAGAGGAGCTGACAAAGGGCATTCTCTTCTGGCGCAGCTTTACCCATTGGATCGGCGGCATGGGCGTTCTCGTCTTCGTGCTGTCGATCGCCGAGCAGTCCTTCGGCCGCTCGATCCATATTCTCCGTGCGGAAATGGCAGGCCCCACCGTTGACAAGGTCGCGCCCACCGCGCGAACCGCCACAAAAATGCTCTATTATCTCTACATTGCGCTGACGCTTGCCGAGATCGTGGCGTTGCTGCTTTGCAAAATGCCGCTGTTCGACAGCGTGTGCCACGCAATGGGCACCGCCGGCACCGGCGGCTTCGGCATCAAAGGAGACAGCCTCGAAAGCTATTCCGCCGCCTCCCAAATCGTCGTGACGGTGTTTATGATGCTGTTCGGTGTCAGCTTTAACGTGTATTTCCTCATGCTCGCGCGCCGCTGGCGTGACGTCGCCAAGCAGGACGAGCTGTGGCACTACCTCGCCATCATCGTTATCGCGGCGGGATTGCTCACCGCGTCGGTCGCGCCGCTTTACGACACCGTGGGCGAGGCCATTCGCGCCGCTTTCTTCGCCACCACCTCGATGATCACCACCACCGGCTTCGCCACCGCCGACTATGCGGCATGGCCGGAATTCTCTCGCGCGATCCTGTTCTTCCTTATGTTCTGCGGCGGCTGTATCGGCTCGACGTCCGGCGGCCTCAAGATCGGCCGCGTGGTCGTGATGATGCGCAGCGCCAAAAACGATTTGAAACGCGCCGTCCATCCGCGTACCGTCAAAAGCGTTTCCCTCAACGGCAAGGCGCTCGATCCGGTGACCGTTTCCGGTATCAACACCTATTTCGTGCTGTACTGTGCGATCATCTTCGTCACATTCCTGTTGCTTGCGCTTGAGCCGAC
>JAZUKW010000123.1:0-2593 GCA_045643425.1 Acutalibacteraceae bacterium
GTTTGGATTGGTGGGTTGAATACATTTATCTCAACCAATCCGCGCCGGAAAAAGCAAAATAAACCCAATACAGCCCCGCTCACTCGAGCGGGGCTATTCATTTTTTTGCTTCACACGCCACGCGCCGAGTCGCACCCGCCACGCGCGCGAACAAAACCGCGGAGCGGTTTTCCGTTTTTTATGAAAACGGGCGGGCGTTGCCCGCGTTCGCGCAGGGGTGCGGCTCGGCAACGGGGTTGTGCGGCGTTTTTGGCAAAGGGACGTCGAGGGCGCCGTCCCCTACAAACCACGCCGGAAACAATTCTTCATTCCTCATTCTTAATTAAAAACCTCCCGACCGACGGTCGGGAGGTTTTCGTTATGCTTGCATACCGTGGGCGGACATATAGTCGAAAAGGCGTTTGCCGTGGGATTGTTCGTCCGACTGGATCTTGTTGAGCGTTTGGCGGGTATTGCCGTCGTTAAACTCGAAAATGCTCGTGTCGTAAAGCGACGAAGCGTGTTTTTCCATACTCAGCGCATCTTGGCAAAGATACGCATCGCCGAGGCAGGAGCAGGTGCCGCAGCCGCAGGTGTCGCCGCAGAGGGCGTCGCTGTTGCCCGCGCCGCCGACGGTCACGCCGCCGTCGGTGAGCATTTGGGTGACGGTTTGGAGGTGTTGCTGTTCGGTTTCGCGGATCGAGGAAAAGAGCGTTTGCAGCTCGCTGTCGGCGGCGGAGTTCGCGTACTGCCCGTATTTTTCGACGCACAGAGCTTCTTGGGCACGGAGGTCTTTTAAGAGGCCTTTTTCTTTTTCGGTCAAGTTCATTTTTGTTCCGTCCTTTCTTGTTGGTAAAAGTAGGTTGCGCAAAAGGACAAAAACTATACGCGTCTTTCACACATTTTCCGCGCGGACATAGAATGACGATGAGAAACCCCGCAACGGCGGGCGTTTTATGCGAGTTTTTGAAGGAGGAATGATGGGTATGGCGGAAAACAAGCGTTTTTCCGACGGCACGTGCCGCGATGCCGTGTGTGTGGATGCGGGGCGTGTGTATGACAGTTGTGCCGACAAGGATTGTTGCGAAAATTTGCGGGTGTATCTGACCGAGCGCGACCAACAATGTGTGGCGAACAGCTCGCTTGTGCGGGTGCGGCGCGCGGAGTTACTTACCACCTGCATCGACGTGGAGGCGCTGCCGTTTAACCGCGGCTACTACGCCTGCGACCTGACGTTTTATTTCGAGGTCGCGGTCGAGATCTGCGGTGGGCGCGGACAACAGCCGAACACGGTGTACGGCATTTGCAGTTATGCGAAGAAAGCCATTCTGTTCGGCAGCGAGGGCAACGTGAAGGTGTTTGCGAGCGAGTTTGCCGAGGATGCGTTTGATCGGCAGGAGATGCCGAGCCAGAGCTTGCCGAAATGCGTCGTGCAGGTCGCCGAGCCGGTGGTGCTGGATGCGGGGATCGTGGACGTGTGCCGCTGTAAATGCAACGGCGGGTGCGGCGCGATGCCGCGCTCGGTGGCGAACCGCTACGGCGATCCGCTGTGTGACGGCGGCGACAAGGCGCTGGTCGTGACCTTGGGGCTCTTCTCGATCGTGCAGCTTGTGCGCAACGTGCAAATGCTTATGCCGGTGTACGATTTCTGTATGCCGAGCAAGGAGTGCGCGCCGACGAGCGAGACGCCGTGCGATGCGTTTAAGCAGATGGAATTCCCGGTGGACGAATTCTTCCCGCCGCACGTGGGCGGCGGCGTGTCCGGCAGCGGTTGCAGCGCGAATCCGGGCGGCGGATGCTGCTCGTGCGGCTGCGACGGGTGAAAGAAAAAATCCCCCGACTGACGTCGGGGGATTTTTTTAATTAAGAATTAAGAATTAAAAAGTAAGAATCAGAGAGTTAGCGTTGCAGATGGCGGTTGATTACTTCAGCGCGGCTGTAAGGGCATCGACCTTGTCAGTGCGCTCCCACGAAACACCGAGATCCTCGCGACCGATGTGGCCGTAGGCGGAGAGCCCTTTGTAAATCGGGCGGCGGAGGCCGAGTTCGCGGATGATAGCGGCGGGACGGAAGTCAAACACCTTTACAAGCGCGGCGGCGATTTTTTCGTCCGCAACAACGCCGGTGCCGTCGGTATCCACCTCAACGCAGACGGAAACGGGGTTGGCAACGCCGATCGCGTAGGCAAGCTGCACCTCGCAGCGCTTGGCGAGACCCGCCGCGACCACGTTCTTCGCCGCGTAGCGTGCCATATACGCCGCCGAGCGATCGACCTTCGTCGGATCCTTGCCGGAGAAGGCGCCGCCGCCGTGACGGGCATAGCCGCCGTAGGTATCGACAATGATCTTGCGGCCGGTGAGACCGCTGTCGCCCTGCGGGCCGCCGACCACAAAGCGGCCGGTGGGGTTGACGAAGATTCGCGTCTCGTCGTCGAACAGACCATCCGTCAGAGTCGGTCGGATGACGTGCTTGATGATGTCGGCGCGGATGGTTTCGAGCTCCACGTCGGCGCTGTGCTGGGTGGAGACGACCACCGTGTCGATATGGACGGGGGTGACGCCGTCGTATTCCACCGTGACCTGCGTTTTGCCGTCGGGACGGAGGTAGGGCAGCG
>JAZUKW010000124.1:0-6696 GCA_045643425.1 Acutalibacteraceae bacterium
GCTCGAAGCGGAAGACCACAACGTCATGCTGGGCGCCACCGAAACCGGTGCCGGTGAGCGTCAGCACGTCGTGCTGTACGACCAAAACTTCGAGCCGGTGGACGACACGAAGATCAAAAGCCCGGTTCGCCCCGAGGTGGGTAAGAGCAAGGTGGTTGCCGAGCTGCCCGACCGCGAGGGAAGCGGTGTGCTGGTGCAGATGATTTACGACCGTGTGATGATCGGCATTCAACCGAAGGGTATCGGTGACGTGCTGTATCCCTACGGCGATTTCCAAGAGGGCGACACCTTCCACTTTAAAACCGACGTCTACCTCGACGTGGACAACCCGCAGGATTTTTACCCGTTTGTGCTTCTTTGCATCGGCGGCGGCGCCCGTTCGCCCGCAGAGAAAGAATATAACTACGACGAGTGGTATCCCTCCGAGAAAAACGGAACGGCGCAAAACGTGAACGGCGTGACGACGATCCAGCCGCGCACGTGGACAACGATCGAGTACATCTTTACCGTGAAAAACGGCGGGTCGGATAAAGGCCGCAACATCAGCTTTTATAATGATGCCGGCGCGTTTTATCTGTACTTCGGCTCGCAGGTGCTGAACAAGGACATCTACCTCGACAACATCCTGCTTGAGATGGACACCGCGGCGGATCCCAATACCCGCACCACGACGTCGGCGCCTCCGAAAACGACGATGAAAGAGCCGACCACCGAGCCGAAAACCAATCCGGCGGTGATCCCCGGTGACGCCAATGCCGACGGCGTTATCAACACGAAAGACATTCTGACGATCCGCAAATACTTGGCGGGTATGGACGTGTTCATCGACATGGAAGGCGCCGACAGAACGGAAGACGGCGTGGTCAATATGAAAGACGTTCTGGCTCTGCGCAAGTGCTTCTGACACGCGGCGAGAATTACTTTGTTATAAAATGAGGCTGTGAAAGCAGCGGATTTTTTATAAAAATTTTATTGAAGGAGAAAGAACCTATGAGAAAATCCATTCTTCGGCTGATCACGGTTTGCGCTACGGTTGCTCTGCTTTGCGGCGCCATGCTGTGCTTCAGCCTCACCTCCGCGGAAGCGGCCAACCTCATCGTCAACGGTGACTTTTCCAATGGTCTCACCGGTTGGACGGTTTCCAAAATGGATGGCGCGACCGTGACCAACGGTCAGCTCGTCATCAACCAGCCCGAAATTGACAACGGTACGGTGAGCGCTTCGTTCACCGGTGCAATCAAAGCGAGCACGGAATACACCATTCGCTATGATGCGACCAACGTTCAAAACCTGGAAGTGAAAGTTCACTATACCCAGGGTTTCGGCGGTAACGACGGTGGTATGCTTACCATTCCCGCTAACCAGAATTTCACTTTCTCGACCAGCGAAAGTCTGCAAGACGGCGATTTCTCGGTTGAGATCGGCGGCGCGCGTTATACCGATGTGACCGGTACGCTCGACAACTTCATTCTTGTCGAGGGCAGCTCCATTTCGGGTGACGTGACTACGCCGTCCTCGAGCGAGTCTTCCGCGACTGAGTCCTCCGCGACCGAGCCGTCCGAGACCGAGCCGTCCGAGACGCAGCCGAGCCAGCAGGGCGGTTCTACCGAACTGACCGACAACTGGGAGGCGCTTGACCCCGCTCAAGCGGCGGCGGTTTCCTTCAGCAACGGCACGCTTTCCATCAACGCCGGCCTCGTGGAGGGCGACGTGAAAGCCGGCCAGACCGTGAGCCTCGCTGCCGGTACTTACACGCTGACTGCGGATAAGACCGGTGACCTTTCGTTCTCGGCCAAATGGGAAGGTAACGAAGTGGGCGAGACCGAAGGCAAATTGACCTTCACCCTGCCCGCGGCGACCAATGTCCAAATCGTTGCGTTCCAGTATCGCGGCACTTCCGGTACCGCTTCCAACATCGTGCTGTCCGGTGGCGGCTCTCAGCCGACCACTCCGTCTGCCTCCTCGTCCGAGACTACTCCGTCCGGTTCCGAGACTCAGCCGACTTCCGCTCCGACGAGCGGCAACCTCATCGTCAACGGTTCGTTCAACAGCGGTATTTCCGGTTGGACGCTGACCAACATTGACGAGAACTCCGCCAAAGTGCAAGACGGTGCGCTGGTTGTCAACCAAGCGAACGGTTGGCACGTGGATATTCGTCCGACCATCAGCGGAACGATTAAAGCGAACACCCAGTACACCCTCAAATACGAAGCCTCTAATGTGAACAACCTGCAAGTGACCGTTCACCTGGCTCCCGGTTTCGGTGGCGGCGCTTCGATACAGGCCGCTCCGGGCGAAACCACCTTTACCACTGCCGCGGATTTGACGGCGAATGATTTCTACGTAACGATTGAAATTATCGCCGACGGCGATGTTTCCGGTACGTTCGATAACTTTGTCCTCGTCGAGGGCACCAACACCGACGTGACCGACCCGTCCGTCGATCCGTCCCAGTCCGGCACGCAGCCGTCCACCAACCCGTCTCAAAACCCGGGTCAGGTCGGCAAAGTGGTCGTGTGGTCCGGCACGATCGGTCGTGACTTCACCACGAAAGTCAATGGCCTTGTTATCATCAACGAGGATGCGCTGACCCAAGCGCTTCGTAATGACCTGGCCGCCAACGGTGCGCCGATCAAATACGAAGTCGAAGCGAATGCCACCTATACCTCCGGTCCGTCCGGATATGTTTCTTGGGGCTTCTATCAAGAAAACGGTGGTGGACTGGAGATTTGGGCGGATAGAGGTTCTTCCCTTACCTCTGCGGTCATCAGCGATGCAAACGTCGCCAAAATGGATGCGACGGCAAGCCTTTGCTTCTGGAGCGAAGGCGGCAACGATGTTGCGAACGTCCAGAGCCTGACCCTCTACGCCTATCGTGAGGGCGGCACGACCAACCCGTCTTCGTCCGAGACCACTCCGTCCGGCTCCGAGACCAACCCGTCTTCGTCCGAGACCACTCCGTCCGGCTCCGAGAGCGATCCGTCCGGTTCCGAGACCGATCCGTCGACCTCCGAGACCACTCCGTCTCAGCCGACCGACGGCAAAGTCCTTGTTTGGACGGGTAACCTCGGCGCTGACTTTGTGACCGCCGATATCGGCATTGAAGGTATGGGCGTTGCTCCCATCCAAAACCAGGAAATGATGACGGCTGTGATGGGTGAGCTGCTGCAAAACGGTATCCCGGAGAAAATCGAGATCAAATCGCAGCTCGGTTATCTCGGCGGCCCGTCCGGCTTCGCGGCGATCGGCCTGTATTCGAACGGTCAGGTCATCTGGCCGGATAACAACGACCCCTCCGATGCCATCTTCAGCAACCTGTCCGGCCTCGGCACGGATACCGCTCTCGTGGTGTTCAGCTATGGCGCGGGTGACACGCTGCACATTGACGGTATGGAGATTTACGCCTACCGTGCGCAACCGTCTCAATCCGAGACCGAGCCGACCGGCATTTCGACGCCGGGCGACGCCAACGGCGACGGTGCGCTCAACATGAAAGACGTTCTCGTTCTCCGCAAGTTCCTCGCCGATCTCCCGGTGGAGATGGATGAGGCTGCGGCCGACGTGAACGGCGACGGCGCGATCAACATGAAGGATGTTCTGCAGATGCGTAAAATCATCGCGAATTCCTGATTTTCTTCGCAAGATCTAATAAAAAACGGCATAGCTTCGGCTATGCCGTTTTTTCTTTTCTATTTTCCCCTTGCATTTTTCGTCACAATATGGTAAAATATCGTCGATAGGGATAAAGGAGGACTTCGTATGGAAAAAAGGATATTCCGTATCGTCAGCGTGTGTGCGATCATGGCGATGCTGGTGGCGATGATCGTGATTACCTCGATTTCTGTTTCGGCGTTTGACCCGTTGGACGGGGAGGAGAGCACCGGAAGCAAAACGACGGTGGGCCCGCTGGACAGCCGCGAGGAGGGCGTCAGCCAGACCATCAGCTACCCCGAAGATTATTACTCCGCGGTGACCTACGGCCCGCTGGACGGGGAGGAGAGCGAGGAGGAATCCGACGTTCCCACCGATCCGTCGCAGAGCGTGACCGATCCGTCGCAGAGCGCGACCGATCCGTCGCAGAGCGCGACCGAGCCGTCTCAGAGCGCGACCGAGCCGTCGCAGAGCGTGACCGAGCCGTCGCAGAGCGTGACCGAGCCGTCGCAGAGCGCGACCGAGCCGTCGCAGAGCGCGACCGGCAGCGAGCCGATCGTTACGCTTCCGACGATGCCGACGATGCCGACGATGCCGAGCCAATCGGGTACAAGCGAAACCGAGCCGAGCGTGTCTGAAAAAACGCCGCTTTACGGCGACGCGAACGACGACGGTGCTGTGAATATGAAAGACGTGCTGCTGATGCGCAAATACGTGGCGGAGCTTCCCGTTACCGTGAATATGACGAACGCCGACGTGGACGTGAGCGGCGCGCTCAATATGAAAGATATTCTGTCCGTGCGCAAATTCATTGCGGAGCTGGTGGATCATTTAGGCCCGACCGCATAAAACGACAAAAAGAAACGACCTTGCGGTTTTCGCAAGGTCGTTTCTTCGTTTTGATTAGTTTTCCCGGTGCATATAGCGCTTGACCGAGTCGGCGTATTCCGACGGCGTCATCTTGGTGCAGCGCTTGAAGTGGCGGGAGAAATACTGTACGGTGGTGTAGCGGAGCGCGTCCGCGATTTGGGTGTAGTTCATATCCTGCTCGCGGATCATCTGCTTCGCGCGCTCGATCTTGCAGCGGCCGTAATATTCCATCACACCGCAGCCTACGTTGTCGCGGAACATCTTTTTGAGTGCAGAGGCACCGATCGAGAACTTTTTGCACACGTCCTCGAACATCAGGCGGTCCTCGACGTTTTGCTCCAAATACTCGCAGATGGCTTTCAGCCGCTGGTTTTGAAAATCCTGCTGCTGGATGGGAATGGGCAGCTTTTCCAGCGGCTTGTTGTCCGAACGGACAAGGTGGATGAGGAACTCCTCGAGATACAAGCGGATGAGCTGTTCGCAGGCGAACGGCTGATCGTTGCGGCGCAGCAGCTCTTTCACGTTAGGATCGCCGAGGGGAGAGGAGAACGCCTCGCGCGCTTCGGACACCATGTGTGCCAAAAGCGGGCGCATTTCCTCTGTGCAGTTGATAATGCGGCCGGCGATGGTGTGCAGCGCTTTGCAGTCACCGTCGAAAGAAACCACCACCGCGTTGGCGGTCGAAGAACCGTCGCAGCGGATGCTGTGGAATTCCATCGGCTTGTGAAGATACAGCTGTTTCGTCTCCAGCGCGATCTCGGTGTTGCCCGCGGTGATAAACACGCGGCCTTTATCCACGTAGATAAATTCCCAAAAATCGTGCAGCTCGCCGGCGAACGCGAACGTGCGGGTGTATTCCAGATAATGCACCGACACCACGTTGTCGACAGACAGATCATTGCGGAGCGTGATACGTTTATACTCCATAACGTCATCCCCTTATTTTGTTTTCGTGTTTCTTTATTCCTTTTCACAGATAAAGATTTTCCTCTTCATGTTAGCAGTATATAACAAATGACCTAAAATGTCAAGAAAAAGGCGAAAATTACACGAAAAAAATTACAATAAAGGTTGAAAAAGCGCACAAAAATTGATATAGTATAAGAAAGACTTTTTGTATAAAAGTCCAAAAAGACAAAACAGAGGGAGCGTTACATTATGAACAAGACTTTGGTCATCATGGCCGCCGGTATGGGCAGTCGCTACGGCGGGCTGAAACAGATCGATCCGGTCGGACCGGACAACACCCTGATTATCGACTATTCGATTTACGACGCGGTGCAGGCCGGCTTCAACACCATCGCCTTCATCATCAAAGAAGTGGATGAGGCGGCGTTCAAAGAAGCTATCGGCGACCGTATCGCTAAAAATGTCAACGTGCGCTACGTCTATCAGCGCCTCGAGAACCTGCCGGACGGCTACACCGCCCCGGCCGAGCGCAGCAAGCCGTGGGGTACCGCTCACGCCATCATGTGCTGCGCCGGTGTCGTGAACGAGCCGTTCGCGGTCATCAACGCCGACGACTACTACGGTGCCGAAGCGTTCAAGAAAATGTCCGATTGGCTGGAGACTCCGGAAGCCAACGCCAAGGAGACCAACTACTGCATGACCGGTTACGTTCTGAAGAACACCCTGACCGAAAACGGCCACGTCGCCCGCGGCATCTGCGAGGTCGGCGCCGACGGTATGCTGAAAGAGGTCGTGGAGCACACCAAGATCATGCGCCGCGACGGCAAAACTCAGTTCACCGAGGACGGCGAGAATTGGGTGGACGTGGACGAGAACAGCATCGTTTCGATGAACTGCTGGGCGTTCAAACCCTGCTTCCTGGATACTTTGAAAGAGCGCTTTGCCAAATTCCTGGCCGAGAACCTCGAGAAAAACCCGCTGAAATGCGAGTTCTTCCTGCCGTTCGTCGTGCAAGAGATGATCGACGAGGGCTCCTGCACCGTGAAAGTGCTGCACACCGATGACAAATGGTTCGGTGTGACCTATAAAGAAGACAAAGAAGCCGTCGTCAACGCGATTGCTTCCAAAATCGCTGCCGGTCAGTATCCGGAACATCTTTGGGGGGAATAAGCCATGGGTTTTTGGGATTGTGAAGTCAACGTCGAAGGCGCTGCCAAACAGTTTGCCCACGGCGATACGTTTGTTGCGGCCGCTCCTTACGGCGAG
>JAZUKW010000125.1:0-2084 GCA_045643425.1 Acutalibacteraceae bacterium
GAGCGCTATAAAGCGATCGTCGGCAAAAACGTGATTTTGCCGATCGTCAACAAGGAAATCCCGATCATCGCCGACGAATACGTCGAAATGGACTTCGGTACCGGTGTCGTGAAAATTACCCCGGCACATGACCCGAACGACTTTGAGGTGGGCTTTCGCCACAATCTCGAGGTCATCACCGTCACCACCGAAGACGGCTTTATGAACGAGCTTGCCGGCAAATACGAGGGTATGAGCATTCTCGATTGCCGCAAGGCGATCATGGAAGACCTCGAAGCGGGCGGCTACGTTGTCAAAATCGAGCCGATGAAACACAACGTCGGTCAATGCTACCGCTGCCATACGACGGTGGAGCCGCGCGTGTCGCTGCAATGGTTCGTGAAGATGGACGAGCTGGCGAAGCCTGCGATCGAAGCGGTGAAATCCGGCCAGACCAAGTTCGTGCCGGAGCGCTTTGAAAAAGTGTATTTCCATTGGCTCGAAAACATCCGCGATTGGTGCATTTCCCGCCAGCTGTGGTGGGGCCACCGCATCCCTGCGTGGTACTGCCCCGAGTGTGGCGAGACGATCGTGTCGCGCGAAGACCCGACTGTTTGCCCGCATTGCGGCTGTGATCATCTGCACCAGGATGAGGATACGCTCGATACGTGGTTCTCGTCCGCTCTGTGGCCGTTTTCGACCATGGGTTGGCCGGACAAGACGCCCGAATACGACTATTTCTATCCCACCCACACGATGGTGACCGGTTACGACATCATCTTCTTCTGGGTGGTGCGTATGATGTTCTCCGGCCTCGCGTATACCGGAAAAGCACCGTTCAACACCGTGTTTATCCACGGCCTCGTGCGCGACTCCAAGGGCCGCAAGATGTCGAAATCCCTCGGCAACGGCATCGACCCGCTCGAAATCATCGAGGAATACGGCGCGGATGCGCTCCGCTTTATGCTCGCGACCGGCAACAGCCCCGGAAACGATATGCGCTTTATGCAGGAGAAAGTGGAATCCTCCCGCAACTTTGCGAACAAGATTTGGAACGCCGCCCGTTTCATTCGTATGAATCTCGGCGACAAGACCGAGCTGTCGCTTCCCGACACGCTGACGCTCGAAGATAAGTGGATTTTGTCGAAGCTCAACACGCTGACGCAGGCCGTCACCGATAACCTCGAAAAATTCGAGCTCGGTATGGCGGTGCAGAAGCTGTACGACTTCATTTGGGACGATTTCTGCGATTGGTATATCGAGCTGTGCAAAAACCGCTTGCAGGGCGAGGACAAAGAGAACGTCTGCCGCGTGCTTGTGTACGTGATGACGAATATGCTCAAGCTTCTGCATCCGTTTATGCCGTTCATCACCGAGGAAATCTGGCAGTCGCTGCCGCACGTGGGCGATACGCTGATGCGCTCCGATTGGCCGACGTATGACAAGGCTCTTGCCTTTACGGCGGAAGAGAAAGAGATGGAGCGCCTGATGGAAGCCATCCGTGCCATCCGCAATCGCCGCGCCGAGATGAACGTGCCGCCGTCCAAGAAAACGGAGCTGTTTATCGAGACCGCGTTTGCCGATACGTTTAAGACCGGCGCCGCATTTATGAACCGTTTGGCGTTTGCCACCGACGTGAACGTGGGCGAGAGCTTCGACGTCGCCGGTGCCGTGAGTATTGTCACGCCGGACGCGACGATCAAGATCCCGCTTGCGGAGCTTGTCGATACCGAGCAGGAGAAAATACGCCTGCAAAAAGAGATGGAAAACGTTAAGAAACAGTTGGACGGCGTGAACGCCCGTCTGTCGAATCCTGCGTTTACCGACAAAGCGCCCGAAGCCGTTGTCAACGGCGCGCGTGAGCAGGCTGCACGGTTGCAGGAAAAATTGGCTCTGCTCGAACAGAGCATGGCCGCCATCGGCTAAACCCGACTTCGTCGCGTAAAGGAAATTACCTTTACGCGATACACGCGGGTATGGCGGAATTGGCAGACGCGCCGGATTTAGGATCCGGTGCCGCAAGGCGTGCAGGTTCGACCCCTGTTATCCGCACCAGAAAAAAGAGCATCGCTTTCGGGCGGTGCTCTTTTTTGGATAACAGGACT
>JAZUKW010000126.1:0-6990 GCA_045643425.1 Acutalibacteraceae bacterium
CAGGATGCCGCCGACCGCTATTCGGCGCGCCCCGGCTCGTCGGAGCATCAGACGGGACTTGCGATCGACTTAAACACCGTGGCGGACGATTTCGGCGATACGCCGGAGGGACAATGGGTCGCGGCGCATTGTGCGGAGTATGGGTTTATTCTCCGCTATCCCGAGGGGAAAGAGGATGCGACCGGTTATATGTACGAGCCGTGGCATATCCGCTTTGTCGGCGTGGATTTTGCACAGACGCTTGCGGACAGCGGACTTTGTTTAGAGGAATATTTCGGCATCACGTCCGAATATGAGGAGTGAGCGTATGGGCTTCTTTTCGCGTCGCCGCGAGCAGGCGGCGGCAACCGCGCTGGAGCAAAAGCTGAACGGCCGCGCGATTCGCTATGCCGCCAGACGAACGCTGGATGACAACGGCAGTCCCGTGGAGATCATTCTCGGCAAAAACGGCGCGATCAACGTCAAAAACGGTGAAATCGTCGTGATGTGCAACGCAAAAGAGGTGTTTCGCTGTGCGCTGGAAACGGCGGAATGCAGCGAGCTGATGAGCCTGAACGGCGCTGTCATCAAGGGCGTGAACACCGTGACCGGCGAGCCGGATACGGTGGTCGCGTATTATACGAAATTTTGAAAAAACAAAAAGGCGGTATGACCGCCTTTTTTCGTAAGGAAGTGGAACTATGAGCGAGAAAATCACCGTCATCGGCGGTGGCCTTGCGGGGTGCGAGGCGGCGTATGCGGCGGCAAGCCGCGGCGCTTCGGTGGTGCTTTACGAGATGAAGCCCGAAAAGCGCAGCCCCGCCCACAAGACCGATCGGCTGGCGGAGCTTGTTTGCTCGAACTCGCTGAAGGCGCGGCGTATCGACAGCGCGGCGGGACTTTTAAAAGAAGAAATGCGGCGATTAGGCTCGGTTTGCCTCCCGGCGGCGGACGAGGCCGCGGTGGCGGCGGGCGGCGCGCTCGCGGTTGATCGTGACGTGTTTTCTGCGGCGGTGACGAAAGCGATCGAGGAGCATCCGCTCATTACCGTTTGCCACGAGGAAATCACAAATATCCCCGAAGACGGCGTGGTGATCGTCGCCTCCGGCCCGCTGACGTCCGACGCGCTGGCGGAGGATATTGCGCGGCTTTGCGGCTCGGAGGGCCTGCATTTTTACGATGCCGCCGCCCCGATCGTTACCGCCGAGAGCGTCGATCCCGAATGCTCGTTTTGTGCCTCGCGCTACGGCAACGACGCCGCAGAGGGGGCGGAGGGGGATTATCTCAACTGCCCGCTCAACAAAGAGGAATACGAGGCGTTTCATAAAGCGCTCGTCGAGGCGGAGGTCGCGCCGGTACACGGCTTTGACAAGGCCGACCCGTCGGTGTACGAGGGCTGTATGCCTATTGAGGTGCTCGCCAAACGGGGAAGCGATTCCATTCGCTTCGGCCCGATGAAGCCGGTGGGTCTGCGCGATCCGCGAACGGGACACCGTCCGTGGGCGGTGGTGCAGCTGCGCGCCGAAAACCGCGAGCGGACGCTGTATAACCTTGTCGGGTTCCAAACTAATCTCAAATTCCCCGAGCAACAGCGGGTGTTCGGTATGATCCCCGCGCTCAAAAACGCGGAGTTTATGCGCTTTGGTGTGATGCACCGCAACACGTTTTTAAATTCCCCCGAACTGCTTGACCCGACGTTTGCGTTTCGCGCACGTCCCACGCTGTTTTTTGCGGGGCAGATGACCGGGGTCGAGGGCTATATGGAGTCGGCGGCGTCGGGACTGCTCGCCGGTATCAACGCTGTCAAAACGCTGAAAGGGGAGCCGCTCGTCGTTTTGCCGCAAACCACGATGATGGGCGCGCTTGCCGCCCACGTGGCAACCGAAAACAAGGATTTTCAGCCGATGGGTGCGAATTTCGGCATTTTGCCGCCGCTTGAGGAACATATCCGTGACAAGCGCGAGCGGTATGCGGCGCTTTCGGCGCGCGCGCTCAAAGCGCTCGAGCAGGCAAAAACAGAGGCGGGCGCGTAAGAATATTCTTGACGAATGCCTCTTTTTTCGGTATACTGACAGAAGACGGAAAAATTGACGGAGGTGCGTGTTATGAAACGGGTAATCAGCTTCATTTTGTGCGGTGCGATGGTGTTGTCGCTTTGTATGATGACCGGCTGCGGCAAGAAAGAAAACGAACAGAAGCCTACCGGTGCCGGAAAGTGGTATATGACCTCCAGAGCATCCTATGATGAAGACGGCATTTTGGACGAAGAGTGGAATTGGCAATACGATAGAGACGGAAGACTTACCCTTTACTCATCCGCTTTTCCTGCCGGACTGTTCAATGGTTATTGCCTCTTTTCTAATAATTACGGCTTTTTTTCCTACGACAATGAAGGCCGTCTGGAAAGGCGCTCTGACTCGGACGAAAATACGGAATACAAGGCGTATTACGATGCGGCGGGCGTTCTTCGCTTGGAAGATGGCGGTGATGACAAAGGTCGTCTCGAATACAATGAAAAAGGCAAGTCGTGGCGTCAATTCTCCCGCGAGGGCGACACGCTGTATCTGACGTTTGAAGCGACGTTCGACAAGAACGGCAACGCGATCAAGCAAACGTATTATGCGGATCATACGAAATACAACCGAGTGCAGACGAAGACCGTGACCGAAAAGGCAAAGACCTTCGGCGAAAATAGGGAGTTCGCTTCGCAATACGAGCGGACGGATGAAATCGAGAGCACCTATGAATATACCTACGACAAGGCGGGTAACTGCCTGACCCAAACGAAAAAGGATGCGGACGGAAAAATTGTCTCCACGATCGAGTATACCTACGATGGGCAGGGACGCGAGGAGTCGAGGACCGTGACCGAGGACGGGATCGTGAAGCGCCACCTCAAATCCTACAGCGCGATCGGCAACCTTATTCAGACCTCTGACTATGAGAACGACCAATTGCAGCAGACGCGCGAGTATACCTTCGATGCCGACAACCGTTTGCAGGACGAGCGCCTCGTTACGCCCGACGGCGAAACGCGGGTTGTCGTGACGTATGAATACGACAAGATGGGCAACTGCGTGAAGGAAGTATGTTACGATAACGAGGGCAAGGTCAGCGGTACGTTCCAGATGAAATACACCTTCATTCGCGGAGCGACCGCCGAGCCGGTCATCAAAATCTAAAGAAAAAGAGAACCTCTTTTTACGGGAGGTTCTCTTTTTTTAAGAAAAACTTTACTTTTTTCTCTATATAGGATATAATATATAAGTTAAAATCCATTTTAACGAGAAAGGGGGAGCCGCTTTGAAGGACAGCCAACTCAAGTGGGGCGCAGCCTTATCCTACGTGTCGCTGATTCTCGGCACGCTCGTGTCGCTTCTGTATACGCCCGTTATGCTCGAGCGCCTCGGTGACAGCGAATACGGCGTGTATAATTTGGCGCTTCCCCTTGTCGCGTATTTGAACCTCTTGAGCTTCGGCCTCGGCAGCGCCTATACGCGCTATTACTCCCGCTTTAAGGCAAACGACGATAAAGCGGGTATGGCGAAATTAAACGGAATGTTTCTCATCACCTATACCGTTTTGGGGTTCGTGGTGCTGGCGCTCGGTCTTCTCATCTCCAACAACGCGCCGCTCGTGTTCGGCAACAAGCTGACCGACGACGAGCTGGCGCTGGCGAAAAAGCTGATGGTGGTGTTGTCGTTTAATGCGGCGGTATCGTTCCCTATCAGCGTATTCGAGTCGCACGTGATGATCAACGAGCGCTACGTGTTCCAAAAGCTGGTGGCGATGCTCAAATCCGTCGTAAACCCGCTTGTGATGATCCCGCTGCTCATTATTGGCTTCCGCTCGGTGGCGATGGTGGTGCTGTCGCTCATCTTTACGCTGTTGTCCGGCGTGCTGAACATCGGCTACTGTGTGTTTAAGCTCAAAATGCCGGTCAACTTTAAACACTTCGATTGGGCGCTTATGCGCCGGATGCTCGGCTTCACCTCCTACGTGTTTATCGGTATCGTGGTGGATCAGCTCAATTGGAGTATCGACCGCCTGCTGCTCGGCTGGCTGCACGGTACCTCCGCGGTTACCGTTTACGTGCAGGCGTCGCAGCTCAACATCTACTATCTCTCGCTGGCGACCGCGTTTTCCGGGGTGCTTACCCCGCGGGTACACCGCATTGTGGCCTCCGGCGGCGACGACAAACGGCTGTCCGAGCTGTTTACCAAAACCGGTCGTCTGCAATTTTTGCTGATGTCGATGGTGATGCTCGGCTTTGTGGCGGTGGGTCGTCCGTTCGTGGTCTTGTGGTCGGGCGGCGGCGCGCAGTTCAACACCTCGTACTACATCGGCCTTATGCTGTTCGCCTCGACGCTGATCCCGGCGATCCAAAGCGTGGGCATCGAGATCCAGCGCGCCAAAAATATGCACAAATTCCGCTCGCTCGTCTATCTCGGCGTGGCGCTCGGCAACGTGGTGGTGAGTATCCCGCTGACCAAGCTGTGGGGCGGCTTCGGTGCCGCTACGGGAACGCTGATCTCTATTTTCATCGGCAACGTCGTTTTGATGAATTGGTATTACTACAAGAGAATCGGGCTGGATATTCCGGGCTTCTGGAAAGAAATCGGAAAAATGATGCCGGCGCTCGTGATGCCCATTTTGGTGGCGATCGTCACGGCGATGTTCGTGCCGCAGTCGCTGTGGGGCGTGCTGATCGGCGGCGTGGTCTTTGTGTGTATTTTCATTCCGTATATGTGGTGTATCGGTATGAACGACTATGAACGCAACCTGGTGCGTGAGCCGCTGTCGCGGGTGCTGCGCCGCTTCAAAAAGGGGGAGACGTCTTGAGTAAGCTGAAAACCTTTATCCGTCGATTAAAACATTTGAGTTTTAAACGCTGGTTTATGCACGTGCGCCAAGTCAGCGAGGAGACCGGCGGCAACAAGCTGTATATCGCCGTCGATATGCTGTGGTGTATTGCGCGCTACGGGATCGGGTATCTCGATTATCACTCGTTCGGCTTTTATAAAAAGCCGAAAGCGCAGCGCCTGACTTATCTCACTATGAACGACAGCCAGATCATCACGCGGTATCTCAACGACCGCGATTATTACTACGTGTTCGACAACAAGTCGGTGTTCGACAAACGGTTTGACAAGTATCTCCGCCGCCGGTATTTCGACCTGCGGGATGCGGATGCGGCGACGCTCAGGGAATTTTGCGAGGGTCGCGAGGCGATTTTTGCCAAGGCTACCGAAAAATGCGGCGGCGAGGGCATCCGCCGTGTGGAGGTGTCCGCCGATACCGACTATGACGCGCTGTATGCGGAGCTGATGGAGGGCGGCCAATATCTGATCGAGGAGCCGATCCGTCAGCACCCGAAAATGAGCGAGCTTTGCCCGACCTCCATCAACACGGTGCGTATCGTCACCGTGCGGATGGACGACGTTGCCCACTTTATGTATGCGCTGGTGCGAATGGGCAACGGCGGCTGTGTCGATAACGTGTCGAGTGGCGGTATGTATACGTCGGTCGGCGAGGACGGCAAACTGTCCCGCCCCGCATTTTGCGACAAAACGGGGCTTTACTATGACGAGCACCCGATGACCCACACCGTGTTTAACGGGTTCGAAATCCCGTTCTTTAACGAGGCGGTGGCCATGTGCAAAGAAGCCGCGTTCGTCGAGCCGCATATGCGCTACGTCGGATGGGACGTGGCGATTACGCCGGACGGTCCGGTGTTCGTCGAGGGCAACAACCTGCCCGGCTACGATATGTGTCAAATCGCCCGCCACCGCGACGAGGGTATTTTGCCCCGTTTCGAGGAAGTGCTGGGCACGAAAATTCGCGATTTGAAATAAGTAAGCATCGAGAAAAAAGGAGGCGAGTGCCGTGGAAAAAGCCAGACGACTGCGCCGTTTTTGCCCGCAGGACAAACACGCGCTTTTGGCGTTCGGGTTGGTGTTTTTGGTGGCGGACGTGCTGTTTTTGCCGTTTATTCTGACCACCCGCGGCTATTCTACCTACTACGGCGACTTTAACGCCCAACAACTCTCCTTTTACCGTATGGCGCACGATGCCGTGCGCGCGGGTGACTGGGGCTGGAACTGGAACACCGACCTCGGCGTGAATTTTATCGGCTCGTACAGTTTCTATCTGCTCGGCAGTCCGTTTTTCTGGCTGACGATTCCGTTCCCGTCCGCTGCCGTGCCGTATATGATGGCGCCGCTGCTTATCCTCAAAATGGCGATGATGGCGCTCGGCGCGTATCTGTATCTCAAACGCTTTGTAAAAGCGGAGTACGCCGTTTTGGGCGCGATTTTGTATGCGTTTTCCGGCTTTTCCATCTACAACATCTTCTTTAACCATTTCCACGAGGCGATGGTGTATCTGCCGTTTATCCTGCTCGGGCTCGAGCGGAACTTAAAAGATGGTAAGCGGGGGATGTTCGGAATTTTCCTCTTCCTTTCGGCGCTCAACAACTACTATTTCTTCATCGGGCAGGCGCTGTTTTTGCTGATGTATTTCGGCATCCGCGCCTGGTCGGGCGAATGGCAACTGAACGCAAAAAAAGTGGTCGGCATTTTTGTCGAAGCGGCGCTCGGGACGTGCGCGGCGGGGATTTTCCTTCTGCCGTCGTTTTACGCCGTGATTCAAAACAACCGCACCGGCAACCTCGTTGCCGGATGGAACGCGCTGTATTACACCCAGCCGCAGCGGTTGTGGGATATTCTCCACAGTTTCTTCTTCCCGCCGGATATTCCCGCGCGGCCCAACTTCTTCCCCGATGCGGATAACAAGTGGTCGTCGATGTCCGCGTGGCTGCCGATGGTGGGCGCTACCGGCGCGATTGCCTATTTCCAATATAAATCCCATAAGGACTGGTTGCATCGTTTGCTGATTGTGCTTTCGGTGTGCGCGGTGATTCCGCTGTTTAACGCGGCGTTCCAACTGTTTAACTCGCAGTACTACGCCCGTTGGTTTTATATGTTTACGCTGATGCTGATTGTCGCCACC